>CAZFIJ010000026.1:0-30638 GCA_964519515.1 uncultured Nitrososphaerota archaeon
TATTAGCTACAGCTCTCTTAGGCGGACCTCAGGGGAGTGGAGTCGCTACGACTATGTCCCTAGCTCCTGTCCTCTGGCCCACCCTGAAGGAAGCTGGATATACAGCTGAGATGGCTGCTGGCTTGATCTCAGCTGGTGGTATAGGTGCGGTGATATCTCCTCCCCTCATGGGGGCTGCCGTCTTCCTGATGATGGAGTTCCTCGACGTGAGTTACTGGGACATAATATTGATGGTACTTATGCCCACTGCCCTCTACTACATAGCGATGTTCTTCATGACGGAAGTTGAAGCGAGGAAGTACAAATTCAAGCCCCCTGAGATATCCGCACCCAGTCTTAAGCAAGTCCTCAAGACAAAGGGTTACCATTTACTCTCCTTAATAGTTCTAGTAGTTTTAGTCGGGCTCGGTAGATCTCCAGCGACGGCCGCGTTATGGGTGATACTCGTGGTGATACTCACAAGTTTCCTGAGCAAGAATAGAGGGGATTGGCTCACCCCTAGAAGGCTTATCTCAGCTTTTTATGATGCTGCGAAATCATTCGTCTCAATAGCCGTTCTATTGACTGCTGCAGGGATAATAACAGGTGCTTTCACCCTGACGGGACTCGGTCTCAAGCTATCCCATATGATAGTAGAGTTAAGTGGTGGTATCCATATATTCGTCATGATACTTGCGGCGATATCCTCAATAATAATAGGGCTCGGCCTTCCCATAACGGCAACTTACGTCGTCTGTGTCCCGATAATAGCTCCAGCTCTCGTTCATGTGGGCATACCTGCTCACGCAGCCCATATGCTCATATTCTATTACGCTGTCCTATCTGAAGTCTCGCCACCAGTGGCTCTCTCACCCTCAGCTGCTGCAGCGATCACGGGGGCAAATGCCTACGGGGCGATGATGCAAGCTTGGAAGTATACTCTGCCCACATTCCTCGTGCCCTTCATGTTCTCATCGAATAAATTAGCTTCAAACTTATTGATAGTGGGCTCGGATCCAGAGGGCTTCCTTATCGCGACATCAGTCTCAATAGTTTCCCTGTTCCTCCTAGCTATAGGCAGCATAGGTCACATCGGAGTAGATCTCTCAAGAATTGAGAGGTTCTTACTAATAGCATCAGGCTCCCTCCTCGCCTTCTGGATATTCTCGATTTGGGCGATACCATTCTACATAATTTCAGCTGTGATAATAGCCTTGAGGTCATATAAGGGAATGAAAAGTTTAATGCAAAAACAGTAAATATTTTTTATTTACGCCGAGATCTCCCTAGCATAATACTTAATAAGTATCACTGAGTTTAAGGAGTGGGCCGAGGTGGTCCTATGGCGAGAGGTATATCGAGAGGGGCCCTCGCCCTAATAATAGTCGTTATCTTAATTATCTTAGTAGCCCTCGGCTATTATCTCACGCTTCCAGCTCCAACGACAACTCCAGTAATGCCCACTGAAACAACCCCAACAGAGACCACTACGACTACGAGGGAAAGATTATCCTTCAGCATCGCAACAGGGACGACGGGAGGTGTCTGGTATCCGCTGGGCGGAGCGATAGCTGGAGTGATAACGAAATACGTCCCGGAGACAGAGGCGACAGCTGAGGTGACGACAGCAGCAGGAGATAACCTCAGGCTCTTAGTGAGTGGGAAAGCTGGTATGGCTTTCTGTTACGATTATCACATAGTACTGCTCAATCAGGGCAAGTTCCCCTTAGTATCTGATAAGCCTGAGCCCGTGAGACTTTTCATGGCTTTCTATGAGCAACCCCTCCATGTAGTGACGTATGAGGGTTCCGGCATAAACTCACTATATGATCTCAAGGGCAAGAGGGTTAGCACAGGCCCTCCAGCTAGCGGTACTGAGGAGCAGGCCTTATACGTACTATCAGCCTTAGGGATAGATCCCGATAAGGACTTCATAAGGGAGAGGCTTTCACCAGCTGATTCAGGGTCAGCTATGAAGGATGGGAAACTAGATGCCTTCTTCTGGAGTGGTGCTGTGCCCACTTCCTCAATAGTCGATTTAGCGACGACACCAGGTTTCAAGATAAAGTTCGTACCGATCTCAGGTGAGATAGCCGATAAGATAATCCAGAAGTACCCAGCAGTATTCCATAAGACGAAGATACCTAAAGGCGCGTATCCTGGGCTAGAGGAAGATGTGGAGACTATAGCTATTACTGCCGTACTCGCTGTGATGAAGGACTTCCCAGAGGATAGATTATACGAGATCGCTAAAGCTATATTCGGCCACTTGGATGAGCTCGCAGCGGCTTGGAAGAAGGCATCTCAGCTAACGCCCGAGCTAGCTTATATGCAAGCTAGTGAGGAAGCTCGCAGCTACATACATCCCGGAGCTGAGAAGTTCTTCAAGGAGATGGGAGTGATAAAGGGATAGATGAAGTGGACAATCCCAATAATCTTTTTTCTCTTATTCTCCCATTACTGTCTGATACCTGAGTGTTATTTAGTTACGCTCCTAGATGTTGAGAGCGGCAGGCTAATATATGCTTCCTGCTTGAGTGAGGGAGAAGTTATCATCTATAAGTGGAAGAACTCCCTCTTCGGACTGAATGTGACTGAAACTTTCTTGGTAAAGGAGGGATCTTTTGAACTCTTCGAATTAGTTTATGAGGATCCTAACGGTGGGGAGGAGCCTCAAGTCGACCCTGAGGAATTGGGTCACCTCTGCCATGAGGGAGGGCCTTTCCGCGCTTCCAATATCTCTAAGTCCTACTCCGAACTGGAGTTCATGGTGGGGAGGATCGGTAAACCCAGGATAATAATTAACGATCGCCTCATAGACTTGGAGGAGGAAGTGGGATTCGGGGGGAGGGTGAGGATGAGGGTTCTAGATATCCCGAGGCTCCTTTATATAGTCTCGAGTCGTTGAAGCCCTTAAGCGAGGTGGTATTATGAGTTATGAAGTAATCGTGAGGGTAAAGGAAGTCAGGGGGAGATGTGCCGCTGGTTACTCTGAGGGGGATTCCTTCTCTATAGTAGGATTTCGCTTAGAGGGATCGAAAGTATGCATACATGCTCTCTCCTCTATGTTGACACTCCTCAGCCCCTTCCTGAAGGGAGTCAAGCCGGAGCTCTTGGGGATAGGGAGCGGAGATCTAGGTTACGTGCAATGCCCCGACCCGGGGCCCCCTTATACTTGCGGCGGCACCGTTATCTTCGAGCTCGAGAGGAAGCTCAGGGATTTTTAATATAGCGATATGATTGCGGGGGTCGATTTGATAAGGGCGGTCTCCTTCGACCTATGGTTCACTCTCATATGGGAGACTAAAGAGGATGAGGAAATATACGTAGGGATGAGAGTTAGAGCGATCAAGGATTTCCTCAATAGCTTAGGATATGATATAGAGGAGGGAGTCATAAGGGAAGCTTACGCAGCTACTAAGGACTTCAGGATGTTAATGCCCGCGAAGGACCTGCTGAGCATGATCCTAATGAGCTTGGGCATGAGCTTAGATGATCTAGATGCTCTAGTCAGAGCTTATGAGGAATCCACGGATGGCTTCACCCCTAGGTTGAATCAAGAAGCCCCTGAAGTACTGAGGGAGCTCAAGAGGAGGGGGATGAAGCTAGCGTTAGTGACTAATACGTCTTTCTCAACTAGGAGCATAAGGGGGATACTTAAGAACGTAGGATTAGATTTATTCGATGTCATAATATCATCATCAGACATAGGGTTGGTCAAGCCTCAAGTTGAGATCTTCAGGACTCTCAAGAGTGAATTGGGATTGGATGGAGATCAGATAATCCACGTAGGGGATTCTTGCTATCAGGACGTCATAGGGGCGATGAGATCAGGGCTCAAAGCAGTTCATTACACGAAGTTAGCTGATCTCAGAGGATCTAAAGTGAATTGCGGGAACTTACCGAGGATAGAGAGTCTTTGGCAGCTTCTGGAGATAGTTGAAGCTAATAATCCTCTCTAGTCAAGAGCCAGGGATTCCCGATATGTATCCTCGTGAGCCCCTCATCTTTCGCTGCTTTCAGAGCTTCCGTAGCATGCTTCCTACTGGTATTCGGGAGATCCGCCATTAAATAGCTCGGATGGAATGCTAGAAGGCTGTAAGGTGTGTCCGGATTTATGGAAGCTATGAACTTAGCTATCATCCTCACTTCCTCCTCATCGACGTATCCCGGGACTAATAGAGTGCTAGCTGTGAATAGAGGGACCTCAGGCCTCTCTAATGAGAGCTTCAGAGCCATCGCAGCGTTCTCATAAGCTTTCCCTATATCCCTACCGGTCAGGGCTAAGTAGACGCTCGGGTTCCATGCTTTGAGATCGAATTTAACTATCCCCCCGCTCCTGAGGGAGCTGTTGAGGACAGCTGCCATCGTCCTCTGATTCAGATGACCGTTCATCTCCCAGCATATCCTCATTATCTTCCCCATTTTCATCAACTCATTCGCTACTAAGAGAGCGTTAGATATCTGAGGCGATGGGTCCCCGCCGAAGAAACAGACGCAAGTGACCGGCCTCCTCGAGGAAGCTTTGATGAGCTCCCTGAAGTTCACTATAGGCCTCCTACTTACAGTAAGATCTCTAAAGAACCAGTTCTGGCAGAAGAGACAGTCTAGATTGCATGCTCCGTAGAAGACCGCTAAGTTATAGTATCCGAGCTCAGTATCTTTCCTCACAGACCATTTTGGGTAGCCCATGCCAGTTGACGCTGGGCAGAACCAATGGGCGACGCAATTCGTTGGGATCGGATCGTAATAATATTCTAAGATACCGCTCTCAGGGGATCCAGCTAAATTAACGAGTCTCCCATTATCGTTCATCACGATCCCACAATAACCGAGCTTACCATCTGGGATCATGCACTCAGAATCGCAGAGCCCGCACTTAATCCCTTCACCTCTAGGAGGTTCGGGCGGCAGGCCTATCCTAGCTCTCTCCCTCCTATGCGTTGAGAGAGCGTATTCAACTGATTTAGGATCGCTTCTAAGGCACTCGAGGCAGACACCTATAGCTCTAGCTATGAGGGGGGAGGACCTACCGCATACCGCGCAACTACCCATCCTGATAATTGCCCAGGGGGGATTTAAATATCTCGAGTGATCGCCGCTCAGCTCAACTACCGGTCCACTCGATAGAGCTCCTACGAGAGGCCTCTCCCTTAAAAATTTGATAGAAACCCTTTTATTTAAGTTAATTTGTATGATCATGATGCCGGATATATTCGATGTCTTCGCTGAGAGGAGGTCTGTCAGGAGCTACACGGGGGAGGAGATAAGCGAGGATCATCTCAACGTGATACTAGAGGCTGCGTGTAGCGCCCCATCAGCTGGAAACTTACAAGCTTATGAGATAGTCGTGGTGAGAGATCCGGATAGGAAAAAGCTCTTAGCTAGAGCTTCATACAATCAGAACTTCATGATAAATGCTTCAGTCCATCTAGTATTCCTCTCAGTCCCGCAGAGGTCCTCAGTGAGGTACGGGAGGAGGGGGGCTGAGCTCTACTCCCTTCAAGATGCTACTATAGCCGCTACTTTCGCGATGTTAGCGGCTCATGCCTTAGGTTACGGGACGTGTTGGATAGGGGCTTTCGATGATTCGAAGGTGATGGAAGTCATAAGAGCCCCCGCAGATAGGAAGCCCGTGGCTATAATAGTGATAGGGAAAGCTAGAGAGATCGAGAGGCCCACTAGGAGGAGGAAGATGGAGAGTTTCATCTTCTCCGAGATACATGGAGCTCCTTTCGTGCATAGACCTACGATGCCGAAGTTACTGAGGGAGGGGTGTTGATAGGGAGGGCCCAGATAACTATCTACTATGCGATAGCAGGAGCCTCAATAGGAGATCTGATCTGGATCCTGAACTCTATGGAACTCCCGGTCCTCGAGATCTATGTCTTAATAGCATTAGCACTATCGATCCTGACCTTCCGATATGACCTGGAGGAGATACTCATCTATCTTTTTCTCTTCATCTTCCCCCTCCTCATCGTTCAGCTCCTCTTGAGCTGGTGGTATCTGATGGGGGTTGAGAACGCCCTCGAGTTCAGGTTCCTCTCCAGCTACCTCCTGACTACTTCTGTGTTGAGCTCCCTCTTGATCTTAGTATCTTCCCTCCTCTTCTCCCTCCTCCTCAAGATATTGAGCGAATTCATAAGCATCAGTCGCTGACGGAAAAAGGTTATTAGGCTCTCCCTCATGATCTCCAGGATGAAGATAGTTGGAGAGGCCGAGCTCCCCCTACATGAGGGGAAAGCTCCTCCCTGGCTCTACTCTAGGATGAAAGCTCTGGGGAGGGAGATAATAAGGACTATAGTGGATGAGTTCGGTAGGAGGGAGTTCTTACTCAGGATGAGCGATCCTTACTGGTTCCAATCCTTAGGTTGCGTCTTAGGATACGATTGGCACTCCTCAGGCGTTACCACTGTCCTGACAGCTGTCATAAGGGAGGTCCTAGATGAGGAGGATCTGGGGATAGCTCTCTGCGGTGGGAAGGGGAAGAAGGCTTTAGAAACTCCTGATGAGATAGAGAGGAAGGGAGAAGCTCTCTCCCTGAGATACCACTCTATAGAGGAGCTTAAAAGGGTGAGCAGGCTGACAGCTAAGGTAGATAATGCAGCAGTTCAAGACGGCCATACTATATACCATCACGCCCTCCTCTTCACTGAGGATGGTGAGTGGGCAGTGATACAACAGGGGATGAACGTAGAGAGGAAGACAGCGAGGAGGTATCACTGGATCTCATACGAGCTGAGGGGGTTCCTAATGGACCCCCATTATGGTGTGATAGCTGAGAGCAGAGAGGAAGTCCTGAACTTAGCTGCTGAGGAATCTGAGGAGAATAGAAGAGCTTCCTTAGATCTGATAAAAGAGGGTAGATCCAAGCTAGAGGGATTGATTGAGGAGATGAGAGCCGGGCCTTTGAGCCCCTATCTAGGGGTGAGATACCTCAAGATGCCCCTCAAGATAGATTGGAAGGCAGTTGAGATAGCGAATCAGATGGATCCGAGGGATTATGAGGAGCTCTTACTGATAAGAGGAATCGGGCCTTCCTTACTCAGGGCTCTCTCCCTCGTAGCTGAGGTAATTTACGATGCCCCAGCGAGCAGGAGGGATCCAGCTAGGTACAGCTTCGCTTTCGGAGGTAAAGATGGTGTGCCCTTCCCAGTCAGGCCCAAGCTAATGGATAGAGCTGTAGAGGTCCTACGCTCCGGGATAGTTCAATCCAGGCTATCGGATCATGAGAAGAGGGAAGCGCTACTCAGGCTCTCGAGTGGATTGAGATGAAGGGGCTCATAATACTCTTGCTATCTATAATCTCGATATACAGTGCGTTCGGATCCTATCTCTCCGAGATGGAGCTCATCTGGGAGACCTCTAAGAAGATCGATGTACTGAGGAATGAGATAAACTATTTGAGTATAAAAGCCGATCTGAGGAGGGAAGCGATAGCTCCTCTCGTCTTGAGGCTCTTCAGTTATTCTAAGGAGGGAGACTCGATTAAGATATTCTTCACGGGGGATGAGATATGGAGCGGAGACCTCAAGGGCTTGAATTTCACATATGACTTGGAGAACTTCGGTCGGATCAGATTCAAGCTTGAGGACAGCAGAATAGTCTCAGAGATAGAGGGGATGCCTTACAGGTACACTCTCAAGAGCTTCTACGAGGAGGAACTCGCTTACGTAGTTCAAGATACCCTCGATATCATCGGGAGGATAGAGAAAGCGATAGAGAGGGATAAAGCCAATATATCAGCACTAGAAAATAAATTGAGGGATCTGTCAGCGAATCCATTCCTTCCCTTATTCCTCCTCGCTCCGTTATTCTCAATAGCAGTACAATTCCTCATATTGAGGGAGTTAGATGAGGAAGTAGCTAGAAAGTATCTAGGCGTCTTAGCTAATCCTTACATATCGATTCCATCAGTCGCTCTCTACACATCCTTCCTCTACCTCACGCTGACCTTTCATTCAGGCAGTCTCATGCCCCTTCACGTGATCTCAGTTCTCTATATCCTCACGTCAATCTCATCAATGATTTCTCCTATAATATATATCTATGAAAAAATAATTGAGTAGAATTAGATCTCGAATTGTACGCATACCCCCCTGATGCATAATTCATAGCTGCCCGGGGGCAGGGGCCCTATGACGAAGTCAGCGTATATAACACCTACGCATTGGACACATATCTCAGCTGTCTCCTCCATACTGAGCTCAATCTTTATCCTATTACCCTCCACTTCGTAATCCCTCAGGACGAACTTAGCGCAAGGGTTCGCGTGGCCTAAGCTGTAGTTAGCGTAAGCATAACTCCCCCTAACAGTCACGCTCAGATCGGGGCCCTCTTGATAACCGCATCTCCCGAAGGAAGATACTAGCTCAACTAAGCCCTTCTTCTGGGAGATACTCTTTATCTCGCCCCCTTCCTTCACTACCTTAACTACTCGCTCGAAGAGCTCGCTCGATACGAACTTCTTAACTGCGTCCCTAGTCAAGTACCTGTCAGCTCCAGCTATCACTACAGCTATACCAGTTCCCCAGGGCCTCGTTATTATGACCCATCCTCTCTCCTCTAGCCCCTTCCTCTCCTCCCCTATTATCGGGATCACCCCTCTCCCTACGATCGGCGCTCTCGGACCTCCGAGTATTATGACAGCTCTGTACTTCTGAGCGTTTATCAGAGCTCTAGTCCCGCTCCCGAGGTAGTCGACTTCAACTCCTCTCCTCTCGAAAGCTTCCCTTATCACATTGAAGGACAGGGAGTAATCTATATCATTCGCTATAACTCCGACTCTCTCTATCTGAGGCTTCCTCAACCTAGAGTAAATGAACCCACACTTATAAACGCTTATACTGAGCTCCTCCCCCTTCTCGAGCTTGCTCCATTCAGCTAAGGGGACTGGGGGGACCCAGTTGTTGGGGCTCGCTGATACGTTCACTATCAACTCGGGGTTCAAGTATCCGGAGAGGAGGGATTCAGCGTATATGAGAGGGGCCTCACTTAGATCTGTATCTGTCTCGACCATGAGGAGAGTGTAGGAACTCCCGGGGAAGATGTAAGCTTTGACGCTCCCTCCCTCCTCATAACTCCCGAGGTTTATGTATATCGAGGGATAGCTGAGATCACTATAAGGGGAGAAGTTGAAGGAACCGACTTCCATCGAGCTAGATATCCCGCTCACCCTGAGGAACTCCATCAGACTATCTAAATCGCTCCCCTGCTTATAGATAGCTCCTACATATCCAGCGTTCGGAGGGCAGGCTGGGGAGAGGGATACGGGGAGTAGTATCAATATCAAGGCTAAAGCTACTCTCACGACCCCACCCAATTTACCCCCGATCCGAGGTAATAAAGCTCAACTGAATGATTCGAATAACATCGAACCTTTCGTGCGGATCTGAGCTCATCTACAATAAGCATTCTCGAAAGTTAGCGTAGCTTCCAACACGCTCTTCCACTTCCTCGTCCTCTTGAACCCGTAATTACATATCTCATCCACGTAACCGCTCATCCCATCCAATCTAGCTCTATGAACAGCCCTTATCACATCCAATATGATATTTCCAGCGTTCATACCATCATTCACTCTCATATGAGCTTCTATCATGATCTCACTTCCCATGAAGCCTGTCCCTATGAAGTGGAGGTGTATGACTCTATCGTTCCCCAGGAAGTCCACGTAATCGCTCGTCCCCGCGATTATCTCCCAACCTTCCTCGAATTCAGCGGCTATAACTGAGGATTTCACATCCCTCTTGTACATCCTCAGCTCCTCATACATAGTGTTTATCGTCTCAAGCCCCCCACCTACATCTAACTGATAGCTCTTCTTCGGTTTGACTCCTCTGAGCTTCAGGAAACTAGCTAATCCCTTGTGGAATATAGTCCCACCTATCTGGCTCATCAAGTCATCTCCAGCTAGTACGAGCCCTCTCTCAGAGAAGATCTTCTCGATCTCTGGATTAGTAGCTACTGGAGAGGGAGTTAAGTTTATGAATGATGCTCCGACTTCTTTAGATATCGATGCATAAGCTGAAGATGTCGCATCCAATCCGCTGGATATAGCGTTGACTACTACATCAGGCTCGCTCTCCTTGAGGGCATCGAGGAACTCATCATCTCTCCCCAATTCTAACTTGAGGATCGAGGCCATATGAGGGTTCAGCTCATCCTTCAGTATCCCCCTCTCAACGATTACGCCTATCTCAGGGACATCGAACCTCCTCCCTACAGCATTGGGCTCAGAGTATATCGCTTCAGAGAGGTCCTTGCCCACTTTCCTCGAATCTATATCGAAAGCAGCGACTATCTCTAGATCATCCACTCTGAAGCCCCCTACTACAGGGTGCCAGAGGCCATCGCTATCTGGATTCGAAGCGTAGTAGTGGATCCCCTGTACCGTAGCCGATACGCTATTACCGATGCCTATGAAAGCGATCCTTATCCTGGACATAAGGCATGAAGCTCGATCAACTATTAAAAATTTTCGATCTAATTCAGTAGAACCCTATAGCTCTCGCCCCATTCCTCCTTATATGAGATTCAGCAGCCCTCACCGCTAGGAGAGCTATCAGGAGGAAAGCTATAGCCTCTATTATTGAGATAGCAGTTGCGATAATCAATAAGTCCGGGACCTCAGATCCGGAAGCTACTTTCAGTATGTAAGCTGGAGCTACGTAAGGTATGGAGAGGTAAAAGATCCTCAATCCCTCTGGTATCACGGAGATCGGGACTATTAAGATCCCTATGACTGCGAAGTTCAATATCTCGAGGAATTGCTCTGAGATACTGGACCTCATTGAGATAGCTGATACCAAGAGGCTGTATAAGAGGCTCTCCACAGAGACCAATGTGAAACTGAAGAGAGCTATCTCAGGCCTGATATCGAATAAGGGTATTGAGAAGAGGGATTGAACTAAGGCACCCATGAATATTATCGTGACCACTGATACTAGAGAGGCTACTACGAGCCTCCCGCTTATGACTAGGAATGGGGAGATGCCCCTGAGCATGTGCTCCTCGACCATCCCCAGCGATATGAAGAAATTCGTCCAGCCCCCGACTATAGAGGAGAAGCTGGATATCACGCTCCAACAAGCTATCGTCCAATAAGCTGATTTCAGGGCGTAGGGTAGCTGTGATCTCGGGACGAAGAGCAGGACCCCTAATATGAGTAAGAGCACCCACATAGCATTAGATACGATCATATTCAAGAAGCTGTACCTGAGCCTCCAAAACCTGAGGACGTGAAGCCAGATTATAGCTTTAATCATATAGATCCACTCCCTAAAGCTCTCTCCTCAGCCTTCCCGAGCATAGTATAAGATAGAGCGTTGTAGAGGGCGCTCATCCCCAGCAATATGCCTATTATCAGTATCACTTCCCTAACTCCCGGAGCTGACATCAGAGCACTCAACCTAGCTAATTCGAATGTATGAGTCGTTGGGAGGGCTTGAGATATGACCCTAGCCCATAAGGGGAAGAGGTAAGATGGGTAAAAAGCCCCCGAGAGTATCAGTATTATGGGGTTGAGCCAACTGAGTATATTGCTCTCCTCCTTCGTTACCAAGAGGATCGAGGCGAATATAGCTGAGAAACCGAGTAGGGGGAGCATCCCGACGATCAGCGATACTGAGAGGATCGGGAGATCTATGATGAGAGCATCAACTCCCTTCCTCAATATCAGAGGGGGGAGGAATTCCGCTAGTTGGATGAAGCTCCAGAGGATGTATCTAGGGATGTAAGCCATGACCAATATTATTGAAGTCCTGTAGGGAGCTAATAATACGTAAGGAAGCGTCCCGGCCCACCTGTGGAGTAACACAGCCCCTCCGACGTCCCACATGACGGAGAGGGAAGCTGAAGCTATGAGCGTAGATGAGACGAAGAAGACTATTGGATCTACGTCCTCTCCGACGTTGGATCTGAAGGATTGAGTCGATCCGAAGAGGAAGCCAGCACCTAGCATGAGGATCAACATCAAGTAAGGCCAGAGGAGGAAGGACACCAAGTTAGCCCTATTATTCTTGACGAAGTACAGATCTAAGAACACCCCTGATTTGAATAGAGCGATTAAGCTCATGCTCTCCCCCTCGTCAACTCTATGAAGACGTCCTCTAAGTTGGGCTCTCTCACCTCCACTCGCTTCACGCCGCACCCGAGCTTCTGCAATCTCAATAAGAGCTCTTGCGTCACTTCATCCCTCTCGCTCGGTTTAGCGAGTACTTTGAGCTTGATCTCATCACCATTCAACGTGAGTTCGGCATTCAAATCGGAGAAATACGGCTTGAGATTATCCAATGAGATCTTAGCGCTCGGTGAGATCGATAGCTCTATGCTCAAATCCCCTCCGACTATGCTCTTGAGGTCCTCAACTGTATCTATAGCTATTATCCTCCCATCGTTTATTATCGCTACTCTATCGCACACTATCTCAGCCTCGAACATATTATGCGTCGTTATGAGTACTGTCTTTCCCTCTTCATGGGCTAACTTCGTCAGCAACTCCCTTATCATCCTCGATGAAGCTGGATCGAGCCCTAAAGTCGGTTCATCTAATATCAAGACATCTGGATCTATTAAGAGAGCTCTAGCTATGCTCAGCCTAGCTTTCATCCCCGTCGAATATTCCTCATAGAGTTTATCCGAGGAGTTGAGCTCATCTAAGCCCACTAACTTCAGTAACTCATCCACTCTCTCCCTCAACTCACTCCCATCGAGGCCGTAGAGCATCCCGAAATACCTCAAGTTCTCCCTGCCCGTGAGCTTCCAGAAGAAACCTCTCTCGACTGATAGGGAGACGCCTATCCTCTTCCTGACTTCCTCGGGCTCCCTCACTACATCGTATCCCAATAGGAATGCCTTTCCGGAATCGGGGAGGAGGAGGGTACTGAGTATCTTGACTGTAGTAGTCTTCCCAGCGCCATTAGGTCCGAGCAAGCCGAATACCTCGCCTCTCATCACTGAGAAGGATATGCCCCTGAGGGCGTGAACTACGCTCTTCTCCCTCCTGAGCCCCTTCCTCAAGTAAGTTGTGTACTTCTTCTCCAATCCTTCGACCTCTATAGCCTCCATCTTCCCCACCATAGGTTCTGAACTAATATATTTAAGTGAATTGGCCACTCTTGAACACTTTCCAACACAAATTTCATCTTCACGCATTCTCTGAAACCTCCATAGATCTAAAGCTTTTTATTCAGCTCATCGCTCCAAAATGGAATGCCTGAGGAAAGAGCGTTATCCGTCATGATATGGCCGTTAGTATCCCAATTCTTCGCTATAGCTGTCGTCATGAGCATCAAGCCCTCACCAATCGTGGAGCTTGAAGCTAGTGAGTCCCTCAGCCTCTCGATCTTATACGTCGCCATAGTGCTCGCTTTCGCCTCCTTCATGGTCTACCTCATAAGGAAGGGGAGGAGAGTAGCGATAAAATCTATGATATTCATATTCCTCGTTTACTCGGCCTTCCTATCTCTAGATACACTTATAAGCTCTTATATACAGATAAACCCAATTTTTGAGATCGCTCTCTCGATAATAATAGCTTTACTGAGCTTCAGGACGGATTTAATGGGTAACTTCGCGAAGTCCTTCCTAGCTGCCTCTATGGCCTTCTTATTCATATATTTCTTCAACGATACTTTCGTTTACTTCTTGTTGACGCTCCTCTCGATATACGATGCTTATTCTGTCTTCAGAGGCCCTTTGAGCAAGCTCTTCTCGGTCTCAGAAGACGTGTTGAGCCCTCTCTCGCTCTTCCAAGGGGGGGTGAGCATGGGGCTGGGAGATGTCTTCTGTTACTCAATGGCCTCCGCGACTTCCTTCAGATCCCTCCACTTCCTAGCTGTAGTACCTGTGGCCTCCTTGAACGTAGGGATAATAGCTACTTTAATAATCCTCAGGAGATCTAGGAGACCCCTCCCAGGATTGACGATACCCATATTCATGTGGTTGATACCTCAAATTCTCCTCTCTTTATGACCGCTCTATTCCAATTCCCGCGAGCGAGCCAGATGAGAGCAGTCACTCCAGCCACTAAGTTGCTGAGGGAGATAGAGAGCCATATCCCCGCTACCCCTATGTAGAGGGATAGCAAGTAGCCCATCCCTATCCTCACTACCCACAGCCTGAATATGCCTAGGATCGTGGGGACCAGGGTCCTACCGGATCCTCTACCAGCTGACATCCCTATCATGAAGAGGCCGAAGAAGGGGAGCGTCGGGAGGAGGTAGTTCAAGAAGCTATCTGTCTCCCCAATTATACTCGGATCCTCTGTGAAGGCCCTCACGATCTGGATCCTCAGAGGATATACTATGAGGACCCCTAAGAGGAGTAAAGAGAAGACAGATGCCGAGGCCTTCAATGAGATCTCTTTAGCTCTATTCCGATTCCCAGCGCCTAAATTCTGCCCTATCATTATGGAGGATGCGCTCACGAGACCGAAGAGAGCGGCGTCAGCTATATCAGCTACTATGAAGCCTATGGAATACGCGGTCACAGCTATTATACCGAATGCGTTCACTAGCCTGAGTTGAGCTATGAAAGCCAGGCTATTCATAGAGGCCATTATGAAGACAGGAAGTCCTATCTTAATGCTCAACTTGATCCAGTCCCCTCCTAAACTAGTGATCCCCGCCCTCAATCCGTACTTCCTCAAGAGCAAGTTCAGTGAGATTGAGGAGATCGAAGATCCTATTACATCAGTGATCGCTGCTCCTATGACCCCCATCCTCGGGAACGGAGGTATCCCCAGCACGAGGAATGGATCTAATACTGTATTAATTGATATAGCGAATGCGTTTATGATAGCAGGCCTCTTAGTGTCTCCTATCGCTTGCAGTACTGTATTGTAAGAGAAAGCGATGTAAGTGAGGAGGATATTCACTGACATAATAGCTGAGTAATCCATGACCCAACTCACTATCTCCTCCGGCGTCCTTACGACTTGGGAGAATATGAACGACCTGAGCGAAAATAGGGAAATAGAGAGGGCCATTCCCAGAGACAAAGCCATTGTGAGTAGCTTAGATGCGGAAACACTTGCTTCCCTATAGTCCTTCATCCCTATGTATTGCGAGATAGTGCTCATGCCTACCGTAACTAAGGCTTGCATAGGGGCATTGAAGAGGAATATGACCGGCCAAACTTGCCTGGGGACTGATACAGCTAAATCATCATAAATACTGAGCCATAGGGCATCTAGAACGTTATATGCTACTGCTATTAACTGATTTATGAGAGGAGGGATCCCAAGCTTGAAGAATGTCTTTATTATCGGGCCGTTGACTATCTCCTCCCTATAGCTACTTATCCTCGATTCGCTCACTCGTTCCGATCCCCCCTCATCTGTTAAAAAGTTTTTCATGGAGGATGCGAACGACTATTCTCGAAAAATTTAAAGCTATAGTTCAGAGAGGGGATATATTATATGAAAAATCTGGAGTTGGAGATGATAAGGTATAATCCTATGAGGATCAAGAGAGCTCCGCCCAGCCTACTGACGTTCAAGCTCCTTGAAGGTGAGAGCCTCGCTGAGATCCCCTTCGAGGTCTTAACTAGCAATAGAAAAGTCAAGCTCATGCCTAGGGAGAGGGATATGAGGTTCAGGATCCCTTGAGCGAGATCGTTCACGCTCAAGAGCATCAAGGAACCGATCACCAATGGCAGGTTGCATTGTACCGCTAAGAACCCGAGACTGAAGCAAGTAAATGAACTCTTGACCCTTCCAGTCACCTTGCAAGATCTCTCAGGGGAGAGGACCATGAAGATGCCCAGGATGACGCTGAAGAGGGCTAGAGCGTATATAGCCCACTTGACGATCGACTTGAGTAAGGACGATATGAGGAGGAAAGCTATCCCGAGCGAGATCACGCCGATCGTAGACGATATGAGACATTTAGCGTAATCCCTCCTCCTCGAGAACCTCCCCAATGGTATTAGAGACATCATTATGGGGAGGGAGCAAGGGGAGAGAGCTAAGAGACCCCCTAGTACGGGGAAAGCTATATTTATCAATTGAAAATCATTCTTCCCCTCGATCCAATCCCTCAAGTAGCTCTCAGAGGCCTCACTCAATCCGCTAATCCTCTTTACTTCCTTCCCATTCTCGAATAGTATTATAGTTGGTGTCTCCTTTATGCCGAATTCAATGAAAATATTTTCATTTTTTCCAGGGATAAGCTCAATATCTATTACTTTAATTCCGGGGGGCGGGTCCCTCTCTATGCTCCGCCAAACAGGCAGGATCTTCTCGCAATTGAAACAGAGCTCACTCCAGAACATCACAACGACTTTCCCGTTGTCTAGCTCTATAGATTCATTCGGGATAGCTGATAGCTGCAGGATAGATAGCATTATCAGGAGGAGCAGCAGATTGTATCGCATAGCTCATGATGGGTCTCACTATATTAATTCGTAACCTATCTATGCATATCCATCTGAGCGAAAAATTTATAAATAGAAGATGTGTCAAAACTTCACACTTCAGGGGTGGGATTGTTGATCCAACTAGAAGTTCCCAGATGAGGGTCGTCGACCTCATCGCTTCTCTATTCAGAGATCTCAAAGTTAGGGACATAATGGGAGTCATAGGGGGCTCTATAATGCCTCTCTATGATGCCCTCTATCACCACAGGGAGCACTTCAGAATACTGATGTTCAGACATGAGCAAGGGGCTGTGCACGCAGCTGACTCTTACGCGAGAGTGAGGGGTACTCCCGGCATAGTGCTGACCACGAGCGGCCCAGGGGCCACAAACATAATAACTGGACTCACTAACGCGTATATGGATTCCTCACCCGTCTTAGCGATAACGGGTCAAGTAGCTACAGGGGTCCTGGGGAGGGATGCGTTCCAAGAAGCGGATATGGTGGGCATAGCAGCTCCCGTGACTAAGTTCGCTTACCAGGTGAGGGATCCCGGGGAAGCCTTACCGGCGATAGAATTAGCCTACAGGATATCCTTGAAGGGGAGGCCCGGCCCTACTTTAATAGATCTCCCCAGGGATGTCCAAGTCGCTCATCCGAGTGAATTACGCGAGCTCCAAATAGACCTCTCGAAGTATGAGCCACTGCCTCCGGACGAGGGTAAGTTGAGGGATGCATGCAGAGTCCTAATTGAGGCTGAGAGACCCGTCATCTTAGTGGGAGGAGGCGTGAGGATCTCTGGAGCCCATGAGGAAGTCTTAGCACTTGCGGAGCTCTTGAGGGCGCCTATAGTCACTACTCTCACCGGAAAGGGGTCGGTCCCATCATCCCATCCTCTGGTCTTAGGGGTAGTCGGGATGCACGGGAGACCTGAGGCTGACGCTGCCCTAGCTAATGCAGACGTGATCTTAGCTTTAGGCACTAGGTTCTCCGATAGGACTGTTGGAAGCTTTGAGGAGATCTCTAAGAAGAAGATAATTCATATAGACATTGATGAAAGTGAATTAGGCAAGAACGTGAGGACTCATATAGCTATAGCTTCGGATCTGAAGTCAGCTCTCAGGGGAATGATCTCCTTGATAGGGGAGAGGGTGAGGAGAGACGAGAGGTACTTAGAATGGCTGATGACGATAAGAAGGGAATTCGAGAGGGCTATGGAGGAATGGAGCAAGAGCTTCAACGGGATGGCCCCCTGGAAGATATTGAAGGCTATCAGAAGGGCTATGCCCCCGGATTCCATAGCGGTGACTGGTGTCGGGAGTCATCAGATGTGGACCGAGCTCCACTGGGATGTGCTCATGCCCGGGACCTTCATAACTTCCGCGGGCCTCGGGACCATGGGTTTCGGGATCCCAGCCGCTCTAGGAGCTAAAGCAGCTGCTGAGGAGAGGAAGGTAGTGTGCATAGATGGGGATGGCTCCTTCCAGATGACCTTCAACAATCTAGCTTTAGTCAGGGAGTACGGCTTACCATTCATCGAGGCGATATTCGATAATAGAGCCTTGATGCTCGTGAAACATTGGCAGAAATTCCTATACGGCGGGAGGATAATAGCTACTGAGTTCAAGAGCTCGCCAGATCTCTCTAAGATAGCTGAGGCTTATGGCATAGAGTACGCTAGGCCAGAGAGTTACGAGGAGATAGAGAGGAAGGTTGAGTGGGCCGTCAGGAACGATGAGCCCCTGATATTGGACCTTTTGATCGATAGCGAGGAGGACATAGTGCTACCATGGGTCCAACCGGGGAAGTGGCTCACTGAAGCGATACTCCCGCCCCGGATGGAGGTGAGCTTGAGATGGTCAGAGTAGAGAGGGTATTGTCCGTTAGGGCCTTCGGAGGCCTAGATCAATTGCTCAGAGTAGTTAACGCTCTCAGGAGGGGAAGAGCTGAGGTCAGGGGGTTCGAGGTGAGGTTCGTAGGGAAGGAGATATTGGCCTTCATAAGGGTAGATGGAGGTCCTGAGGAAATAAAATGGGTTGCTAAGAAGATATACAGCTTACCTGAGGTTAAAAGCGTCGATCTAATTGAGGATAAGCTTTTAGAACCTATCCTGAGGTGATCGAGATGGCGAAAATATATACCGATGGGGAAGTGAGTCTCGATCCCTTAAAGGGGAAGAGGATAGCTGTAATAGGATACGGGATACAGGGAAGGGCCCAAGCGCTGAACTTAAGGGATAGCGGGCTAGATGTGATAGTAGGAGCTAGGAAGGGGAGTTCTTACGACTTAGCTAAGAGAGAGGGGTTCGATGTCTTCCCGATAGGGGAAGCTGTCTCTAGGGCTGATGTGATACTCTACCTCCTCCCCGATATGGTGCAACCCGAGGTCTGGGGGGAAGTGGAGAGGAACCTCAAGGACGGCTCTACGGTAGATTTCGCTCACGGTTTCACGATCCACTACGGGTTGATAAGGCCTAAGGAGACTGTAGATATAGTGATGGTCGCACCGAAGGCTCCAGGTGCTGCTGTGAGGGAGGAGTTCCTCAGAGGGAGGGGAGTGCCGGCTTTAGTCGCTGTCCACAGGGATGCGACTGGTGAGGCTAAGGCAAGGGCTCTAGCTCTAGCTAAAGGGATCGGAGCCACTAGGGCTGGAGTGATAGAGACTACGTTCAAGGAGGAGACTGAGACCGATTTGATAGGGGAACAGCTCGTCTTAGTCGGGGGCCTGATGGAATTGATAATGAAGGGATGGGAGACGCTCGTTGAGATGGGCTATCAACCAGAAGTAGCTTATTTCGAGGCCCTAAATGAGGCAAAACTCATAATGGATCTCATATGGAGATATGGGATGAAGGGGATGCTCGAGAGGGTCTCGGTGACCGCTAGGTACGGGGGCTTGACAGTGGGGAAGGAGGTGATAGATGACGAGGTCAAGAGGAAGATGAGGGTATACGCAGAGAGGGTCTTGAGCGGGGAGTTCACGGAGGAGTGGCTGAAGTTCTACAAGGAGGGGAATATTGAGGAGCTGATGAGTAGGATAAGTGAGCATAAGATAGAGGAGACCGGGAGGAAGATAAGGGAGATAATATTCAGGGAACCCTAAATTTTTTATTTTGTCCTTTAAGGAAGAGCGGGTAATGAGGGATTGATATCTCTCATCTCGAAGAGATGCGCTAATTGCGGGAAGAGGATCAGGGGCAGGGGGTTGGAGTGGAGAGGTAAATACTTCTGCAGTAAGAGGTGCAAGAAAGAGTACAGGGAGAGGCATAAAGGGAAGAAGAGGAAGGGTATATTCCTCCCTAGAGATACATTCGATGCGATCTACGGGAGGAGATAGTCTCTGAATGAAAAAGCTCGACGAAATAAATTTAATATTGCTTATCCATGGAGAGATTTTAGTTTTATTACTTGCGAAAATCCTCAATTATTTTCAGATACCCTTATGACATCATATGAGAAATTCCGACAATGTTTCAGCCACCAACTTCATACACAACTCCTGTACTTCGGGATATTTTATTATTTAATCCTTACACTTAGAAAGCGTTTTATCATTCTAAAAGCCTTAACTTTATATTCACCACGATTTACATACCATATGTCGTATGAGGAAGCAGAGATCCTCAGGAGCAGGGCATATTCTTTCCTCAGGAATGCAAAAGCTCTCTTTAATGAAGGGGAGTATGACCTAGCTGCCTTTAATTTGGAGCAGTTTTGTCAACTTCTCCTGAAATACAAGCTTCTTATGAAAACAGGATCATATCCAAGGACTCACTCGATTGTCAGGCTTTTAAGGTATCTCTCCAAGGCAGTTGGAGGGAAACTAGACGATTTCATAGAGTCAGAGATCATGTTCCTCACGAAGCTAGAGGATGCTTACATAGGAGCGAGATATCTCCCTAGAAGATACGAGAGAGGGGAAGTGGAGAAGCTCCTCCTCTTCTCAGATAAGTTCAGGGAGGAGATAGAGAGTGTTTGACCTGTATATAGAACTGGGGGAGAGGATATTGGAGGATCTGAGAAAATATAAGAGTATAGCAGCTAAGGTGAAGGACGTCGTTCTCAAGCATCATAAAGATGCAAGGGTATATGTTTTTGGATCCGTCTTAAGTGGAAGAATCACTGCTTCAAGTGACATAGACATTCTTGTTGTTGCTGAACTCACAAATGAGGAGAAGGAGAAGCTAAAGGCTGATATATTGATGGAAATCGGTTTCCCACCTGTTGAGATACATGTAGCTACGGAGGAGGAGCTCAGGAGGTGGTATCTCAAGTTCACAGATATTATAGAGGAGGTCTAAAAGATTTATAAGGTTTAAGGGCTTTGTGATCATGAATAATGTCGCTTTAAGCTCAGATAACACTGTCCTGTGATCTATTTCATTATGTAAGAGCTGAAGAGGAGGGGCTTCGATTTAATAAAAGTTGGTTTTCTAAGGGAAGCCGTACCCATGCCAAAAATAGGCTTCGAAGTTAGAAAGCTTTTTGCGAAAGGAGAAGCTCTGTTCGGCATCGTTATATGCTGCAATGGAAGAGGAGTTTGCGTAGTTGCGAACGAGGTGAAGGGGATAAGGGCAGCACTTCGCTTTGATTCTCAGCTAAGGGAGCTATAATTTGGAACGGTGCAAACGCATTCGCTATAAGTAGGAAGCTCACGAGCGATGAGGTTACGAGGGGGATAATAGATGCATGGCTCTCAGTCGAGAAGCCAGATAGTGAGAGAAAGGGATCTCGAGAGAATGGAGAGCTATTCCTGATGTGTCCCTAGTGGGAGTAAAAGCTTCCTCATTCAGTTGCATGATGTAACTTCTTAGCTTGTACTCAACTTTGCAAGTCTCCATTTTCCGCTAACTGAATATTAAAAATCCTTTAAAGCTTTTATCTCTCAAAAGGTCCCCCTATAGTGGAGTGCGGGGGTCTGAAAACTCCTTGTGAAATATCTTTGACACATCCCTACTGAAGGTGTGTTATCACAAGTAGCTACTATCATGACTCCGCCAGTCTCACGTAAGACGACAATCGGTAGCTCATGCAGTGAGTTCAGAGGAGACTATGTCTGGATACCTCCGCTTCCACTATACAGGAGCTCTGGTCCTCTCAACCCAAGGGTCATCGGAGATCCATAACTCGGGTAACTTTATCCTATCTAAATTCCTCAAGGCCTCATGCGGATAGAGGGAAGTAAGGCCATAGTGACTGGAGGGAGTAGGGGGATAGGTAGAGCTATATCCCTCGCTCTAGCGGAGAGAGGAGCTGATGTCTTAGTCAACTATCTATCTGATGATAGATCGGCTGAGGAGACTGTGGCTGCGATAAGGAGGATGGGGAGGAAAGCTATAGCAGTTAAGGGGGATGTATCAAAGCAAAGCGATTGTGTGAAGATCTTCGAGCGAGCTCTCTCGAGCTTCGGCTCTGTGGATATATTAGTCAATAACGCGGGAGTGTTACCGAAGCTCTATAGGATAGAGGAGATAACTGAGGAGGAGTGGAATAGGATAATAGGGGTGAACTTGACTGGCGTGTTCTTCATGTGCAAAGCGGTAGTGAAGCATATGATCGAGAGGAGGAAGGGGAAGATAGTGAACATATCATCGATAGCTGGGAAGGAAGGCGGTACTGTCGGTGTAGCTTACGCAGCATCTAAAGCCGGAGTAATAGGGCTCACGAGAGCTCTAGCTAGGGAGCTAGCTCCCTTCAATATAACGGTGAACGCTGTCGCTCCCGGGCCAGTTGATACTTCAGCTCTCTCGGAGGAGATCAAGAGGAGAGGAATAGAGCTCTCCCCCCAGGGGAGGATAGCGAAACCTGAGGAAGTAGCTCATGCAGTCATATTCCTTATAGAGAACGATCATGTGAATGGGGAGGTGATAAATATCAATGGTGGCAGGTATATGGACTGAATAGCGGAGGCATTCGGATGTTATGTAGGAGCAGCAGGACTGTAGCTACAGTAGGCATGATGACAGCCCTCTCAATAGCCATGAGGATCGTGAAGCACTTAATTATAGGAGCTATTCAAGTCATCAACTTCCCGTTCATGTTCACTCTCATAGCGTCTTCAATCTCCCCTTGCGCTGGGCTACTGACTGGTATCATGAGCTATGCGGTCTCAGATGTCCTCTTCGGGATAGGACCATGGACTTTAGTTAATTCAGCCCTCTGCGGTATAATAGGCTTAATTTGGGGATATATAAGGACTGAGAGAAGTGAAGTCCTGTTCTTCCTCTCCCTCCTATCTGAGTTCATATTCGATATCGCGAACTCCTCGATACTCTACATGCTCTTCGGCTTGAGTCCCATACAAGCTCTCATAATCGGATTGATAGGCCTCTTCCTCCCAGTCATGGGAGGGTCCATCTTCCTGATAGGCCCTATGACGGAGATAACGACTTCCCTAGGGGTCGCTCTCATCAGGCCGAGGTTGAGGAAGATTCTGCGGGAGGGATGAGCTTGATCTTCATGGGCATAGACCTCTCAGCTCACGAGAGGAAACCTTCAGGGGTATGCGTGATCGAAGGGGATAGGGCATATACATTAAGGCTGAATTCCGATGATGAGATAGTGAGTCTAGCTGAGAAGATCAGGCCCTTAGTTATAGCTATAGATGCTCCTCTCACCGATAAGCCCGAGTTGAGGAACTGCGATAAGATGATGATTAAGATGGGATTCAGAGTGCTCCCGCCTAACTTCAGCCATATGAGGGAGCTGTCTGAGAGGGGATTCTCGCTCTCGAGGAAGCTGAATTTCGAAGTCATAGAGACGTTCCCGACAGCCGTCTATAAGATGATGGGGATCAGGAAGCCGAAGAGCAAGAGGGAGATACCTGATGTCGCGAGGAGGTTGGAAGAGATCGCTAGAGTAAAGCTTATTAGGGAACCTAGAAGCCTGGATGAGCTCGATTCCTTCGTGTGCGCTATAGTCGCGAGGGAGAAGGGGAGTGGAAGAGCTATTGCATACGGTGATAGCTCAGGCTTGATATTCCTCCCCGAGATCCGATGAATTAGCCGCTTAGGGGCTTTCAATTTCCTCCCGAGCTCTCCACTGACTGAGGTATCGGAAGGATTTCAGGAGTGTTTATTCAAAGTAGCTTTATCCGATAAACTTTATATCTTTTACTGAGCGTGATTAGAGTGGTGATTTTCATGGCCCGAGGATGGGTTAGGGATCATTATGCTGCTAAGCTCAAGGAACTCATTGAGAGAGGGGAGATATGGGAGATAAGGAGGTTGATGGGTCCTACAGGCCCCCGGGCTGTAGTAGAGGGTAGGGAGTTCATAATGCTCTCTACTAACAACTACCTCAACTTAGCGAACGATCCTAGGCTCAAGAGAGCGGCTATCGAGGCTATAGAGAAGTACGGATGGGGTCCCGGGGCTGTGTGGGCGATAGCTGGTTATCCTGAGCTAATGGCTGAGTTAGAGAGGAAAGTAGCGGAGTTCAAGAGGACAGAAGCAGCCTTGATCTTCCCGACGGGTTTCGCGACTAATGCAGGCTCTATACCGGCTATAGTAGATCAAGGGGATATCATATTATCTGATGAGTTGAATCACGGGAGCATAATAGATGGGATAAGGCTCTCCAGAGCGGAGAAACTCATATACAAGCACTGCGATATAGCGGATCTCGAGGATAAGTTGAGGCAAGTCCATAATAAGTACAACAAGATACTGATAATTACTGATGGGGTATTCTCCATGGACGGGGATATAGCTCCCTTAGATGGGATAACTAAACTAGCTGATGAGTTCAACGCTATGGTCTATGTGGATGATGCTCACGGTGAGGGAGTTCTGGGGGAGGGGCATGGCTCACCAGCTCATTACGGAGTCGAGGATAAAGTGGACTTCCACATGGGGACTTTCTCGAAGGCCTTAGGCTCGACAGGCGGTATGATAGGGTCCGATCGAGATATAATAGAGTACATAAGGAATAGAGCCAGGAGCTGGCTCTTAAGCACTGGATTCCCGCCTGCAGTAGTTGCTGCTAATTTGAAGGCTTTGGAGATAGTTATGACTGAGAAGGATAGGATAAGGAAGCTATGGGAGAACAGGGAGTACTTCAAGAGAGGCTTAGATGAATTAGGCTTCAACACTGGGAAGAGTCAGACACCCATAATCCCAGCGATAATAGGGGATACGAAGAAGACGAGAGAGCTAGCTAAGATGCTATACGATATGGGGATCTTCGTAGTGCCTATAGTCTTCCCCATGGTCCCACGTGGGACTGAGAGGATAAGGAATCAAGTGAATGCTGGTCACACTAAAGAGGACTTAGATAAAGCTCTCTCAGCTTACGAGAAAGCGGGGAGGAGTTTAGGGATAATATAGGGGTGTTATAATGACTAAGATCCTCGTGCTAGGAGCTACTGGGCAGATAGGGACGGAGCTAGTCCCTGAACTTAGGAGGATTCATGGAAGGGATAACGTGATCGCTTGTTATCACAGTAAGCAACCCTCAGGAGCTCTTTTGGATGGCCCAGTTGAGAGAGTCGACGTCTTAGATATCGGATCGATAGAGGGCGCGATAAAGAAGTACGATGTCGATGAGATATACCATCTATCAGCTATTTTATCAGCTGCTGGTGAGAGGAACCCGCAATTAGCATGGAGGACGAATATGGATGGCTTATACAACGTGCTAGAGCTAGCTAGGGAGTATAAGCTCAGGGTGTTCTGGCCCAGCTCAATAGCTGCATTCGGGCCCAGCACCCCTAAGGATAATACCCCTCAAGTGACTGTGATGGATCCCAGGACTATCTACGGTATCTCTAAGTACGCTGGAGAGCTCTTAGCTAGGTATTATGCTGAGAAGTTCGATGTAGACGTGAGGGGTGTGAGGTATCCAGGTATAATAAGTAGTGAAGCCATGCCCGGAGGCGGCACAACGGATTACGCTGTGGAGATATTTTACTACGCTCTAGAGGGGAAGAAATACACTTGCTATCTGAGGGAAGATACCATGCTACCTATGATGTACATGCCAGATGCTATAAAGGCTGCTATTCAATTGATGAACGCGGAACGCTCGAAGCTCACGATAATGGTGGGATATAATGTCGCGGCCTTCAGCTTCACCCCGAAGCAGATAGCTGAAGAGATAAGGAAGTACTTACCTAATTTCGAAATAGAATATAAGCCGGATTTCAGGCAGAGCATAGCTGACTCTTGGCCCAGGAGCTTAGATGATAGCTCAGCTAGGAGGGAGTGGGGTTGGATGCCGGATTGGACGTTCGAAGCTATGGTAAAGGATATGCTGGAGAGACTCTCGAGGAGATTGAAGTCACTGCCCGATTGAGAGTTGGACCCCTATATTTTTTTAAGGTATCTTGAGCTCATCTCATTATGAGCAAGAAAACTCATTTAGCATTCGCACTCCTCCTCTCAGCCTATCTCTTCAGGTTCAGCCCTCAACAACTTCTCTTCATTCCGATAGTCTTCATATCAGCTATGCTCCCCGATCTAGATCTCGCTCTGAAGAGCCTTCCTCTCATAGAGCACAGGAAGACCTTCCATAACATCTGGTTCATGATAGCTGCAGCTTACGCGATATTCTACTTGACTGGTAGCTCCTTGGTAGCTGGGCTCTCCCTGGTAGGAGTCCTCTCTCACCTCCTCATGGATAGTTTGACTAAGGTCGGGGTCATGTGGTTCTACCCTCTCTCCAGGTGGAAGTTGAGAGGGCCCCTGAGGACTGGTAGTACAGCAGATACCGTGATAGGGGTCCTCTCAATAATAGGGGCTTCATACCTCATGATAGGGACGCTCTGACGCAGACTGAGATATCAGCTCTCACAAAGTCTTAATGCTCGAGTCTGAAGATCATCTAGCTCCCATGACAGCTCTTACCTTAGGCTCGAGTAATTGCCAGAGCCAATTGGCGAACTCAGATATGCTCTTCGTCTGTATTAAGACTTCTCCAGGGCCCCTCACCTCAACTACGAGGCCTTCTCCACTCAACGCGAGCTCCTTCAATCCGCCCATTCTCCTCACTTCATATGAGCATGTATCTGAGAAAGCCACTAAATGGAAGTTATCGACTATTAGGGACTCTCCAGCTGATAGCTCATGCTTATCTATAGCCCCGAAGGTGTTTATGAATAAGTCCCCCCTTCCCGATGTCTTTATCATGAAGAGGCCCTGTCCGAATATCCCCTTAGTGAAGCCTTGCCATTTGATATCGAGCTCTATCGCCGGGTCAGAGGCTATGTAAGCTGACCTCTGTATTATGTATCCCTTCCGCCCATCTAGAGTGAGCCTCTCTATATCCCCGAGAGGCGCTGATACTAGAGCTATCTCACCAGGCCCTCCTACTGCAGTGTAATCGTTAACGAAGAGGGATTGCCCTCCCAGGACCCCGAGCTTTATGCTATCTAGCACACCGGCTCTCGCTCTCGTCTTCATCTGTATATTGGGGGTCATGTAAGTCATAGCTCCTGCTTCAGCTGTTATCGTCTCCCCTTGATTCAGCTTAACTACTAGCATACTGTAAGATGGCCTGTACTTTATCTCGTACTCCATAAGGCTTCGAGCACTCTCGCAATATAAAGCCGTCGGAAGTTTTATCAATTCCCTTAATCCGCACCCTAGGTAGATATGATAGTGGTCACGGGTGGCGCTGGCTTCATAGGGAGCAATATCGCCCTCATGCTACTGAAGATAGGGAAGGATGTAACTATAATAGATAACTTCACGACTGGTTCGAGGGATGCAGCTGAGATACTGAGGGAGAAGGGCGCTAAAGTCATAGAAGGCGGGGCATCTGAATTAGTTGAGTTGGATGATGTAGAAGCGATATTGCACTTGGGAATTCCCTCATCTAGCCCTATGTACAGGGAGGACCCGAGCTTAGTATCTAGCTCCCTTGAGGAGTTCATAGAGATAATAGAGTACGCTAGGAAGAGGGACTTGAGCCTCATCTACGCATCTACTTCCTCCCTCTACAACGGGATAGACCCTCCTCACAGGGAGGATATGCCCGTGAGACCGATGGACCTCTATACGGAAGCTAGGTACTTCATGGAGAGGATCTCGAGCGTTTATCACAGCCTTTATGGGGTTAGATCAGTTGGCCTGAGGCTATTCAGTGTCTATGGGCCTAATGAGAGGCAGAAGGGGAGATACGCGAATGTAGCATCTCAGATGATATGGGCAGCTATGGAAGGTAGGCCCTTCATAATCTTCGGGGATGGGAATCAGACTAGGGATTTCATACACGTCAGGGACGTTGTCAGAGCTTTCATAATAGCTATGGAGGCTGAAGTCAACGGGATATTCAATGTGGGTACTGGTATAGAGACGAGCTTCAGGGAGCTGGCTTCTATCATATCTGAGAAGCTGCCCCTGAGGCTGGAGTTCAGGCCCAACCCGATAAAGAATTACGTTCACAGGACTTGCGCTGATACGTCATTAGCTGAGGAGGAGCTGGGATTCAGAGCTGAAGTAGAGTTGAGGAGAGGGATAGAGGAGCTAATAGAAGCTTATAAGGAGGATAAGATAGTGTTTGGGGTTTGATCTACAGTAATTAGATGAAAATTAAACGAAAATAAGGTGGATATTTTGTAAATTTGGCCGACAATAGCTATCTGCCTTTCACATAGGATATAGCGAGCCTCTCATCTCCCTTGGGATAGGATTTATCTCACCGCTCCCCCAATCAGAGGGTCCTTATGATCATAGTCATTAGCGATACTCACGGTGAGATAGAGAACATCAGATCTATCTTGAATAAGCTCAGAGAATTAAATCCAGATCTAGTAGTGCATCTGGGCGATGACTATGACGATGCCTCCCTCCTGAGCGAGTTCCCTCTCGTCAGGGTGCCTGGGGTCTATGAATCATATTACTCGAGACCAGATATCCCCAACAGGATCCTCCTCAACTTGAACGGTTGGATCGCGTTAGCTACTCACTCCCACTCGAGGCATGAGAACGACTTACCATGGGATCCGGATCCTAAGGAGCTCGCTGAGAGAGGGGCTATTGACATAATACTCCATGGGCATACTCACATCCCCAGAGTTGAGGAGGAGCTCGGGATAATCTACATAAATCCCGGTCATATGAAGAGTCACGATAAGAAAGGTTACCCTCCGACTTTCTCTGTGATAGAGGGAGGGGAGGAGTTGAGAGTGAAGATCTTAGACCTCTCCGGGAGGGTGATCATAGAGAGGAACTTCGCGAGGAGCCGTTCTGTCTGAAAGTTAACTTCGAATATTCATATTCTCTCTATGGGATTAGCAAATATTTTCCCAGAGGTCAACGAGCTTCAGAGATGTCAAGCATCTCAAGTTCCCTTAACATGCTCAAATAAAATGATACTTCAACGCAAGATGAGAGGATCAGCACATCTCCTGAGGCTTGAGCACGCTGGCCAAGAGAGTAAGGAGAGTTGAGATCCACAGTATCAGTGGGATCAAAAGTAGATCTACAGAGGGCCAATATTATTTTAAAATTTTCTCTTTCATCAAGTTTATTATATCAGATTTTATAGATGAAACCTCTAATTGAAGCGTTCTTATTTCCTCCCTCAGCTCGTTTATCCTCCCACTCAGAGAATCTCTCAAGTCATCGATCCTCTTGTTCGTCTCATCTATCCTCGCATTCAGGGAGTCCCTCAACTCGTTCATCCTCACATCCATCGATTCCCTGAGCTCATCGATCCTCTTGTTCGTCTCATCTATCCTCGCATTCAGGGAGTCCCTCAAGTCATCAATCCTCTTGTTGAGGGATTGATTCATTATCTCCATTCTTTTGTTCATCTGATCCAAGAGGAGGACTGTAATCTCACTATCTGTCAATCTCTTCCCCTCTGCGAGCTTCTTAGCTATCTTATCTGAGAACAGCCTCAGGGCCTCCTCGAGGACTGATGTCACTAAAACCTCCGTCATCATCCGATTCCTCAGCAATTAAATATAAATTTTCCTTGAAATCCCTATGCCCTTCACACCTTTCCATCTGGGGCCAGCTCTCGCTATAGGCTTGCCTCTGCGTAAGTGGTTGCATCTGCCCACTCTCTTAGTGGCGAGCGTGACCGCGGATATCGAACCTCTGTTAGTGATATCCCTGGGGCTAGATTACCCGTTACACGGCTATCTACACACGTTACTCGCAGCAATTCCTCACGGAGTCCTGATTGGCTACGCTATGTCATTACTGGAGAGGCCGCTGAGCCCTCTCTACGAGTCTCTTCTCTTAGAAGATGGGATCGCAGGTAAGAGTCCCTTCATACTAGCAGGAGTAATGGGGACGGTCTCCCACGTAGTATTGGATTCACCTCTCTACGAAGATATCAGACCGTTCTATCCGATGGGGGAGAATCCACTATACGATCCATCGCTCCCGATTTACGAGTTATGTACGCTCACACTACTGATCGGGGCACTACTGTACTTGATACTCTCAATGAAGAGGATGAGGAGCCGCTGATGATCATGGATAGAGGCTTCCTCAGATCCATGGAGGATATAGAGCATGAAATGACCCCCTTGCTTGAATTCCTCAAGATCTTCATTAAGATCACCTAACCTTAGAGAAAGCCTTCAACTAGATCGGATTCATCCGGGTACGATACCATGATCGAGAGACGAGTCCACTAAATCAAGCTCTCAGAGGCAAGTGAAGATATCTCTCGTCTAATTTTGGGGAGGGTCACGCGAACGACTCTCTCACGAAAACCCATTCAAGAGCATCGATAATATTAGTCTCATGAAGCCCTCGGATCACAACCTCTCCTCTATGATCCTCCTCAATGACTTCCTCACCTTAGGCGCGTTCTCCACGTGAACAGGGATCCTCTCCAAGCTCCTCAAGAGGAATGACTTTAGATCTATTTTGAGGCTTGAAGCTCTCTCCTTGAGGTATTTCCAATCCAAATCATCCTTTAAATTCACCAGGACGATGGAGATATCGCTCATATCCCTCTCCCTTCCGGCCTTGGCCTTGAGGATTATTAGGTCCTCAGGAGATATCACTCTCACCCTCCTCCCCTCGAGCTCCCTCTCGACGGACCTCTTCAGGAGGTCAGATACCTTGATCCCCGATACTTCATCCGTATAGATCTATATCACCCTTGGACCTGTGCTTGAGCTCCAACTTCCCGAGCCTCGGATTTTCAACAGCTAAGTATCCGAGAGGAGCTAAAAAGTTCTTCAATTTCCAGAAATCGGATTTTTCAATTGCAACATCGACATCATGGGTTTTCCTGTAGGGGTTCCACGCGCTCACGGCTAAGGCCCCTAAGAGCGCGTACCTCAGGTTGAGGGTATCGGCGGCATCGAGGAAATCATGTAGAGAGGACATC
>CAZFIJ010000027.1:0-3353 GCA_964519515.1 uncultured Nitrososphaerota archaeon
CGAGGGGATGAAGTTCCCAAGAAGCGAAATTCTACCGGACAGAATCGAGTCACATGTCCCCCAGCTTAGTTTTCGTGAAGCCTGCGAATCTGGAGTATTCGAGGGGTTGAGCTCTAATGGTGTGAAAGCTGTAATGAGGATGGGACTAATCGTTCACGATTTTAAAGAACTCATGGGATTGAGATAACTTTTGGGAGAGCTCAAAAGGTATATGATTCCATGTACGATGCATTAACTGAGATGACGCGACGCTCGTCACATAGGATGAGAAACCCTTAGAAAAATGTCAGATGAAGCTAGTTATATGATAAAGAGATGAGTAATTCAACTTAGTCATGAAAATTTATGCAAGACTTGTGCGAGGAGAGGAATTAGATCTCTCTGTGAAATACGCAGGTCACTCTCAGATAATCTTTTATTTCAGTCTGATTCAGTATTTCTCTGAAAAATTATGAAAGTACGCGTAGGTAAGAGGGGTACTATAGTCATCCCTAAGAGAGTGCGTGAGAGACTTGGAATAGAGGAGGGGACGGTCCTAGAGTTAGAAGTTGCCGAGGGAACGCTTACGCTAAAAGTAAGAGACCTCTGGACGGAACTCAGGAGAAGATGCAGGAGCGTTAAGTTCGACATTGATGCATTTGAGAGGGAGCTCGATGAGGCTGAGGAGGGATGGCTCAGGAGGAGTATGTCAAAGAGCTGATAGTGGATACTTACGCGATAATAGCTGATCTTACGGGGAATATATCACCAGTCGCCTCTAAATCGCTAGATCTCGTTAGAATAGGTGAAGCGATCGGTATTATTCATTATCTCATAATCTATGAGCTTACATACTTTTGGGAGAAGACAGGTTTGGCATTCAAGAGCTCCGATGAGATTAAGGAGTTCATAGAGACGTACTTCAAGGTGGCTGAACTCGACACGGACTTAGCTTTAGAGGCAGTGAAGGTAAAAGTGGAAGGAGATAGGCTCTTAAGGGAGGCAAATGAGCCAAAGTTGAGGAAGAGGCAGCTCTCTATTGCTGATGCGACGACCTTAGCCTTAGCTTTGAGGCTTAACGTTCCGATGATCACGGGTGATGAAGATCTGAAGTATGTCGCAAATCGAATGAGAATAAGAGTCATATGGTGATTAAGGGAAGTATCTTATCTCCTCTTCTCGACTTCTTATTACCAGAGCACTTTAGTTATCCTCACCTTACTGCTCTCCTCCTCCAACCTCATCCAATCCTCCAAGCTCATAGTCCAACCTGATGCTCCAGCGTTTTCCTCGACTTGCTCAGGGCTCTTAGCTCCAGGTATAACTATTACCTTCTCACTAGCCATTAGGAGCCATTTCAAAGCTACTTGAGAAGGTTTCTTCCCGTATTTAGCTCCAATCTCCTCCAGTATCTTCACTATCTCATAAACCTGCTTGAAGTTCTCCGGGTGGAATATAGCCGAGCCCTCTCTCACATCGCTGAACTTCGGGAGGTCCTCGGGCTTATATTTCCCTGAGAGAGCTCCCTTAGCTAGAGGAGACCATGCTAAAACGCTCAAGTCATATGCCTCAGCGTATGGAATTATCTCCTTCTCAGCGTCCCTCTCAACTAAGTTGTACTTCACTTGGATGCTCACTATATCCTGAGTCGAGAGGCAGGACCAAGCAGACTCTATCAACTCGGGTGGGAAGTCGCTCAGCCCTATCATCCTTATCGCCCCTATGTGGACTAGCTCCTCTAGAGCTCTCATGTACTCGCACGTAGGTATGTTATCCCAGCAAGGAGGCCAGTGGACTTGCATCAAATCTATATAGCTCCCTAACCTCTCCATAGACCTCTTAGTCGCTTTGAATACATCATGCCTAGACAAGAATTCCCCGGGTATCTTAGTAGCTATCACTACATTCTCCCTCTCCCCGAGCTCCTTGAGGGCTTGACCCAAGAACCTCTCGCTCATCCCCCTCCCGTAGACAGCTGCTGTATCGAAGAAGTTCATCCCCACGTCTAGAGCTCTCTCGACGATGGATTTAGCGAGCTCATAGCTAGTTACCCCCCAGGACTCGCTGAACTGCCAGGTCCCCAAGCCGACCTCAGAGACCTTAACGTCGCCTAAATACCTGAACTCCATAAGGCATCTATATAGCCTCTACTTAAAGAGTTTGACTGAGGCCTGAGGAGGCTTATGCTCGCGTCAATCAGATGAGCCTCAACCCCATCCTCCCGGAGATAGAGCTTATTAAGCTCTTAGCTGCACTCAATGATTCCTCAGCATCCTCCCTTCCCGATATGCTCCATCCGTAATCAGCCCTTTTCCTCATATCGTAGAGGAAAAGGAGCGTGTCAGCCTCTTCCCTCAGCCCCTGATTCCTCAGTAAGTTCGCGAGTTTATCGTCCCTCCTCGGCAGGTGCTCTATCTTCTCGCTCCTTAAGAATATCTCCACCATCATCCTGCAGGAGAAGTAAGAGGAACTGATGCACTTATCGTAACATGCTACCCTCAGGTCCTCCTCCGCTTGTCTCAAGAGGGATCTCACCTTATCTAAACTCATGCTCCATCGGATCCCCCTCTGCTATAGTTATGGGACTCAACCCATCGATCCCAATTTCCTCCATCGCATCTAAAGCGGCTCTGCTCACTTCTCTCAACGTGCTAAGGTCCGCTCTCTTCACAACGACAGCTACGTTACTCTCATAGACTAGATCATCCGGAGAAGGCCTCGCCACGAGCTTGATGAACTCTTCCCCGATCCTCTCCCTCAATATCTCCTCGAACCTCCTTACTAACTTGAGCCAATCCTCTCTCTCCACAGCCCTCTCCCCGTACCTTCCCATGAAGGCGTGCTCCATCGGATCCCCCTCTGTTATAGTTATGGGGCTCAACCCATCGACTCCAATTTCCTCCATCGCATCTAAAGCGGCTCTGCTGACTTCCTTGATCAGGTGGGCATCCGCTTTCTCCACTACAATTGCTACATTGCTCCCATAGATTAAATCGTCCGGTGAGGATCTAGCTATTATCCTCACGATCTTTTCCCCAATCCTCTCCCTCAATATATCCTCAAACCTCCTTACTAACTTGAGCCAATCCCCAGCCACTCTCATCTCCAGGATGTAGGCGATACCCACACGCTTATGTGAGGAGAGCTCTATTAAAATTTCACACTTAAGACTAGGATATTCAATTCTCAGTTCACGAGATCTTCCCTTATGTCCCCTCCGATCCCTCAGTACGAACAGTCTGCAGATCAACCTCTATGCAGCCTCTTCAGAAGGATTGAGGTTCTCTATACTTCATCTCACTCCTCCAGGGAATTTGAGTTCTATGAGCTGAAGATAGGGAGCTTTATCGTGAGAAGGGATCGTCGCGACCTAG
>CAZFIJ010000028.1:0-17010 GCA_964519515.1 uncultured Nitrososphaerota archaeon
GAAGTTCTACGAGCTCCTTCCTGAGGGTTTCGTGCTCTTAGATCCCGTCATGGCGAGAGAGGAGGAGATAACTCTATTCCATCGTGAGGATTACGTTGAGTTCGTGAAGAGAATGTCTGAGAGGGGATCAGGTCACTTAGATTACGGGGACACTCCCGCTTTCAAGGGAGTTTACGAAGCCTCAGCTTACGTCGTCGGATCTACTCTGAGAGCTCTTGACTCCGTACTCAGGGGGGAGGTAGATCACGCTTTCAACCCTATGGGAGGATTGCATCACGCTAGGAGGGGGTCTGCTGCAGGTTTCTGCGTCTTCAACGATATAGGGGTCCTCTTCGAGGTAGCGAGGAGGAGAGGGCTTCGTAAAATACTCTACATAGATATAGATGCCCATCATGGGGACGGAGTTTACTACGAGTACGAAGGGGATCCCGAGATATTCATAGTCGATGTGCACGAGGACGGTAGGTACCTCTACCCCGGCACTGGGTTCGAGTGGGAGAGGGGGAAGGGGGAGGCTGAGGGGACTAAGCTGAACATCACTCTAAAGCCCGGGGACGGGGACTCAGAGTTCTTAGCTAGATTCGAGGAAGCTGAGGAGTTCATGAGGGGGATAAGCCCGGACTTAGTCGTATTGCAATGCGGAGGGGATTGTTTAGAGGGCGATCCCCTGACGCACTTGAGGTGCAGTCCCAAGGTGCATAGGAAGGTCGCGAGAGTCGCGCATGAGATAGCCCATGAGAAGGCGGGCGGCAGGCTAGTGGCCCTGGGAGGAGGCGGATATAATCCTGAGAGAGTTTCATTAGCTTGGATAGATGTGATAAGGGAGATGAGTGGGCATAGTGGTATTGAGTGAGATCTGAAGTGAGCTTCTGTTGGGCTTGAGCTGCCCTCATCTATTGAGGGGATCAGATGGGCTGTGCCTATTTCACTCTACTAACTCAGCGGTATAGATCAAAGCGGCCCTCACATCTTCCTCCTTTAGGTTGGGGTAATCTTCGAGTATCCCCTCCATGCTAGCCCTTCCCAGAGCTCCCTCAATATAGCATCGATAGGACTCTCTATCACGGACTTCCCAGCTATCAAATTGGATCTTACTATTCACTCCCCCCAGCTCACGTACAAACATACCCTGATCGCTAAGCTCGGAATCACTTGAGCTACAACAGAAATCCTCGCCCTTTGGGGCGGGAAGGGGTCAGTCAACCCCTCGGAGGAGCCACTTCCAGAGGGGTATCACATTTATCCTGCAGCCCCCTATCCTCTCCTCTCCCTCCGCATCCCACGTCACTATCCTCGCCTCATCCACCCTCAGCTCCCTAGCTGCCTCAACTACCTTGCTCATGTGCCCTTCCCAATCCTCTAGGGCTACCTCCACTATGAGCTTCTTCCCTCCCTTCGTAGCGACGAAATCCACCTCCTTACCCTTCTTGATATAGTAGCGTGGCTCATAGCCCCTCCTGACTAACTCCAAGTAGACTAAGTTCTCAGCTCTCCTCCCCTTATCCATCGGTTTCTCCAAGAGTGTAGCCAGTCCGGGGTCCACTAAGTAAACCTTCTTAGGCGATGCTAGAGCTTCCCTCTCTGAGTACGTGAACCTCTTAGCTAAGAAGATCAAGTTAGCTCGACGCATATACTCGACATAGCTCATCACGGTCTTCACATCCAAGTCGATGCCGATACTCCTCATAGCTCTCCTGAGGGAGTGCCACGTGATCGGGCACGCGTAACTCGATATGGTCAAGCGTGCGAGCTCTAGGAAAACAGCGCTCTCCCTTATCTTGCGCCTCTCCATAATGTCTCTGTAGAACATCGTCTCCAGTAAGGAAACTAATTTCTCCCTGCTCCTATAAATCCACACCTCTGGGAATCCTCCCCACGTCAAGTAATCATTGAGCATCCCCTTAATAGCTCCTCTCTCCCTGAAAGTGGCTGTCTTGACTTCCCCTTGGGAGGAAGCTACTATCTCGCGGAACGAGAGGGGAAGGAGGAGCATCGATATATAGCGACCCCTGAGCCTGCTGGGTATCTCCGAGGACTGAAGAGCGGAGGAGGAGCCTGTCACATATAGGGAGAAGTCCTTCACGTCATGGAGCCATCTGATCTTACTATCCCAGTCCTTCCACTCTTGGACTTCATCGAGAAATAGATGGATCTCACCTCCCGGGTACTCCTCCCTGGCCATCTCAGCTAACTTCCTAACTTCTAGCCTCCTGAACTGGAGCTCGTCGAAGGAAATGTAGAGCGCTTGCTCCCCTGAGTCCAGCAGATTCTTGATAGTTTTTAGCATCAGGAAAGTCTTTCCGGCCCTCCTAGGTCCGACTAATGCTAAGATATCTCTCAATCCTACTGGAAGCTTCAAGTCCCTGGACACTTCCCTCACGTACCGGAGCGCCCCTAGATACTCTTCCGTCACTTCCCTCAGGAATCCCATGTGGAATATAGATCCACAGATATTTATAAAGTCTGTGGAATTATGGACCACAGTTAGATAGTCTATAGTTGTCGGCCACCTTCACCCGACAGAGTTGATTCTGGTATGGAAGCGGACCCTCAAGACAGTTGATGGACGCATTGACTCGCACGCATGGAGTCTTATGGCCCCGTATTCGCGACCGCTAGGCGCCCTTCATACATACGATCGAAACCCTATTAGCTACTGGATGTCTATTCCCGCTTTCATAAGAGCTCTCTTTATCCTCTCGACTCTTCCTTAAGTCTTTTGAATCTCCCCTCCAATAGATAAGTTATGCTGTCCAGTTTTGATGAGATAAGCTTAGCACTGGACGATATCTTCTCTCTAGTCTTTCTTCCCTCTTCTCTAATGGCTTTTACTGTCTCATCTTGTTTCTCCAGCATCTTATCAATCTTTCCAGATATCTCATCTTGCTTCCTTAACATTAAGTCTTGCTTCTTCAACATTTGACCTCCATACGTCGCTATCTTCTCGAGCTGAAGGCCTTAAGATACCTGTAGTAACTCTCTATCCCTATTACGCTCCCTGAGTAATCCTCCACTTGAATGTCCTCGACAATAGCAACTTCAAACTTTCCCTCCCAATTAGTTCGATGAATGCGGAAATCTTGTCCTCTGAGGAGTCTAGGAGTATCTCAACAGCTTGTTTGCCATCTATCATTGTGTTATCGACATGAAACTTCTCTATCCCTAGAGATCCTGCGATGCCGAGGAGGAAGTGCCTATAGCATAGTCATGCAAAAGCTAATTGAAGTCTATTGTTAGAAGGAAAGGCAGACTGCAGGAGGGATGACGAGGAGAGCTTCTGATCCGTTCTGAACATGAGGAGAACTAGGAGGATCGCAATTATAGATACTAGAGCGAAAATACTGTAAGAATCCACTACACGCGAATGAGAGGTCATGAAATGACCCCCTTACAGCCTCCGAAAATGATTTTTTGGTTAGAATTACTCACTCAACGAGCTCCTTCTCCCCCTAAATCGTAGAAGTTGATCACTCACTTAACAGTCTCCTTAACACTTCCTCCTCCCCTTCCTCCCTCCTCCTAGACCTCCTGTAGATCAAAATGGCGGTGAGTGGGAAGATTAGCAGGAAGAGGAGAGGTAATGAGTAAAGGGCATTAGATGATGAGGCTCTTTCCTCCTCTTGAGGAGGGAAGGGAGGTGGAGGGGGAGCTATCGTCACCTTGACGCTCGCAGTAGTGTGGAGCCCATCCGACTGATATGCTGTCACAGTGACAGTATATATGCCAGCGCTACTGTAAGAATGCTCTGCTGGGAAAAAACTTTCCTCACTGCTTCCATCTCCCCAGTCCCAATGTACCTTGGTGATTCTCGCACCTCCATATCCTGGGTTAACAACCCCGTTTATCGTGACAGTTGATCCACTGACCTGTGGATCGAATAGGGTGAGGATTGGGGGCTTGTTCTCCATCCTCTCAACCACAAGAGTTGAGGTCGCCCAGCTCGACCACGCACCTCTCTCATCCTTGACCCTGAAGTGTACCACGTAAATTCCTGCTGGAAGGGAAGTGCTGAAGGAACATGAGCTACTCAGCACTCTCTCATCAGTCTTCCACTCGCACTCAGCTATCGAACCATCTGGATCATATCCATGCCCACTGAAGTATATAGTCTGACCCTCCTGAGCTGGATTCGGCGATATAGAGTCAATATATGCTGTTGGAGGCTTATTTTCGACCCACCTCAAGACTACATCGAAATCGGAATCGCTATCATCGTATGCAGCATTACCAGATGGATCTACAGCAGTTACCCTTATCCTATAAGTCCCCGGCGTATCCGGTCTCCAGACGAAATAGCCAGTATTCGGGTTATCAGTGACTATAGTCTCTACCTGCCTACCCCTTTGGAATAACCAAACATGCACCTTCTCAACTTTCACGTTATCCGTAGCTTCCCACGTTATCTTATAGGCTTCGCCAACGTAGAGGGTCTCACCGCCGTTAGGGAATATGACCTTCACTTTAGGCGGCTCCCCATCCTGAACTTGAGATATCCTGACCTTGAACTTAGATGAGGCTGAGACCCCTCCATCAGCGACCGCGCTTACCTCTACATCGTAAGTACCGGGGCTCCCTACAGCCTTTAGGTTGCAGCTATACTGCATATACTCCCCAGGCTTCAATGAGTCCTTCTTATCCGTTCCCGTACAACTCATACCTTTGAAAGCATCATCAGCCCACCAAATCCCAGAAGCAACATTTCTAACCTCTATATTACCTGCATTTCTGACCGTAACAGATACTGAGAACTCCTGGCCTTGATGGACTTCGGATGGGAAGTTGTGGGAGATCTCGAGCTTAGCTTCACCAACTCTCTCCACATAATACCTGACTTCATCTCTGGATAGCATCTCCTCTCTAGGGCAGCTCTGTCCAGCCGGACAAGCTACTGCTTTAAGCTTCCTCTCACCTTCAGGCTCCCCCATCACCACTTTGAACTCATAAGTCCCTGCTTTGACATCGAACTTCTCAAAGAGAGTCACTATGCTTCCATTCGGCTTCTCTACCCACACCTTCAGGTAGCTCGCATCCCTATCTATACTGCAGTAGAAGAGAGCGCTCTCCCCTATACTGTACCTACCGCCGTCCAGATTTCCCACTCCCTTTCCCCCTTTGTCCGTCCATACATCTACTTTGATTGATGGAGCACCTGAAACGATTATCCTTATAGCTCTCCCCGGCTGACCGTATTTCGAAGCTTTACCAGTGGATATTATCGATTCCCAATCGCTCTGACTCATGTCCCATACATCATCCCCATCGTTGAATTGAGGGGGATGATCATTAGATGCGACCTCCTCGCAAGTGTACATCCAGCCCGCGAATATCCCTATATAGTATGTTCCAGGGGTCTCGGGAGCCTTGAGGCGGAAGTGGTAGGATTGGATGCTCTCCCCATCCGGAGCATCATTCGTTATGCATGAGAAGTCCCCTCTCGTCCAGCTGGCAGTACCTATTACCGGCGTTATCCACGGTCCTCCCCTCACGTTAACTATCCTGACGTCGAAGAAGCCTTCTACAATATCGCCAGGCTTAACGTAAACAGCTTGAGAGGGATCATATATCTTAACCCCATTTACCTCAGCGAAATCGAAACCCGGGTATATGGGGTACTCGACCGCTAGATAGTATTGAGCTGAGGAGAGGAGGATGGGGATGAGGATAAGTGAGATAGGTATGAGGACCCTGATGCTCATCGGGCTCAGGTATTCTAAAAGAAAAATATAAAATTTACTTACGGAAATTATTTTAACTCAAATTGACTGAACTCGGATCGAGGGGCCGGGGAATCTTAGTGAAGGAATTTTCAAGTCATGAAAGTCCCTTGAAATGGCTGATTCTACGTTAAGATATCTAGAGGTTCTAATCTCCTCACATCTAGGTCATCGAAGTCCTTATCAAAGCTCACAATAGCTGCTCCTACCTTCTTGGCCAAGTAATAGTGAAGACCATCGTCGAAGTCGAGGCCAACCTCTCTCGCTAGCTCAGCTGCCACAACCTCCTCCTCAACTGATAGGTCTCTTACTTCCAACCCACGCCAACTTAAGATCTCCCTCAGGAAAGTGGAGACCAGCTCCGGTTTACCTAACATAACTGAGATCCCATGCACCGCGAATTGGAGCATACAAGCTGATAATTCCCCTCTTTTAATTCGATCTAGTAATTCCTTCGACTCCTTCCATCTACTCCTCCTGTAGAGTACCTCTAGCACGATGTTCGCGTCTATTACAAGCATATACCTCCCTCAATGCCTCCACTAGATCTTCCCCCTCCCACTGATAGTCCGACTTAAGGCCGAGTCCGACGATTTCATCAACTCCACCCCCCTCCGGAGTTCCTAAAGCCCTCTCAAGGAGTTCAGCAATTGCCTTCGATAAGGAGCCCCTTCTCAATCCGTATCTCTCAGCTACGTACTTACGAAACCTCTCGGCGAGGGGTCTCGGGAGCTCGACCTTTATCACCTCCTTATCTTTAGACATAAGTACTAGTACTACTTATTGTTACTTAATGAGGTTTCTAGGCAGCGGTCCGTGCCCTCAGCTCTCTCAGGTTATCTCAGTAGGATATTCGTCGCAGCTAGGGTCTTTTATTGAGCCTGAGAAATATCTCACCATCGGGAAGTCTGTGTGATAGTGGATGAAGAAAATTCTAAGAGCTATCAAAGTTCGGATGAGAGCTAAGCTGCTCAGGGATGATCTATGTCAGCTCCTGAGATTTTAATGAGACAATTGAGCGGCCTGAGGAATATTTCCTATCGTATCGCCATAAAATACATCAATTGGTCCGATTGTATACCATTGAGATTGGTAGTAAAGAGATCAGAGTATATCAAGAGCCTGAAGATTTCAAAGGGGATCTATAGAAAGCTCTAAGATATGCTAGACATATCTGAAGCTTTATCAAGTATTGATATTGAACTTGAAGTTGAGAAAGGCTTAGCCACATTATCTACATCACTTGTGTAAGAAAAGCTCCTTAGTCGGTGGCAAGATCACGGATATCGGTGGAAAGCCCCCTAGGACTGTCGTGGAGATCTAATTTCCATACGGGAACTATTTCGAGGGGAAGATCAGAGCGAGGACAAGGGGACATGGAAGAGTAAAGCACTGAGGGGCATAGAGTTGATCTTGATGACGATACGATGAGAGGAAGAATATTATCATGCTCCAATGGTATTGCTGAAGTTTTTTGAGGGTCAGATTTTCTTACTCTCCGATGAAATCGATCTCAGCGTCAGAAAGACAGATGAAGAGATATAACGTGATTGAGTTCGCATTGTGTAAGTTCAATAAATGGGAGCTCAACAAATTAATTGAAAGTAGTCGATTTTCGAAAGACTCCGGAGTTGATATTCGATATCTCCGGGAGAATATCTCAAAAAACACTGAGGAGATATCTGTAGAAACGGAGGCTCTCCATAGTTTTTATAATCCTCCCGAGAGGATCCCTTATGAGAATAGAGGAAGTAGCTAGGGGACTTCCACCCACTAGGAAGATCTATCTGGCGGATCCTTACGCGAAGAGGTGCGATAGTAAGATTTTGAGAGTCGTGAAGGAGAAGGGGAGTTATTATTACGTAGTCCCAGACTCATCCATATTCCATCCCCTCGGAGGAGGGCAGCCGAGCGATCAGGGTTGGATCCGCGGGAAGGAATTCGAAGCTGAAGTGAAGAAAGTCCTTGAGAACGATGATGTAATCATAATCTACTGTAAGTTGATAGGAGGGTCTTTAGAAGAAGTTGTAGAGCAGGAATTAGACTGGGAGAAGCGATACCTGGTAATGAGATTGCACACAGCTGGTCACGTGATAGATAGAGCGATAGCAGATCTCTTAGGAGGGGCTGAGACGCTAGGAGCTTTCCACGGCCCTCCGAGGGCTTACGTCGATTATAAAGCTCATGTGACTGAGGACCTCCTGCCCGAGATAGAGAGCTGCGAATGAGCTCTTGGGGGAGAGGGAAGTGATAGTGAGGGAAGTAGCCTCAGAGGACCTTGAGAACGCTATATACGGAGCTCCTAATCTCGGTAGGCTCCCTAAAGCTGAGAGGTACAGGATAGTGGAGATAGAGGGGGTGAACGCGATGCCTTGCACTGGCACTCACGTGAGGAACACAGCGGAAGTGGGGAGGATCTCCATAACTGGTATCGAGAGAATTGAGGGAGGGACCAGGATATACTACGGAGTGTCCCCGTGAAAGCGAGTTAAGGCCTCTGAGGGTCATCGATAGATCACCAACTCTCTGAATATCCTCACTGACCTGATCACCGATAGTGAGGAGCGGAATCGGTGGGAGGGCGAGATATGTGAAGAGGGGCTTGAGAGAGCAACTCAGTAGTGAGATGAGAGGGGATCCCGAGATATAAAAGCGAATTTAGGGATTCTAATAGGTTTGAACATCACTATAGATACAAATAACTGAGGAGAAAGCCCATATCGATCTTCATAATCGCTCGCTGAATTACTTTAAAATGGATCTCAATCTCTCCACAAATCTCTCGACATCCCTGACCGAGAGCTCGACTTCCCTCGCCGACATCCAGTTCTCATAGGAGTTCTGGTGGAGAGCATTTGCAGTCCTCCAGAGATATCTCAGCTCCCTATCACTCAACTTCTCAGCCAGTTCATCGGCGTACTCCCACAATTCCCTCCACAATTCCGCATGACTCCTGAGCTCCCTGCCCTCTCTCGCAGCTAAGGCTTTGAGTATTTGGGAAGCTGCACCCCATGCTTTCTCGGATGCTTGCACGTAATCCTTCCTCGCTAAGAGATCTTCAGCTTCCCTCAGGTACTTCTCACATAACTCTAAGTGGAGCTCGACATCAGCTTCCGGATCCATATCGAGTTGTCTCAGGAGGACCTCGGCTATGTACTCCTCTAGAGATTTGCCCTCATTTTCTGCCATTCTCCTCACGTTCTCTATGAGCTTACTAGGCAGCGTTATCGTAACCGCGGACATTTCTAGCATCCCCTCTAGCGCTCCCACTTAAAGTTTTCAGGAGTAGATAGTGAGCTTCGATCACTACCAGCAGATTAATGGATGCGAGGGCATCGCGAAATCTCTTAGAGTCCATCCTCTCACCGATTCCTACTATTTGAGAGAGCTCTATCGAATGCCGATTAAGCTCTATACTAGCATAACTCTGAAAGGGCATCCTTAACTCCTAGGAGAGTCTAGGAGTAACTCTGATCCCTCCTTAAACATCTCAACGGGAGAGGTCTTTTCTCCGCGAAGTTGAGAGCTCTTCGAGAGAACATCTCGCGATTAAGAGGATCAATTCGATCTCTGAGCTAGGAAATTAGTGTAAGGGGTGCCTATACTAAGAAGAGCTCAGATAACTATTCTCGACCTTCATCCCTCCTAGCTATCGATATGGGCTTCCCCTCTACGAGAGCTCTAGTTACCTTCTTCCTCCCGGATTCCAGGATCCTCCAGAATGTAGTCTTAGTGAGCCCCATCATGAGGGAAGCCTCCTCTATCGTCCTATTATCGAGGTGGATAAGCTTCATGGCCTCGAGCTCATGTTCATATAGTATGATCGCTTCATCGGATCGGTCGATTGAGTAATACCTGAAGTAGAACGGAGGCCTCCCTCTCCTCCTGCATCTCCTCATAACGCTATCATCGAAGCCCCTCCATCCTCCACAGATTTAAAGCTTTTTCGAGAGCAGTATCATCACCCATTGGATTAGGTAGCCCAACCCTAAAAACTGAGGGAGTATTGACGATCTCAATCGCTCAAAGTCATCCTCAGTGTATGACGCTCGCCCTCCATATAAGCTCCTATCTCTTTAGCTCTATCTGAAGCTCCCTTGATAGCGTATATTATCCCTGATTTTACCCTCATCTCTTCCATCACGCTTATGCCAGTTATAGTAGTCCCGCCCGGCGTAGTCACTAGATCCCTCAATTGAGCTGGGTGCATCCCCGTCCCCTCTAACACTCTCACTGTCCCTTCCATCAGCCTCAAGAGCATCTTATACGCTAGCTCCCTGGGCATACCAGCTGCTACAGCGCCTAAGAGCATTGCATCTATTATCTCACTTATCAAAGCGGGACCGCTCCCTATCAATGCTGTTATCGGGTCCATATACTCCTCAGGCACTCTGAAGACATCTCCTAACTTCCTGAATATCCTCTCAGCTACTTCCACGTCTGATTCTTTAGCGCTCCTCCCAGCGGATATCGCAGTTACAGAGGCTCCGATTATCGCGTTTATATTGGGCATCGCTCTCACTACTCTAGCCTTGGGGAACTCGCTCTCTAAGATTGATGTACTGACCCCAGCTAAGACTGAGATGACTAACTTCCCCTCCAAGTGCTTAGAGAGGGGGAGGAGGTCTCTGAGATGGGAGGGCTTCACTGAGAGTATTATCACGTCAGCGATCCTACAAGCCATCGCATTATCCTTAGTCGCTATAGCTCCTATCCTCCTCACTCTCTCTATCGTCTCATCGCTCCTCCCAGTCCCTATGACGTTCCATTCATCCTTCAACGCTCTCAAAATAGCTGTACCTATCTTACCCGCTCCTATGACAGCTAGAGCCTGCTTACTCGGATCGAGGAACTGAATCGACCATATGCCTTCCGGAACTACCCATATATAAGCTTTACCCTCCGCTCAGATCGAGTTATTATTAGCTCAAATCGAGTAAGCTCATGCCCAGGTTCGTAGTGCAGGAGCATCACGCTAAGAGGTTGCATTGGGACTTGAGGCTCGAGATGGATAACGTGCTGAAATCTTGGGCGCTGCCCAAGGGAGTCCCTGAGAAGAAGGGGGTCAAGAGGTTAGCTATAGAGACGGAGGATCACGATCTCTCTTACATAGATTTCGAGGGGAGGATACCTGAGGGTATGTACGGAGCTGGTGAAGTGAAGATATGGGACTCCGGTGAGTACGATTTGCTAGAGAGAACTGAGAACAAGATAAAATTCTTAGCTAAGGGGAGGAAAATGAATGGAGAGTATGTACTTATAAAGACTAAATTAGGGTGGTTATTAATGAAGGCTTGACATCGCTCAAGGACTCACGCTGTAATTTAAAAAATACGAGGCTTCAGCTAACTGGGGAGATCTTGTTAACAGAGTATGATATCGATCGCTACGCTAGGCAAATAGTACTTCGAGATATAGGTTTGATAGGTCAGGAGAGGCTTAAGAGCTCTAGAGTAGCGATCCTAGGGATGGGCGGGTTGGGGACGCCCGCAGCTCTTCTTTTAACGAGGATGGGCATCGGATTCCTCAGGATAGTCGATAGGGATATAGTCTCAGGGACAGATCTTCACAGGCAGGTCCTCTTCAACCCAGATGACGTTGGACTGCCTAAGGTAGAAGTCGCTAAGGCTTCCCTAAATAAGATGAATCCTGATGTAGAGGTAGATGCTATCGCTACTCCCATCCTGGATGAGAATATAGATAAGCTCATAGAGGATGTCGATCTCGTCATAGATGGTTTGGACAATATAAGGACGCGTTACATAATCAATAGAGCAGCTTTAAGGAAGGGGAAACCTTACATATTCTCAGCGGCTGTCGAGATGTTCGGTGTCGTGAGCACGATAATCCCCGGAGAGACCCCCTGTCTAGAATGCTTCTACTCCGGGCTTCGGGATGAGTTCATGCCTAGATGTGCTACTGTTGGCGTCCACCCAAGCATCACGTTCCTCACATCTGCTATAGCTGTATCTGAAGCTACTAAGCTCATAGTGAGCGGGGAGCCGAGTTTGAAGGGCAAGCTCCTTTTCATCGATCTTAGAAGTATGGATTTCAACTTGTTGGAGCTGAAGAGAGATGAGAATTGTGGTGCATGCGGGAGAGGTTTAGCTACTGAGATAGAGCAACCATTAGTGGAGCTGGGGTGCGCGAGAGATGGTAAGAGCGTTTACTTCGTAAACAAGTTCATAGATGGATTCAGCATGGATGAGGCAGTAGCGAGTATATCGAAGATAGGTTCGGTAATGAGGAGGGGGGATCAGTTCATCAAATTCAAGATAGATGAGTCAATTCAAGGGACGCTTTTCAAGAGCGGTTCTATGCTCATAGAGGTTAGCGGAATGGCTATGTTGGGTGAGAAGGAGGTAATCGGAATTTACGAGAGGATATCGAACGTGAAGCTCTATTGAGACCGAGCTCCCTCCTATAATAAACTTTTTTGAGCTTCGTCTCGGGGATATAGTGAGCAGCTCTCTATTCGGAGACCCCTCCGAAGCTCTCTAGTCCTTTAGCAGGAGATGCTGGAAGCGATCGTTATGAACTCACTTTATTCGACTGGAAAGCATTTGACATCGCAAGATAGCATGATGTACAAGACCATGAAGGCAGAGAAGAGACTTACAGTTGAATGAAATAGCTGTCGTTATGAGAGACTCAGAAGACCGGGAGCATTGCGAGGCCATAAGAAAGCTATATAGGCATTGATGAACTAGCTGGATCTTGGGAGATGTGTGAGGAGGAAGTAGAGATCGGAACAGCTATTAATGAGCTTAGAGAAAGATGGAATCTTACTGATTAAGCATTAGAATCTTGATAGACTTCCTCAGGGAGCTATGTCTTAACGGATTGGGATGATGGAAGCTGTGAATAACGGGATCCCTTCAAGAGCTTAGTTTTGAGTAGTTAATCCGACCTCAGGATGCATTCAGATCTGAGCAAGCACTCTCGACACAATTTCCTCGAGCAATATAGCTTCTCATGGAGGTAGAATGCTGTCTGGACCCATCCAGCTACTCTTCCTAATGATCCTGATGCTAGTCGCCTGATGCACTTCTCATTGGGGCAATCGTGACACTCATGCTTACTGCACATACCCCGCTTCGGGAGCTCGAAATCCCAGAGCTCGAGCTTCCTGGCCATAGATATGAAGTGCCTGTCCACTGGGACTGATGTAGTATCGGCCATCCCGAAGAGGAGGAATGCGTCAGCTACCTTAGGTCCGCAGTACTTACACTCTATCATCTCCCTCCTAGTCGTCCAGACATCCTCACTGATAGCTGATGATAGACAGGGGAATGACTCTCTGAGCCTCCTCAATTGATAGCTCCCAGCTACTTTTGGAGCTATTTCAACAGCTTCAAATGGATCTTCTGTGATCTCCCAGATCTTCCTAGACCACTTGATCACGTTCCCATGATAGTTAGTGGATTGAGAGAGGAAGATAGGGATCAAGATGTGGAGTGGGTCGTGAGGATCTACTGAGAGCCCTAGATTCGGATACTGCGCTCTGAGTGAATTCAAGAGCCACGGTAATTCAGTCTCCTCTGAATCCAAGATATCTATGAACCAAGCTCCGCTCCAGTATAAAGCTTCCTCGCATTCCGTCAGCAGGAATCTCCCCTCAACTCTCATCTTACATCCTTTCTTCCTTCCCACGACTTTCACATAAGTCTCGTTCGATCGATCAAAGATAGAGAGGACGAACGATGGGTAGAGGGTTAAGTCGAGGTCCACTGGCTTTATCTCTATCCTCTTCAAATTATCGCCCTCAGGTCAGCGTCCTATGATCCGTAATCGATGAGCAGATCCAGACATAGGTCTCGAGAGGATCTCACACTTTCGTGTATATCTCGATTCCGAATTCCTCAGCTGTCTTGAGGGCCCTCTCATCAGCGTAAGGTGTCGCTATTATCATCCTATCAGCTCTCACTCCAGTCTTCCTACTGTAGAACTCTGCCTTCCTCCTGAAGATCAGGACATCAGATGCCCTCACGTGAGATGAGACCTCTATGAGCATTATCTTCCCATCTTTAACGGCTACATCCACTTCAATCTCACTCGGGTGCTCGTAAACGATACCTTCCTCATCTCTCTCAGTCCACCTCTCAACTTTGACGCCGAACTCCCTCTCGAGTATCCCCTTCAACCCCTCTCTGAATGCTTCCTCAGTCTGGATCCCCCATCTCGCACCTAAAGCGGATATCCTCCTCTCTATGAGATCGAATCCCCTGATCATATCTTCCCTCAGTTTATTCATATCCTCTCTTAGCTTGTTCATATCTTCCCTAAGCTTGTTCATATCTTCCCTCAGTTTTACGAGCTGTTCTTCGTGTCTATCAAGCCTTCTGAGGATCTCCTCAAGACCGAGATATCCAGCTACCGTATATCTGAACTCTTCATCTTCCTTGAGAAGCTTGAGAAATCTCTGTTTGAGTTGCGAGTCACAGATTAGGGGCACCCTCCATCTCTGAGGTTTCATCTTATTTATTCTTTTCTCAGGAGAGGAGCTCCTGAGCTCGAGTCACGATCTCGCTCCGATGAATCTCTCAGGGGATCGTAGAACTCTCTAAAGTCTACTTTTGGTCTCTCACTTCATCTCGCGTGGAGGCGAGATCCGCCGAGAGCCCGCATTTTATTGGATTTACGACTCATTATGTACTCAGCTCTAGTCCTCTGCAGTTATTACGCCGTGAGAGAGGATGGGAGAAGCGATAGTCATTTAGTAGTGAGAGCGGTGCTTAAACCGGTAGAAAGTAAGAGAGCTCACTCTCCATCATATCGCTTGAAGATTCATAGAGATTCCCGTTATTCTACTCTAGTTTCAGTGAGACTGTCCTCGAGATCATGACATGCTCCGATGAGAGCATCCACTCCCGACTCCCAAGGAAATTCATCATAGACCTTGGAAATCCGGGGGCTCGTTGAACCACAGCATCTCCTCGAGCCTCTTCCCCTTCCTCCTCATTATGGGGTATCCTCCGATCGATTCATAAGTTCTCTTAGCTAAAGCATCAGCTTCCCCTCTGGAGAACTTATTCCAATCTCTCGAGAACTTGAAATTCCCGGGGGAAGTCCAGCTTATATCGAAATCATCCAAGTCCTCTGGAAGTATGGGGACTGTGATGACATCCAACTTCCTGTGAAAGCAAAGAGGAGCTGTGAAGACCCTCCTCGGCATTATCTCATTTGCTAGAATTAACTTCTCGACATTATACTTCCTCCTGATCTCCTCTACCCTCGACTCCAGCTTCAGCCTGACGTACTCAGTGATGGACCAAGCTATATCCAACGGATTGACGTCCAAAGATATAGATAGAGGGTGTATGTGCACATGAGCCCCATTACCGCTCCAAATTATGAATACAGAGTTCTTTATTCCCTCCTCATTCAGGAAATTTACGATCTCCCTTATCACCTCGACAGTAGCCCTCCAGTTCCCTATCTCACTATCTATATCCCAAGTGGGCGTCACAGATAACACATTCCCCTCATCGTAGACATCCTCTCTGCTCTCTACCCTCTTATATATCTCTATCGTCCCATAGAGAGTTCTGACAGTCTTCAAAGAGCGGAGAAGTTCCTCTAGCTCGAGCTCATCTCTCACTCTCAACGGTCTCCCATTTAAGTACCTCCTGAACCCACTCTCAGTTTGGACTGAGACCCATCTCCCCCTCAGGAAATCGACCAAAGCTTCTCTGACATCAGCTCTCGAGAAGTGATCCATCATGGCACCTCAGACTCGCTCTTCCTCTTAGCTTCAGCTATCCTCTCCATGACCTTCTTAGGGAGGGCATAATCCTCCTTAGAGAATTCAGCTGGTCCTATTATCTCCATCCCCATCCCTGGGATTATCTCTATCTCATACATCCTGAGATCGTGATCAGTCTGCCTCATCTTCTCTATCATCAAGAACCTCCTGAGCCTCCCTCCCTTGACGGACCTCCTGAACCTTATTATACCGTCAGCTATATGTTCTATCCCGAAACCGAATGCCTCAGAAGTAGATATAGCGTATTGAGATGTAGCTAATATCGTGAAATCCCACTTACTGAACACTTTCTTTATGTAATAACTGTACTTCCTCGCCATAGCTGGTTTATCTAACCAGAAAGCGCTCAAGGAATCTATCACGAGCCTAGCTCTCCCATATCCGAGCTTCTTCTTCGCACATATGACCTTCTGAGCTAATGCCTCCGGATCTAAGGAGGACAAGTTCCACTCATCGGTAGCGAGTAGGGCATCTATCACTATCATCCTCCCCTCCTCGACCCCCTTCCTCAGGTCCATCCCTAAGAGTTCAGCTTGCTCTAGTATGGAACTCCTCGATTCCTCAGTAGTCACGTATATGACTTTATCCCCTTCCTCATATCCTTGCCACGCGAAATGTTGGCACAATATCGATTTCCCAGTCCCGGGCTCTCCTGTTATAGCTACGAGGAACCCCCTGGGTATACCGCCCTCTAACATTTCATCCAGCTTCCTTATCCCCGTTGAGAGCCTATCCATCCGGTATATTTGAAGCGAACTATAATAGCTTTATCTCCCGCTCATCAATTGGATCAGAGGGACCCCTAAGATTCTCTTTAAAGATCTCGATAGTTCACTAGAGGGGCCTATGGGGGACGTCCTCGAACGGGGCTTCTTCCGGAGGAGACCTGATTTAGTCGCGATGGATCTACTCGGCAAAGTCATCTTGAACAAGAGGGGAGAGACTGCAGGCATCATAATAGAAGTGGAGCCTTACTTCGGTCCCGAGGATCCAGCATCTAGGGCTAGGAAGGGAGGTGATCTAGCTAGGACTATGGGAAGTGAACCTTGTACCGCTCTAATTTACGGAGTCCACAAGCAGTGGCTCCTCAATATAGTCGCTCATGAGGACGGGGAGCTGGGGGCAGTACTGATAAGGGGGATAATCCCCATAAATCCCGTGACGTTTGAGCCCCTCAGTAAACCTATATATGGGCCTGGACGCGTCACAAAATATTTAGGTGTGGATAAGAGTTATCATAAGGCTTTCTTATGCGATCGCGATCAGGAGCTACAGTTGAGGCATGGATTGAGCGTTGATACGAGCCTCATAATAAGATCGAAGAGAGTAGGGGTGAGGGAGGATCTCCCAGAACCCTTCAACTTCAAGGTACGCGTAGAGGAGCTTTTGAAGATATTAACGATTTGAATTCCGCGGAGTTCCAATTTAGAGAGCAGTCTTGAAATCCCAATGAACCACTGAGTCCTCACAGGATATTGGAGCATATCGATGGTATGATCAGCGAGACTGATGTTGAATTGATAGCCCATC
>CAZFIJ010000029.1:0-3875 GCA_964519515.1 uncultured Nitrososphaerota archaeon
TAACTCCCAGAAATGCGGGCACACTAAGTTCTTCCCTCCCTCATTGAAAAGAGCTATTACTCTCGAGCCGCTACCTCCGACCCATGTCTTAGGTACAGGTATAGGGATATATTTCGGAGCATTAATTCCTTCACTTTCCTGGAAAAGTGGGTTCTGCCTTCCCCTTTTCACCTCATAGTATCTAGCATAGTATATGGCTGTCCTGTCAGATTTTTCCATTTCTCTCTGGAAATCTGGGGAGGCAGTTATTAACTTTTATCTTTCTCATTTAGGGCGATGCGATTAGCGGATCATCTCCTAAGAATACTCTCACCCTTCGAGATTTTTATGAAAAAGACCAATGAAAATCTTTATTTTATAATTTCAGATCCTGATACGGGGAATTCCTCCCAAAAGCTCCGATGATACCGTAAGAAACTCCCATCTTTTCCATCTAGATAGCCAATACTCGCCCTCGATCATCAAGTTTCTTCTCTACTTCGCGATTTTCCCTTCAACTTCCTTTAACAGACCTTCGAGCTCTCTTTCACGATCCTCCAGATGATCGAGCTTGACTATATCATCGTGAGCATTCACATCGCTTATTTCATCCTCCTCAATAAGCCTCATGAGGTCCTCAAAGCTCTTCGCTCCTATTTGGATAGAATGAGTAATTTCTCAGCCCTAACGAGCCTCAACTCATCCGAGATGGGGAGCCTCAGAGCTCTCCTCTCGAGTTCTTCTGTGGATAAACTGAAGTATCTCGCTAATTTAACTTAACGATGATAGAGTTACTCATCTATCACTTACTCCCCTCCTTTAAAACCTCTATGGAGTCGAGCGAGGCTCTCGATGAAGTCCGATACGCCGAAGAATTGGTAAACGAGGAGTCAGGGCCTTCCCACTCTACCAAAGCCCCATATATGATAGAGATCCTTTATTCAGCGCTCTCATGAGCCCGTGCTCGCAGCCATTATTAAGAGCTCCTCCATACCCCTCTCTTAGATGCGTCCCATATCTCTATCCCCATTATCCTCTCCTTTTCATCCAGCTCTAAGATGACTGTCTCCTGCCTCAAGGGCCTCCTCCACAGCTCCATCCATGAAGTGAAGGTAGAGTACATCTGCTTCGGGGTCGTATAACACACCTTCATAAACTGTGCCACTTGTTTCATCCTAGCCTCTCCCAAGAACTCTCGCTCTATAAGTTTATCCATTCTTCTCGTTCTATAAACCGTGATCACCCTAGAGATATTCCTCTCTTGTCAGCTATCACGACGAGTGTGATCATTCAGCTTCTTAATGTGAATATCAGCGCCCGATTTATCTCCGTAGGGAGGACAGCTCTCTAGAGTCGACTCAATATCATCGATACGCCTCTCAATGCCATTAAGGGTATGCTTCGCATATTAAGGTCATCTTCACGATCCCAAAGCCCGCTTATATAAACCACTATCGCTGGGTGACCTGGGATAGATTATATTTAGAACTAGAGTAGGTTTTTACGGGGCCCTCGAAATCCGTTCGATATGGGAAGGGCTCGACTTGTCAAGGGAGTTCACGATGGGCTGAGGGAAGGGGGTATTCAGCGAGTCTTATCCCTGATCTCAGAATTCCTCACGAGGAAAAGAATACATTGAACCTAACATAGGCTCCTCTACTCATTTCCACAGACAGTGAGCTTGGAAGAATGCTGATTAAAGAGGAATGGGGCTTCAATAGATTGATGAAGCTATGGAAAGAGAGATGAAAGTGATCTCAATCTTCGCTCTGAGGGAGATGATCAAGAAGGATTTATGAGAGATCGATGAGACAGCAATACTGCCCGCAGATCTCAGACATAAGCTCAATCGTGAAGTTATCATAACTCTCTTAATCTGTACTTGATGAAAGGTTAGCGAGAGCCCTCGAGCCTGGAACACCCACGCCAGCGGAGAGATCGGAGACTATGAGGGAATATAAGGGGGGATTCCTCAAAGGGATTTGTTAAGCTTCAACTTACCATTCATCTCGGATACTGAGGAGGAGCTTGACAGGACTATGAGGACTGCTAGAGAATAGAGCAGATCATGCTTTCGTAAGTACTCTAACTTTATCTGGGAGAGGGTCAGCTTATCGCGAGACTCCCTACAATAAGTCCCTCGAGAGACATCCCAGGATCTCATGCTCAAGTATGGGGGCCTCTTAAGTCCTTCAAACCTCCTGAGGAGTACGAGGATAATCTCGAGGAGAGGACGATCAAGATTCGGATAAGTATATGTAAGATCGTATCAAGGGGAGCTGGACCTTTGGATCCTCGTGTTGAAGGCGTCTTCTAGCATTAAAAGCTCTGAATTCTGCTCAAGACCATCCGGCGATCGAATATTCAGTTTAGAAACCTCCTGCATGTAATCATCAGCCAGGTTCGATACACAGTCATAAATGTCGAGGACTCATTGCCCTCAAATCTAGAGTGAGAAGATTTTTATCCTTAACTCGGTTCTCAGATCTGTGGAGGTATCACTGCTCGTCAAAGTGTTAAGGGACTCTATTGAAGACCTTTCAAAAGCGAGAAGTGAGAGGGATGTGCAGGATTTAGTGGGATTCAGGTTGGGAAATCGCATAAAGGCTGAAGTTAGAAAGATTATTCGGATGGAAGGACTTCCTTACGTAGAGGTAGACCTTCTCCTGGATGAAAAGGTAGCTGTTGAAATAAAACTCGACTCTCAGTATAAAGAAGGGCTTGATCAGGTCTTAGTTCTGAGGGATATCTACGGATACATACCTGTGCTAGTTCATGTGACTAGGGGCTTTTCCTCAGAGGAGGTCGAGGCCCTCAAGAGAATAGCTGAGAGAGAGGGGTTTCACGTAGTTGTAGTCAACCTTCGTAAGAGGGAGGTGATGCTATTTGGGTAAGATAATTGGAGTCTTCTCAGCTGCGGGAGGAGTGGGAAAGACCACTATATCCCTAATTCTCGGCTATTTCCTCAGGAAGTCCGGTAAGAAATCCCTTTTAATTGACATGGATCCGAGCGTCTGCTTATCCCTCTACGTCTTGGGTGAGGATAGAGCGATAGACCTGATGGAAAAGAAGAGGACGATCTCTAATCTGATAAAGGGGCTCACGAAGGGAAGGATTGAATACCGGGAATACATAGCTGAAGGCAGGATGGGGGAGCTCAGCTTAGATATATTGCCCTCGGATTCCGAACTCTCGAACGTTATAGATAACATGTGGTTTGGTCCTGGAGCTAAGAAAGAGCTTTTGTTCAGCAGGATCGTGAGAGATAGTGGGTTAGCTGATGAATATGACTTCGTGATACTCGATACGATACCCTTTTACGATAGGAAGTATACTACGCTGACTGTATACGCGAGCGATATCTACTTAGTCCCCCTCAGACCGACTATGATGGATTCGTATAGGACGAAGAGAATGTTGGAGGAACTGCCCAGAATCGCATCAATGGAGGAGACATCGGTGTATGAGAGGACTAAGCTTATCTTCAACATGGTTAAATCTAAAACAAAGCAAGAAGAGACGATTCCATCTCATAGAGAAACATTTGAAAAGAAATTCCCGAGAATTTATGTTTTTAACAACTATCTGAAGAATTTAATATGTTTCTCTAGGTTTGGAACTGAGGAGGAAGAAAAGAAGGACAGGAAGGAGATAGAACAGGAGTTCGCACCTTTTTTTGAGGAGTTCATCGAAGTCTGCACGAGATCGCCTTGAGAAGGATAAGGAGTGGCGATCGAGCTCACGGGGGAGCTCTCAGGGGCCTCCATCGAGGCGGGAGAAAGTGCCGTAGGCAAGCTTCAGCAGAGGAGATCCTCAGATGAAGCTACTGTCAAGGATCTGAGTGCTGAATAGAGCTGCTTCGAACACAAATCTTAGATCGGAAGAGCGTCGTGTCG
>CAZFIJ010000030.1:0-22821 GCA_964519515.1 uncultured Nitrososphaerota archaeon
GTGGGACTGTCGCTGGAGATGAGAGCTTTATCTCATGCCTATGGGACTCAGGGATCCCGTAAACTGGTCGCCCCAAGAGGTCCGGGAAGGGATGCACCCAACCGTACCATCTCTCGTATAGCTCGGGATCCCTCAACCTGAAGTCCGGGCTCAGATCGACGACCTTGATCCCCATCTCCAGTAGCGTTGGCGTCAGATCCTTGGAATTGCCCGGGGGCAGGGAGAGGAAAGCGAGATCGCAGTCCCCCCTCATCGCCTCGCTCACGGATGAGAACTTCGACTTCAAGAGCCCCTTGAGATGGGGATGAACTAAGTGAACGGGTTTGCCCGCGTGCTCCCTAGAGGTCAGGAAGGAGAGCTCTATTCCCTTATGATTGACTAATATCCTGAGCAGCTCGCCGCCCGTGTACCCGGATGCTCCGAATATCGATACTCTCAATGCGAATCACACTCCCTCTCACGCGACTATAATTATATTTTAAGCATATTGGTTACATAAATCGTATTGCAATAGACGATATTAATATCTCGGGGCTCACGATCTAGGTTGCGCGATCGCCCGCATCGAGTGAGCATCACTCAGCGAAATCTGAGGATCTAGAGCTCTTTTAGAACTCTCAGGGGAGGTAGTGGAGCTTTCCTCGGGTTTCCCCTACCGGATGGATTTCGAGGTTTCAAGGCCTCTTTCTCATGAGCCTCACGGACTTCCCGCAGACCCTCAGTCCCTAGTATGATGTCTCCGAGCTAGCCTCTCGCTCAACTCTCCGCGAGCCGACCTAAAGTACTGAGAGGCGACTCCCCAGACGAGGGCTCGCGAACTCCCCGGGCTCACCTCAGGAGTCTTGACGATCGATTTGAGGGATCATAGACCCTTATGAACGCCTATTAGAGTGTTGTCGCGTTTTAACGGAGTTCTCAGTGCTGTGTGAAGGATCGTTCTCACTTAATTCTAGCATCAGTACTCTTACTCTCATAGGGGCTCGTCGGCGATGAAAAAGCTTCACAGTCCCGATGGGCCAGAGGATCGATCAAATCATCGATGATCTGCGGCAGATGATCGGGATGGGGGTCGCATAGTGATATCGATGCGAGGGGCAATGTACTGTAGAATCTCGAGGATTTAGAGCCTCTCACTACGGATAACCGCGGCAACGGGATTGTCGAGAGTTCACATTATTCCAGCCCTCCTGAGGGCCTTCTCTATCTCTATTATCCTCTCGCGTATCTCCTTGAGATTCTCCTCAATGTATTCCCTGAGATCGCTTCTAAGCAACCTTATCTCCTCTCTGGTCTTCTCAGATTCCTCCCTTATAGCTTTGAGGATGGCTCTCCCCAGTTTCAAGTTCTTCTCCCCCAACTCAACAGCCCTCTCGCTCAACTCAACAGCCCTCTCGCTCAGTTTCAAGTTCTTCTCCCCCAACTCAACAGCCCTCTCGCTCAGCTCAACGTTCCTGTAGAGAAGCCTCCCAGCTGCGTCCAGCCTCTCGAAGAGTTCATCCGTCCAATCTCCCCTCCTTATTTCGAAGAAGCTGAACTCACCTGTCGCCTCTTGCCAGCTGACCTCGAGGCTCTCGACGAATATAGGGAACTTCTGTATCCTCACTGATTCAATGAATTGCTTGAGCTTCTCCTCATCACCTTCCGCGACGATCTTGACGTCATAAGGCTTCAAGTTCTCGACGTAACCAGTGAGGCCCAACTTCCTAGCGATCCTCTCTACTTCATCCCTATAGCCGACCCTCTGGACCTCTCCCCTCGCTAAGATCACTACCCTCTTCATAACTTGCTTCTCTCACAGCTCCTAAATTTAAAATTGAGGGATCTAGTGAAATCTCTGAGATAGATCTAAAGCAGTGAGGAGTTCACAGGATCTAATATATCCGGTCCACTGCCCTCATATTGACCGAGCTCCTCGCGGGATCGGGAGATCCGATGGGGTTCGTGAGACTCGCACAGTAATAGATTTAATGTCTGAGATGTTAGGCTTGAGGATGTGTCGTGAGCTCTAGGAACGTATCAGTGCTCTCTATAACTTCCTTCGTGATAGATGTGGCCTTCAGCTCATGGTGGATGATCCTCCCCCTCTACCTAGAGAGGTTGGGGGCTAGCGTATCAGAAGTGGGGATGAGCTTCTCACTGATAAACGTAGCTTGGGCCCTCTCTCAGCTACCGGGAGGCCTCCTCTCGGACAGATTCGGGAGGAAGATAATTATCTTATTATCGACATCCACATTCATACCTTTCTTCATCTCGATGCTCTTGCTCAAGGACTGGCTCACTGTCGCTTTAGCAGTAGCTATATCCTCATTTTTCGCCGGCCTCCAGAACCCATCCTTCAGCTCGATGATAGCTGAGTCCTCGGAGAAGTTGGGGGTGGCTAGGGCATTCGGGTTCTACAACTTCCTCCTCAATTTAGGATGGGCGGTCGGTCCCCTCCTCGGATCCTTCATAATCCCATCGTATGGTTTCGATCCCCTCTTCATACTGGGGATAGTCGCGAGTCTCTCCTGTCTCGCAATTAGAGCTACTCTACTGAGGGAACCCCCGAAACTAGAGGGAACTTCGAGCTTCGGAGTGACTTTCATACCTCTCCTCATCTCCCTCTCGATATTCAACTTAGCTAATGGGTTGATCTCCCCCCTAATACCTATTTACGCTGAGAAGTCCATGAACTTCTCCATAGAGGAGATAGAATACATGTTCTTCGTAGCTCAACTCCTCACTTCAATCTCGAGCATCGCTGCGGGCTCCCTCGTGATGAAGATAGGGGGGTTGAGGGGCTTGACATTATCTTTCGTTTTCTCAGGGGTCTTCTCCTTGCTATGGGTCTTCTCGAGGACTTACGCAGCTTTCATCTTTATCTCGCTCTACTACATCGCTCTCTTCTCCTTAGCTGAGGTCTCCTTCGGTACTTCGATTAGTGAGATCACAGCTAGGGATAGGAGAGCCACTGCCTTCGGGACAGCCACTGTGATCACTGGCTTATCTCACTCAGTGGGCTCTTACTTAGGCGGGATCCTCTGGGAGATATCTAAGCCCGAGGTCCCATTCTTCCTAGCTTCATCCATAATGCTACTCTCTTCCTTGCCCCTGAGAGCTGTGAGGTCTAATGCCACTCCTCCACTTCGTTATACCACTTCTCCTTCGTCCCTACCTTAGCTCTCTTCTCCCACTTCTTAGATTTGGGGGTCTCATTCAGGTATTTGAGGAGTTCATCTATCCTAGATCTCACTACGACTTTATGAGGCTCCTCAATATCGTATTCGTCTAACTTGCTCCTGAGCAGCTGGAGGTTCGTCGTCACAGTGTACCAGAATCCCCAGTCATCGAAGAGGCCTTGTATCTTGAACGCCTCTAAGTTCACCTTATCGTCATCATCCCAGCCTAGTTCATGAGCTCTGAGGAGGACTATAGAATCCTTGAAGTCTTTATCATTCATCCTGACTATTTGAAGCTTCTCCAAGAGGAGTTCAGCTAAGGGAAGCGTTAACGGATCCTTCTCAAGCCTCCCCTTGAACTCTATCGTGTGATTCATCGCTAACCTATCTAAGAAGACCTCGACCATCGGTATCCTCTCGCTGTAATAGATCTGCCTGACCCTACCGTAGTACATAAGGAGCCTCTGATCTACTTCATATCCTCTCTCAGCTAAGAACTTCGCTATCTTATCTCTCTCCTTAGAATAACCGGCTAGATCTATATCTGTGAAGACCTTAGCTCCAAGTCTCTTGAGCCTCTTCCAAAGGTCTTCATACTCCTTACTGTGCATGTAGATAGCCATTCCCCCTATCACCCTGAGGGTGATACCTCTCTCCTTAGCCCCCTCGACTATAGCTGTAGCCTCTTCTATGAACTCCTCAGGAGATGGGTACTCCTCTATCGGTATCTCAGAAGGTAACCTGAACCTCTTCATGATCTCACCCCGATACGAATGAATATCCCTTGACCTTCCCCCTCTCTATATCTATTAGGACTCCCTTGAGTATCCCCTCACCGTACTCACTCCCCGGGTTGAAGCAAACAGTCCTCCCTATGTTGCAAACGCCCTTGGATTCATGTATATGGCCGTGGAGCCCCATCATGGGCTGGTACTTCTCTATAGCTCTCCTAACGGCGATGCTGCCCACGGGTATCATCTCGCTGACTGAGGGCGTCAGATCTTTGGAGAGCTTAGGAGCTAGATCTAAGCCTGAATCGTATGGTGGGGCGTGGAAGTTGAATATAGCATTCTCCATATTCTCGATCTTCTTGACGAGATCCTCTATCAGTTCCTCAAGCTTCTCCTCGGGGACCTCCCTGGGCGTGTTCCAGGGAGTCGGGTTAGAGTAAGGGAGTGTTATCATCTCATGATGCTCATCAACCAAGACTCTCTTCATGCCTGCGTTCACTACGAAATCGCTTGAATTCAGGACTTCCTCTATCTCCATCGGATCATCGTTTCCAGCCGCTATGAATATCTTCACGTTCTTCTCCTTCAATCTCTCCTCAGCTAATTTGATCCAACTACTCAACCTAGCCTTTATGTTCTCGACGAAGAGCCTATCCTTGAGCTCAGGGTTCCTCTCTATCTCATCTAACTCCTCCTTCGTCACGACTATCGGATAGTAACCGGCTATAGATATCCTCTTCTTGACATCATCGAGCTCCTTCTCCTTGAACTTATAAGTACCCCCGAAGAAAGTGCTCACGTAAGTATTATCCGGGTTCCTCACTATCGGTATTATGAGCTTACCAGCTAAATCACCGAGGACTATGCCGACGTCAGCTTTGTATATGGGGATCGCGTTTAGGAATTTCCTAAATACGTACTCAGAGCCGTGGACATCGGTCACGAAGAGTATCCTGGTCATATTGTCACCTCTCTACCGCAAATTGACTCCTTATAAAAAAATAGTGTGGGTAGGATCACTCCGGAGGTAGCTCCTTCCACGCCAGATCTATATCTATGCCCTCCTTCTTGTTCTTCCACCTCCAATATGCCCACCAGAGCATGCCACCGGTCCAAACGAACAAGAAGGCTATCAATCCCTCTAAAGTTATCCCCTCGAGCTCAGGTGTCGTGTAGTAGAAGTACTCTATTATCGCGATGTAAGCCAGGTCTACCAGAGCAGCTATCGTTATTATGTGAAGGGGCCCTATCCTCCAGTTCCTGTAGGGCGAGGTCTCCCATATCGATCTGACCTTCTTGACGAATGGGAATATCAGAGCGCCTAATGCAGTTACTCCCCACAAGGAGAGGCCCTCCGTCGCTGGGCAGTCCAATGAAGATATTGGATCAGCTCCTCCGAAGCTGTAAAGAGCTATCCCTAGCTCAGAGACTATGAAGAAGAAGGTCAAGTTCTTCACGGGTGATGCCCACTTAGGATTCACTTCAGAGAACCACTTGGGCCCCATCCTGTCCATACCCCAAGCTACAGCTATCCTGCTAGCTGCTACGTAACCCAGAGGGATGTACATGTAATCGCATATTATGAAGCTCAGGGCAGCAATTATAGCTAGAGCGTAATGCAGCGGGTTAGATATGTCTAGGAAGACTCTCGTGATCCCCATGAAGTTGGGTGGGAATGGCATGTTGTAGTCATCTAAGCCCACGTTATCAGCTACTGAGAGAGCGTACATGAAGTCCCTCCCCACGACGCTCGGGAAGAGTATCGCGAAAGCGAGGACGAATATAGCTGGAGCAACTACAGAGCTTACCTGAGCTATCATTATGTTCCTCTGGGGCCTCTTTATCTCACCAGCCATGACATTCAGATCGAGACCGTATCTAGCCCACCAGGCGTTCACTACAACTAAGCCGAGGGTCCCAGCGACTACAGATGCTGTAGGGGCGAAGACCCTAGGATCCGCTTCCATAGCTGCACTTATCATACTCTCATAATCTAGAGAGCCGTATTGAGCTGCCATCGCGTTCCAAGCCGCTACAAACTCCTCGTGAGAGTGCATGCCCAGTATGGCGCCGAGTATCACGAGGAATACTATAGAGAGTACCATCATCGTCCTCTGATGCCAGAGGTACCATCTCAAGCCATAGAAAGTGAATAGATAGCCTAGGAAGTTCACTATAGAAGCTATTATGAACATCCCTAGTGGAGTTGCGCACCACTCAGCTGCTTCAGGCATCTCCAACATCCCGAAGAGAGTAGTCAACCCGGGATCGGCGACCCACGGAGCTAATATTATCCCCCATAGCCACCAAACGAAATATTCAGCGAAGCTAACGGCCATCCCTATCGCTGGATGTAATATCCTCGTGTTGTAGACGTAGCTCCCTCCACTTCTAGGCATAGAAGCTCCTAAGATCCCCCACACGAGAGCAGCTCCGAAGACCCCGAAGAAAGTAGCTATCCATATGGAGTTCAGTATATCCCCAGATGGGAAGAGCCATATTCCCCAGCTTAGTAATGTCCATATAGCAACAGCTGGTCCTTGATTGAGGAAACCGAAGGAGAAGGCATCTATCAGGCTGGCTTCCCTTACTAAGCCACTTGCCCTCCTCGCGAAGACTTCCTTTGGAACAATTCCACTCGATCCCTCTCCCGACATGCACAACCCCCCAAATCGGGGCTCTATTTATGGATCCATATTAGATTTAAGCATTATGTTTCGACAAAGGGCGGATGAGATAATTAAAAAAATTTTAACGATAAAGAGACTTCTTCATGCTCCTCCGGGGAGAGGACCGAAGGTGCCCCTCCTTTCGTATATTTTTTTAACTTTAAGATAGAATTCACCTGAGGAAGAACCCATATCTCAGGGGGTCCTCTGGATCTATGAGGAACGTGTTCTTAGCTATTATATATGCATCTCCACTTACTTCAGGTACGACAGCTTCGTAAGGCCCATATCTCACCCTCTCAACTATCCTTCCCGTGAACTTCGTATTTATTATGCTCTCAAATACTAACTCCTCACCTATGCTAACTTCGTTCCTCGCTAGTAAGAGGGGTAACCTCGCGCTAACACCAGTCCCAGTGGGGCACCTATCGACTTCCCCTTCAGCGAAGATCGTGACGTGCCTGCTGTGGGACCCCTCATCCATAGGTGGGCATACGAAGATAGTCCCGTATAGGAAGCTGAGATCCCTCTCAAATGGATGCTCTATATCCAAGCTCCTCATGACTGCCCTCTTTATCCTCATCCCCATATCTATGAGCTCCCTATACCCCTCGGGGACGCACTTCAATCCTAGCTGCTCTGAGTTGACGAAAGCGTAGAAAGCCCCTCCGAATGCTACATCATATCTTATCCTCCCGATCCCCTCAACTTCTACCTCCCTATCGAGAGCGTAAACGAAGGAAGGCACGTTCCTGAATCTCACTCTCCCTATCTTGCCGTTTTTGACCTCAACATAAGCCTTGACTAGACCTGAGGGCGTCTCTATCCTCACTTCCGTTAGGGGCTCAGTAGCATCGACGATACCAGTTAGTACAGCTACTTTAGCTAAAGCTATCACTGCATGACCGCATCCAGTACTGTACCCCTCATTGTGCATGAATATCACTCCGAAGTGCGCTTCAGGAGAGGAAGGCTCTGTTATCACCGCACCGTACATATCAGCGTGACCTCTGGGCTCTAAAATTAGGGCTCTCCTTATGTGATCTAAATTCTCCATGAAGTACCTCCTCTTCTCCAGCAAGTTGTTTCCTTCGATATAAGGGATCCCCGAGGTTATTATCCTGAGAGGCTCCCCCTCCGTATGCGTTTCTAAAGTCGTTATCTTCAACCAGCCAGCTGGCGGTTCCCAACCCCTGAGCTTAGCTAAACTCTCCAAGGTATCGACCCGCTGAAGAATGAGAGGTGAATAATAAAAAGGGAGTTAGGAGGCGCTAGTTAGGCTGCTCTTCACTCTCTCCCTGATATCCTTCGGTATATACGGCCTCTCAGGAAGCACTCCCTGAGGCCTGTAAATCAATATTAGTGCTGTTATAGCCCCAAGGAGGATCTGGTAGAGCCAGATCACATCGAAAGGTAGGAGACCGACGAACTCGTGCTTGTAGTATGTTATGAGCCTGTCTAAGGCGACGAAAGTCGTAGCGCCTACTAACGCACCTTTGTTATTACCTAGGCCTCCCAGTAATATCATGAGCCAGGGGAGGAAGGTCCAATTGAACCTCACGAACTGTCCCGGCATCACGCTCCCGTTGAAGAAAGCCCATAGGACGCCAGCCACCCCGCAAAACGCGGATCCTATCACTATAGCTATGGCCCTATACTTGACTAAGCTCTTCCCTAGGGCAGCAGCTGCGACTTCGTTATCCCTTATCGCCTTCATAGTCCTCCCCATCGGCGTCCTCCCTAAGTACTCAGCGTAAGCGTATACGATCAGGGATACTATGAACATAGCTGTCGTCATAGCGACTATAGTATTTTTCCCAGCCCATCCGAAGACTGATGGAACTTGCACTCCGTATTCTCCACCTATCAATGGTCTGTAGGCTCTAGCGATCACGTTTATTATCTCCCCGAATGCTAGAAGCGTTATAGCTAGGTAATCGATCCTCAACCTTATAGCTGGAGCTACTTGAATGATCCCGAGGACCGCGCCGATTATAGCACCTATTATCAAGCATAGTATGAAGAGGGCTATAGATAGAAGGGGCTGAGAGTTCAGAATAGGATTTATCTGAGCTATCACGCCCGAGCTCTCATATATAGGATCTAACTCAGTCTTTATCCCGAGGATCCATAGGGCCAGTCTCGAGGAGACGTTCCCTATCGCGTACGCAGCTCCAGCTGCTGGGAAGACCAATCCGAATTGCGGGATCCCAGCGAACCCTCTCTGTATGTTCAAGCTCACGGTCAATATCAAGTACACAGAATATACTGCTAAGAAACTCGTAATGAACAATAAGATCTGCCCAAATATCTGCTCCATCTCAAACACCCCTCCTCCTCATTATCAAGGGAGCTAGGCCGGTGGGCAGTGCGGCGAGCGTTATCACCATTATACCTAAGGGTATTATCAACATGTAGTTTATTACATCAGGGCCTATTACTGAGGCCAGGGAGGAAAGAAGCAATATCTTAGCGAATCCGAGCAAGAAACTTCCGATAGGTGCTCCTATCAAGTGATCGAGCCCACCCACTATGCTAGCGCAGAACATCTCAGCTAAGTAATAAGTACCCGTGTAAACGTTGCACATCTGGTAGAATGGGAGCAACGCCCCAGCTACCCCAGCAGTAGCTCCCGCTATGAACCAAGAGATCAGCAGCATCCTTGAGACATTCACCCCTAGAGTCTGCGCTAATGACGGGTTCTCCATACATGCTCTCAATGCTACACCGAGGTTCGTCCTGTAGAGTAGGAGTTGAAGCGCTATCATCGTGACGAGGAGTGCGGCAAATGATATTAAAACTACTCCTTGAAGCCCGCCTATATTGAAATCTATTGGGGCAAAATAGATATTTCTTGATAATATCTTGAACTCAAATTGGAGTATGTCGGCTAGGACATTGAGGACTCCGTACATCAAGATATCGAAGGAGAGAGTCGCTATCATGAGTAGGAATATCGAAGCTTTTCTCCTCCTCAAGGGCTCCAACATGTAGAAGAGTAATACTGCTTCAGAACCACCCAAGATGAAACCGAGGGGTATGCCTAGGTACGGGTGGAAGCCGAAAACCCAAGCTATTGTCGATGCATATATGCCAGTCGTTACGAAGGATGCGTGAGCGAAGTTAGGTACTCTTGTGGTCCTGTAAAGTAGAGTAATTCCTATAGCAGTTAATGAAAGTATGGAGGACCAAACTAGTGCTTGTATGAGGGTACCGACGGAGATAGCGACTTGCATTCAATCACCCACCCCTAAGTAAAGCTTCATTATCTCCCTCTCACTCATGAGTTCCGAGGGCAAGCCTCTGAAGACCACTTGCCCACTGACAATCACGTAAACCTTATCGGCAACCTCAAGAGCCTTCTGAACGTTTTGTTCAACCATTATTATGCCTAACTCCTTCTGGTCCCTTATCTCACCTATCTTCTTCGCTATAAGGCTCACGTAGAGGGGCATGAGACCTGCTGTAGGCTCATCTAGTAGCAAGAGCTTCGGGTTCCTCACTAGCCCTATGCTTATAGCCAACATCTGCCTCTCTCCCCCGCTAAGAGTTCCAGCTCTCTGCTTCTTCCTCTCCTTAAGTATCGGAAAGAGCTCGTATACGTAATCCAGCATATCTGAACTTTTATCCTTGGAGAAAGCCATCGCGATCCTCAAATTTTCATCTACTGAGAGTTCTGAAAATATGTTTATCATCTGTAAGACGTATGCGATCCCCTTCCTCGCTATGTTGTGGGGAGGGAGCTTAGAGATCTCCTCACCATCGAGCTTGATGCTCCCTGAGTAAATATCAGCGATCCCGAAGATACTATTCAGTAGGGTCGTCTTCCCCGCACCATTCGGACCGAGTACAGCGACTATCTCTTTCTTCTCACAATCTATTGAGACATCATATAACACGTGTAACTTCCCATAACCTGAGTTCAGGTTCTCGATCCTCAGCATGTCAACCACCCACGTAGACCATCCTGACTTGTTCATTCTTAGCTATCTCATCGGGCGTCCCACTAGCTATTATCCTCCCTTGATGCATAGCGTATACGAAATCAACGTACTTCAGAGCTATATCGAGCCTGTGCTCTATTATCAGGAAAGTGAGCTTCATCTCGTCCCTCAATTTAACTATATGCGAAAATATATTATGAGCGAGCTTAGGATTCACGCCCGCGATCGGCTCATCGAGAGCGATCATCTTAGCTCCTGACATGAGAGCTCTACCTATCTCAATTAACTTCAGAGCTCCAGCATCGAGAGAAGCTGGCTCCTTATCCCAATAGTTCTCGAGGCCTAGGATCTTCATTATATGGACTGCTCTATCCACGATCTCCCTCTCAAAATCCTTCCACGATGATTTGATCAAGTGCTTCGAGAAGGACTCACCTGGATGGTTCCTAGCTGCTAGCAAGAGGTTCTCGAGCACTGATAATTGGAGGAAGGGGGAGGGTATCTGGAAGGTCCTCACGAAACCCCTCTCATACATCTTGTGCAGCGGTAAACCTGTCACATCCTCACCCATGAAGTAAACATTGCCGCCATCAGGCTTGTAATAACCGCTCACTGTATTTACAAAAGTAGTCTTCCCGCATCCATTCGGACCTATCAGTAGCGTTATTGAGCCATCTTCAACCCCTATGCTGACTTCATTAACAGCTATCAAGCCCCCGAACCTCTTGACGAGCTTATCAGTTTTCAATATCATAAATATTACCTCCTCAGGATCTCGAGCTATTGACTGACTTACGGTTTTTTTAAAAACCTATCGCAAGAGTTATAGAGGGCTACGGCTATTTTGAAATTAAAAAGGGGTTAGGATGGAGCTTAAGAGCCTAGAGGATGATACCAGGTTATGCTATCCGCGATAGGATCGTACATACCCACAAGTACCATCTTTCCATCTATTACAGCCCATATCTCCTCGCTCTGTGACTTCCTGTCGTTCTTCTCATTGAGTTCAGTATTCCCGCTCACTCCCCAGTACATCTTAGCTACGTAAGGTATGGCAGCCTTTATGGCATCAGCGTCATACTTCCCAGCTAGGAGCGTGGATAGAGCGAGTACCCAAGCAGCGTCGTATGCCTGAAGCGCCCATATATCGGGCTCCATGCCTATCTCCTTCTTCACAGTCTCTACTATCCTCCTCTTCAGAGGTGTATCCGGCGCTGTGAACTGCACGCACACGACTCTCACTCTAGAGGCTAGATCAGCAGCGTTCTTGAGTACGACGTCAGCAGGATATATAGTATCAGGAGTTATCCACTGTAGATTGAGCAGGAAGCTCTTCCTAGCGTTAGCTTGTGTCAGAAGCAGAGTGAGATCCTCCTGCCATCCATTGTCGAATACAGCTACCTTCTCTCCCTTATCAACGTAAGGCTTAGCTGCCGCCTCCATTTGATCCAATAATGCTGAGAAGTCCTTCATGTCAGGCGGGTAAACTGCATCGAGCAATACAGTAACTCCGTACTCAGGAGCTAGTTTGACGAAGGCATCCCTAACTGCTAAGTTATAAGTATCATCTATCGTTACAACGACGACGTACTTTATTCCTAAGGTCTTGAGGACGTTGAGCAGGGCTTTAGAGTCAGGAATTGAGGACTCAGCAGTTATTCTGAAGAGATAACCGCCTGGAGGAGCTACTCTCTCCCTAGGAGCTGTGGACGCTGAGCTCATGACTACGACCTTCTGAGTGTTAGCGAACTCAGCTAAGCTCTTAGTCTGCTTGCTGGTCAGTGATCCGAATATAACCTTGATCCCTTTCGCAGCGAGGGATTGAGCCCTCTGGAGCGTCAAGCTCGGGTTGGTCTCATCGTCCTCGAAGTAGAACTTGAATCTAACGTTGAGCCCTATGGCCTTCACGAAATCATTTATGTCTTTCTCAGCTATCTTAGCTATGACCTCCGACTGAAGGCCTGAGGAGGCCCAAGTGCCGCTCCTAGATACGATCACTCCGAACGGTATCTCGCTCGGAAGTGCTGTGGCTGGAGCGGTAACAGTAACTGTAGTTGCAGCACCTGGCACTGTCACTGTCTCAACTGCTCCTGGCCTGGGGATGAAGTAGCCAATAGCTACACCGATTAATAGCACTACTATTAGAAGTAGGGCTAAAACCGGGGTCGATATACCTCTCCTCATAAAGACCCCCTGGCATCTGGGGAGGCTTACTTATAAATGTAACTATCAGCTGCCTAAGGGAGCCCTATACGTTCCCTATATCGAGTTTTTTGGTATATCTTTTATGAGTAATATGCTCCTTAAATAATTACTCTAGCTATGTGAATCGGACTGCACATAAAAACTTGAATGGAAATATCTGAGTGAGGCTTCATCGTCAAAATTTTAAACTTTGAGTTGACCCTTCCAGAAGTCCAGAGGAGGGTTTAAGCTCTCGGGGATGAGCGGCTTGTATACCCTGCCCCTGAGCCTCCTCGAATGATCCTCCCTCGCCCTCTCGAGTAGATCTTCATCAGTGAGGAGGTCGAGAGCAGTTAAGCTCATGACCTTAGAGGCGAAGATCAAAGATCTCTTGGCTAAAGGGGAACCAGATTGTGCTGTGCTCTGCCAAGAGTGCGCTGGAGTCCCTAAGACCCAAGCAGCTGTGTTGAATTCTACTGTAGGGGCTTTCCAACTCACGTCCCCTACGTCAGTGGAGCCCATCATGTAATCTCCATCCCCCCAGGGATCGGGGATCTCATCATCGATCAACTTATCGATCAACCTCTCCCATCCAGGCCTCTTAGATTTCCTCAGCTCATTTTCCTTCGTCTGGATGGGGATAGTCTTAGCTATTTCCTCAGCGAACTTCCTCTCCTCCTCGCTCAACTCAGGGACGCCTATAGACCTCATGTTATCGACTATCTTAGTGGCGATAGGCCCGTTCGGGATCAAGTTATACATAGCATCTACGATCTCGACCTCTACTCTAGTTCCGCTCATCAGAGCAGCTCCTCTAGCTATATCAACTACCCTATCGAAGACCCTCTCCAGTTGATCTACTTCAGGAGCCCTCACGTAATACCAACTTCTCGCGTATTCAGGCACTATATTGGGTTGCTCGCCTCCCCTCTCGATAACGTAGTGGATCCTAGCTTCCTGAATGATGTGCTCCCTGAGGTAATTCACCCCGATGTTCATGAGCTCGACGCCATCTAGAGCGCTCCTCCCCTCCTCAGGAGATACGGAAGCATGAGAAGCTCTACCGAAGAAGTGGAACCTGCAAGATTTAACAGCTAAGCTACTCAGTAGAGTTGCAGCATTCATATCAGATGGATGGTGGGAGATTACAGCATCCACATCGTCGAAGAGGCCATCCCTGACCATGAAGACCTTCCCGCTGAAGTTCTCCTCAGCTGGTGTCCCGTAGAACCTTATAGTCCCCTTGATACCGAGCTTCTCCATCGCTTCCTTCACGGCTAGAGCTGAAGCGAGAGCTGAAGTGCCATGTATGTTGTGCCCGCACCCGTGCCCAGGGGCTCCTTCAACTAAGGGCTCTCTCCATGGGACAGCTCTTTGAGAGAGGCCTGGGAGGGCATCATACTCCCCTAGCAGTCCTATAATTGGCTTTCCCTCACCCCAGCTCGCTACGAAAGCTGTAGGCATCCCAGAGACTCCTCTCTTAACGGAGAATCCGTTTCTCTCTAGGGTCGACGCTAAGAGCTCAGAGGATTTGAACTCCATCAATCCTAGTTCAGCGTATTCCCATATCTTAATCGCTATCTCGAAGAATACCTCTGCTCTAGACTCTATGAACTCATTTATTATATCGAACATGGTCTTACCTCACAGAAGGGGCAAATAAGTCCCCACGCCTCTCTTCTTGGCTTCCTCATATATGAGCTTCCCGACGGCTACATCATGACTAGCTAGACCTAAGTTCATGCACATTATCTTCTCCCTCTCATTCTCCCTTCCAGGCTTCTTACCGACGACTACTTCCCCTAGATCCCCGGAGATCTTCTCTATGGGCCTTATCCATCCCCCCCTTATGGAATAGAGGAGCTGGTCGACATCATCTGTGTAGAACTTATCCATAGAGGCTATGGCAGATGACTTCCAGTAGGAGTCGTAGTCCAGTGGGAAAGCTGAAATTCCAGGCTTCACCCAATCGGCCTCAATGACTGGGTTTGGTTCCTTCAACAGGAGGCCAGCTGTGACGACTACATCAGAGCCCTCGAGAGCTTCCCTCGGGGAGGATGCCTTAATCACATCGAGACCCGCTTTCTCCCTAACGAAAGCTTCATAACTCGCTAGAGATCTCTCATTCACATCATAAGCCCTAACGATCTTTATCGGTAGTATCTTGCTCAACATCAGCGTATTGGACCTACCTTGAGTTCCGCAACCTAAGACAGCTAGGACTTCACTCTCCCTCCTGGCTAAATATTTAGCTGCTACAGCAGTAGCTCCAGCCGTCCTATAAGCTGTGAGCCAAGTCGCATCCATCACAGCTATCGGAAGCCCCGTCTCAGGGTCGTTCAGAATGAGTATCCCAGCTATATATGGGAGTCCCCTCTTCGGATTCTCTGGATTCCCCGAGATCCACTTAAGACCAGCTGCATCACTTCCCTTCAAATAAGCAGGCATAGCATGTATGAAAGAATCCTTCCTAGGGTGTATCCCTGGTTTAGGTGGCATCTCAACTAATCCTAAACCCTTTTGCCTGAAAGAGTCCTCAACAGCAGCTATAATTAGATCGGGCTCTATGTTAAGAGATTCGACATCCCTATAGGAGAGGTATAGGATCTCATGAGCCATAAGATATTGCACTATCGATAATTAATAATTTTTTGGATCAATTAGCGCTCTCCATATTGACTATATAGCGATTCAGGACATCTCAATGTTGAAAATAAGTTAAGCTTATTAGGATCAATAGACTCAATGGCATATGGAACCGCTCGAATCTAGGATCTCGAAGGCGATTTGGGAATCTACATCGAGGGATTGGCTCGATATAATCGACTCTGATGTGGTAATAGTTGGAGCCGGTCCTTCAGGATTGACTGCTGCAAGTTACTTAGCGAAATCCGGATTTAAGACGACACTCATTGAGAGGAGGTTGAGTTTCGGAGGCGGTATCGGAGGGGGTGGGATGCAATTGCATAAGATCGTAGTAGATGGGAGGGCATTGAAGGTACTTGAGGACTTCAAAGTGAGATACAGCTACCTCGAGAAGTACGATCTATACGTGCTAGATTCTGCGGAGCTAATGGCTAAGTTAGCATCTGTTGCTATAGATTCCGGAGCTAAACTGATACATGGCCTCACTGTCGAGGATCTGATAGTCAGGGAGGATCCTTTCAGGGTCGAGGGCGTCGTCGTGCAGTGGAGCTCAGTCCTACTAGCGGGTCTTCATGTTGATCCTCTCTTCATACACTCTAAGGCTGTAGTAGATGCTACTGGTCATGATGCGGAAGTGCTAAGGATATTGGAGAGGAAGAACCCCTCCCTAGGGATCAAGGTCCCCGGGGAAAGGTCAGCTTACTCAGAGTTGAGCGAACTCTCAGTAGTCGAGAGGACAGGTAAGGTCGTTGAAGGCCTTTACGTCACGGGTATGGCAGTAGCAGCGTTGAATCAACTCCACAGGATGGGTCCTATATTCAGCGGGATGCTCCTCTCAGGTAGGAAGGTAGCGGAGGAGATAATCAGGGACTTGAGTTGAATAATCGTGAAGCCAGTTACGTAGGAAGCCTCCTGAGGGTGTCATTGTGGAGAGAGAAAGGAGGGGCCTGAAGCCGGATGAGTGGATCGATGTGATAGATGCGCTCGAGAGGACCGTGAGGAGATATGAGCTAGTCAATAAAGTGATCTCTCTAGGCTACAGCTCAAGGATGAGGAAGGTCTTAGCTGATATGGCTTTCTTAGAGGATGGGATGGTCATATTAGATGCTGGGTGCGGTCCGGGGCTCATGTCAGAGCTGCTACTCTCTAGGCTCAATAAGGCCAAGCTATATTGCCTCGATCCAATCCCCTCTATGCTTAAAGCAGCTTTCGATAGGCTCAAGCTCATGAAAGGGGAGTTCTCCCTCAACTTCATCCAAGGGGTCTTCGAACAGATACCGGTGAGGAGCGAATCAATAGATTTAGTGGTCGCTTCATACTCATTGAGGGATTCAATGGATTTCTACGGGGCTTTAGAAGAGTTCAAGAGGGTCCTCAAACCGGGGGGCCAACTTCTAGTTCTAGATGTCACTAGACCGGATAATAAAATCATTTCAAGATGGGGGGGCCTCTACCTCAAGCACATAGCTCCGATACTCTCTATACCCATATACGGGGGGCTCAGGACCCCTTGGAAGGAGCTATACCCGACATATGAGAGGATGATGACATCTTCAGAGTTCGTTAAGGAAATTGGGGAATACTTCGATGTCTCAAACGTCAAGAGAGGGCTCTTCGGAATTTTCACTGCGTTGAGGGCTATAAGGACTTAGGCCTCAATATTATATCGACTATCCTAATGGCCCCCTCCCCTACTCTCGATCTGAATTCGTTCAGGGAGTACTTCCCCTTCTCAGTGAGTCCATATATCCTCTTATCCTCCTCGATATGGGAGCTGAGCAATCCTCTCCTCTCCATCTCATTCAATATCGAGTAGAAAGTACTTACCTTGGGTTTGTGACCCGTTATCCTCTCTACTAACTTCAATATCTGGTAGCCGTGCATCTTCGACTGCTCCAGTAAGGCGAGTATCAGGAGCCTATAGCTGCCCCTCAAGAAGGCAGTCACCGGTTCCTCGTTGACCTTCATGATATCCCTCTGCGACCTACTGTAGTAGCTAATAAACTCTTTGAGCACTCAAATCGGAATATATATTAAATATTTTGACACTGGAGTGTGTATGAGATTATCACTCGTTAAAATTTCGTAATTCATAGCAGGGATAAAGCGAGTTGAACCTTAAATATTTGAAAGCGCGACCAGATTAGAGGACGTCCCAATTACGGATGGAGCCCCGTAGAGGTAAGGCTATAATCTATAGAGTAACGTTTCCACTGGATAGGGATGCCTTGAGCCTCGGAGCATTAGATGTAGAAAGCGTTGAGCTAGTTTGACGTCGAAAGCCCCGGAGAGGGGCTCTTGAAAAATATACCCTAGAGGGGCTCGTCCCTCAGCTCATGCGAGAGGTATAGGGATGCCCCATACACAGCTACTAGAGACAGTGAGGAAAGCCAGAGGGCAAAGATAGGTAGGAATTGAGATACTATCAGTAGTGAGAGGAAGAATGTCGTCTGTACCATCATGATGATAGTTATGATCCACCTCTCGAAGGTCTCAACGCTCCAATTAGCCGGTTCCTTAGGGAGCATCTTAGCGTAAATCAAGCAGTTGAGGTAACCGGAGCCAGTCAAAGCTATTAAGTAGATTGGGATAGAGGCCCAGATGCTCCCTAACTGCATGAGGCCGATTGAGATCAAGATGAACGGGATAGAATTGAAAGCTAGAATAGACAGAGTTTTCATTGAGGCTACCTTCCTCCTGCTCATTGGGAGCATGTAGAGAGCTCTCGCCCCACTTGAGTCAAGTAAGTAGGATGAGTAAGCTGAGTAAGTAGCTTGGAGCACACCTAGTGAGATCGAGAGGACTAGAACAACAGGTATATCTAGCTTCTCAATCCCTCTGATCATCGAGCTAATTAAGAATAATGGGAGGGCGATCGAGTTGACTATCAGTGGCGCTAGCATCCTCGGGTTCCTCGAGGCTATCTTGAAGTCCTTCATCAAGATGCTCTTAAGACCGAAACTCAACTCCCAACTTAAGCTCACTGGAGCCGCTTCTCCTGGGGAGATCGCGGCTCGCCAGAACCTAGAGGTCCCGTATGTTAGGAGCGCTAGCGATACCGCGAATGTGAGGGCAGATGAGATCGATGAGGGGAGGTCCCAATGCAAGAAGCTCAATGGGGGCACTATCCTCAATACGCCTAGATCCGATCCCACGGTACTGAAGAAGGTGCTCATGATGAAGTTGATGAAGAAGCCGAATCCAATTAAGATCGTCCAGAGGAGCGTCGAGATAGCCCTCCTAGATACGCTCCTCGTGTACCTCCCACCTATGGATCCTACTAAGTAACCTAAGGCTAAGGAGAGGATCATCCCAGTTATGGATGCTGCGAAGTAGCCAGCGAAAATCGAGGGGTCTGAGAGGATCATCGAGGATATGAGGCCAGCCGGTATCATAGCGAAGGGGAGGGCTAGACCTCCCCAGTATATGCCGAGGAGCGAGAGGGCCCTCCTCAACTCCCTCTCCCGTATGGGTAAGTGCTGGATCGGTTCGAGGAGCTCGTCCGAGATTATGGCTTGGAGGTTCAGGGCCATGGAGAGAGTCCCCAACATTATCTCTATGATGAAGAGGGGGATCGCGGCGTATAACACAGCATCCCTTCCCCCGAAGGAAGCTAGACCTGTCAGCCCGGAGATGAATGAGAGGATCAATATTATGAAGATATTGTACTTTAGAATGCCCCCCGCTGTCATAATCGTCAAATTTCTCCTGCTCATCTCTTTCTGAGCTCTGTAGCTTGCTTCCTTCGCGATAGCTTCTGCTATTGCCTTCCACGACATGATACCACCTACAAAGCCTTCAAGAGCTCCTGAAGTTCTGAAGATAGCCCAGTGACCTCCATGAAGTAGCTCTCTAAGTCCTTCTTCCCCTTCAGCTCAGAGATAGGGCCTCTAGCTACTACCTCCCCGTAGTGCAGTATCGTGATCTCATCAGCTACAGCTTCAGCTAGCTCTAGTATGTGTGTGGAGAATACTACTATCCCTTCCTCAGCTTTCCTCCTCAAGATCTCCTTCAGGACTCTAGCTACTTCAGGATCGAGGCCGGAGAAGGGCTCATCTAATATGAGGACTTTGGGTTCCTTCATGAGGGCGCTAATGAGCATGACCTTCCTCTTGTTCCCGAGGCTCAGCTCCCCTCCTAACTTACCCATGTGCTCCTCCATCTTGAATACCCTTATGAGAGTATCTAACCTCTCCCTCAAGAGCGCCTTATCCATCCCGTAAATGCTGCCGACGAAACTGAACCACTCAGATGGAGTCAAGCTCTCGTAAATGAGCACTTCCTCTGGAACATAGCCTATCAGCCTCCTAGCCCCTATAGGATCCCTCAATGGATCTATATCATATACCTTAACGCTTCCTGAATCGGGTTTGACGAGACCTAACGCTATTTTCATCAGAGTCGACTTTCCAGAGCCATTCGGTCCTAGAAGGGCATGTATTTTCCCCGGTTGGAATTCCAAGGTGACGCCCTTGAGAGCTACTACGTTACCGTATCTCTTAGTGACATCCCTGTAACTCAACATAAATCACTCGGAGTTTCGGATTTAAAAAAATTACTCGATCGAGATACTCACCCTCGGCAATATTTCCCTCTCTATGAAAGCCATGGCTTCCTCTAAACTCACTCTGGAGAAGAACGTCACGACGCAGTTCCTAGTCAGTCCTATGACGAGACCATCCTCCGGCTCGAAGACGACGTACCAAACCCTACCTAACTTCAGATATTCTTGATATAAGCTAGTGCTCGTCAACTCCTCACCGTATAGGGATAGATTCCTCACGTTGGGGATCCTCACGTCCCCGAAGAAGACGACCTTTACTGTGCCCATCCTCCCCTCATATAACTTCCTGAATTCCTCAGATGAGATCCAGGCCTCCTGAATGAATCCCTTCTCATCCGATATTATTGAGGATAACTGCCCAGCTATTCTATTCGCTCTATTCTTCCTCGCAGCTACTATGAGGTAAGTAGCTCTCTCGCCCCTCATGAAGATGAAGCCCGTCCTCACGGTCAGGGGGGCCCTCAATACCTCATCCTTATACTTCAGCGATAAGAGGAAGTTCTCCTCGAACGTCCCTACGAGCCTCCCATCCTCGAGATCTAGATCGAGGATACTCGATCCTACTTCAATCTCCCTACCCGCTAAATTCTCCCTCTTGAGCTTTGAGAAGCCCTTTATCCTCTTAGCTATATCCTCGGGGGTGAGCGGGGGTAATATGAATACCTTAGCTGCTTGGACCATCGCACCATCTAGGGGGCAGAGGATATAGAGTTTTCATCGAACATCTCAGGATAGAGCTCTCACGCTCAGGGGATATTAAGGATGAGGGAGCTCATCTCACGCTACTCAGGGTTCGAGATAGCGGAAGTCCTATTAGGAGCTTGGAGAAGCCAAAATACTGATTTTGAAGCCTTAAGAGGTCAATGTACTAACTCATGGAACTCGAGCGATCCCTCAAGATAAAAAGCTTAAAAAAATCCTAATATATGATGGGGGACTCATGTACGGAGTGATAATCTTGATGTTGATAATAGCCTTCCTGCTCATATTGGTAGGGTTCATATTGCTCTCCCTCGGTGAAGGGGAGGTGAGGGGGGGAGGCGTCTTGATAATAGGACCCCTGCCCATAATCTTCGGGACGGATCAGAGGGTCGCGAAGGGCCTAATAGCGCTAGCTCTGATCCTGACGATAGTTACGTTCATGATATTCATGATGGGGTGGCTGAGATGAAGATAGGGCATCTACTCATACTCTCCGGCTTCCTCTTAGCTTTCATAGCAGTACTCCTCATCCCGATCCTAGCGATACTATCAGGGGATGCATCATTGAGTTTCGGTGGCTGTATAGTGATCCTCTTCTTCCCTATATGCTTCGGAGTAGGGAGTGAGCCCCTTCTCCTCATCTTAGCTGCTATGTTACTCGCGATAGTGCTGATGATCTTGAGCTACTTCCTCAGGCCCCTCTCACGCAGAGCTGTCGAGTGACCGAAATTTTTTTATAGGAATACTGAGGCTGAGGTGAGGGTCGGTCATCTTTGCGGAGAAGTTCTTCTTGATCTTCGGATATGCCCCCGATCCCGATCTCCTGACCGAGTTAGTCCATAGTGGTTCAGATGAGCCTAAGGTCAGAGCGGCCCTCCACATACAGAACTGCAGTGGGGAGGAGAGGCTCAAACTATTAGGGTTCGATAGAGATGAAGATCTCACGGAATTCCTCGGGAATTTAGAGAAGTACGTGCATTTGAAGGCATTCTTAGAGATAGGAGGGCCCGAAGATATGCCATTCTACGTTACCTGGAGGCTCAGTAAATACGGGGGCTCAGCTAGATATGATCCATCTCTAGATCGATAATTTTTTTATCGCAGAACTTTTAAAATATCAAGAAGCACTTCAGTCTCTTCCGGGAACTGATGTAGGGGCTATTGGAGATCTACATATAATTGCTCTCTCCTCCTTTCCCAAGACCACTCTGTAGATACCCTCCTCACTGACTTTGCATATCTTATCGGAGCCCTTTGGGATCTCATCGAAACTACAGATCAAGGTACCATTAACATCTAAGACAGATACATTCCTCAAATCCTCATTCGCTCTTACTATCACGGTATTGAAATCACAGTGAGCCCAGAATTTCTCATAGGGTCCGCGGGGCTGAGTTAAGTAGAAGTGAAGTGCTATAGAAGCTAGTATGAGGGCTGAAATACCAAGGAGGAAGACCCCGAGCTTGAGGAAGTCTATAGGGCCCATCTAGACATATAATTCGAGCTAACTTAAAAGCACAACTGATCTATCTAAGAGAATTTAAATTACATGAGATCAAGATTTATTATGTTCAGTAAGATCCTCGTCCCTATAGATGGTTCCGAGAACTCCTATAGAGCTCTCGAAGTAGCTATTGATATAGCTAAAAGATATGGGAGCAAATTGACCCTGCTTTACGTCTCTTCCATCAGCCTAATGCCCATAGTATCTCCTGAGACTCCCTTCATCCCTTATTCACCTATAATAAATCCATCTGACTTCCTGAGGATAGTGAATGCTGAGAAGAGAGCTGCAGAGGATATATTGAGTAAATTCGCGAACTCAGCTTCTAAAGAGGGAGTTGAAGTGGAGAAAGTGATTAGAGAGGGTCACGCTGTCCATGAGATAGTGGAATTAGCTAAGGAAGGGGATTTCGATCTGATAGTCATGGGAGCTAGGGGGGTGAGCAAGATAAAGGAGCTCTTACTCGGTAGCGTCAGCGAGGGCGTTATCAGGAATGCCCCTTGCAATGTCCTCATAGTCAAAAAAGTTATTTGATGCTATCGATCAGGAAGATTACGTAAGAAGCGGCGATACCTATTGACATGAGGATCAAGAAGGGTTCAACTATCGTTGAGAGCCAGGTATTGGAGTAGGGGTTCGGGGAGTAGGGACCGGGGGGATTAGCGAGCATATAAAGGTTAGTGGTGGCAGTAGCTCCCAGCATCCCTATCAAGGAGAGC
>CAZFIJ010000031.1:0-17330 GCA_964519515.1 uncultured Nitrososphaerota archaeon
TGTCCGAATATAAGAGGATGAGTCCCATCATCAAGGGCCCAGCTACTGCCCCTATTTGATCTAAGGCTTCATGAATACCGAATGCCTTTCCAGGTCCCATCCCCCTCGAGATGAATGATATGAGGGAGTCCCTAGCCGGGGTCCTTATCCCTTTAGCTATCCTCTCGATCAAGATCAGTATTACTGCTATCTGGAGGGAATTAGAGAACCCGAGGAGGGGTACCGATACTATGAGAGCGTATCCTAAGATGTAAAAGGCCCAGTAGGATTTACTCAAATCTACTAGGAACCCGCTTATGAACCTGAATGATATCCCTATGAACTCCGTCACTCCCGAGATCAAACCGACTAGGAAAGCTGAAGCTCCAAGGTAGGCTAGATACGATGGTATTATACCTCTAGCCCCTTCATAGATCACGTCTCCGAGGAAACTGACTACGCCGAATAGGATTATCGCTTTATAAATTTCCTTATTGCTCAAAGGAGTCACCTCACCTGCGAGGGAACTTAAAAATAAAAAAATGTTAGCCGAGTAAGTAGAGGGAGTAGAGGAGTATCGCAGATCCCATGACTATCGAGACGTTGTTTACGAGCTTGAGGAGGACGTGGAGGCTGGGTCCTGCGGTATCCTTGAGGGGATCTCCGACAGTATCCCCTATTACTGAAGCCTTGTGCTCCTCAGTCCCTTTCTTACCGCTCCTCTCTATATACTTCTTCGCGTTGTCCCAAGCGGCCCCTCCTGTGTTCATGAGGAACGCTAACATGATACCTGCAGCAGTTACGCCTATCTGAAAGCCCCCCAAGGCTACGGGTCCGAGGAGGAAGCCTACTGCTATCGGGGCAACTAAGGACACTAAGCTGGGGACTATCATCTCCTTCTGAGCAGCTCTAGTACTTATATCGACGCATTTAGCATAATCAGGCTCATTCTTCCCCTCTAAAATCCCAGGAATCTCCCTGAATTGTCTCCTGACTTCCTTTATCATCTCCCAAGCTGTCCTCCCCACAGCCCTTATGGCTCTACTGGAGAAGAAGAAGGGGAGTATGGCGCCTGAGATGAGCCCTATCAGAGTGACAGGTTGCATTAAGTTGAAATCCTCTATCCTGACCACATCTACATATGCCTGGAAGAGGAGGAGCGATGCCATCGCAGCGCTTCCCATAGCGAATCCCTTAGCGAGGGACTTAGTGGTATTTCCAGCAGCATCCAGGACATCCTTGACTTCGCTACCTACTTCCTCCTCTATCCCCGACATCTCTATTATGCCGCTCGCATTATCAGCTATCGGGCCATAACCGTCCATAGCTAGTATTATTCCAGTGAGGGAGAGCATCCCTATAGTAGCTGCTACTGTCCCATAAATACCTGAGAAATGCGGAGGAATGCCATTCATCTGTCCATATATCCCTCCCAAGTAGTAGGAGGCTCCTAGAGCCGCTAAGACCGATATCACTGGGATAGCTGGGGCCTCCATGCCAACGGAGAGGCCGGATAGTATCGTGGTCGCGGGACCCGTCTCAGTCGACCTGACTATATCGAGGACGGGCCCGTGGACTTCAGTGTAATACTCTATCGCGAGCTCTATTATCAGAGCAGCTACCATGCCGAGGAGGGATGCTAGATAGAGATATTCGTGACCTGGGCCAAACCAAGATGTTACAAAGTAAAAGAGGGCTGCTGTAGTTATCACAGAGGCTATCAAGGCCCTCCTCATGGCAGAGACGGGCATCTCCCCCTCTCTGGGTTTGACGAAGAGGGAGCCCACTAGAGTCCCTATTATACCTACAGCTCTAGCGACTAGCGGGAAGAAGATGAAGTATAAGTTCTCGGTCAGTAGGTAGAGGGCAGCTCCTATTATCATAGACCCTATGTTCTCAGCTGATATAGATTCGAATAGATCGGCACCTCTACCCGCGCAATCCCCGACGTTATCGCCTACATTATCAGCTATGACGGCTGGATTCCTAGGATCATCTTCAGGTATTCCAGCCTCGACCTTCCCAACTAAGTCAGCCCCGACATCAGCTGCTTTCGTGTAGATACCGCCACCCAACTGAGCGAAGAGAGCTGCTAAGCTGGCGCCGAATCCGAATCCCATAACTAAGGTAGGGATCTTCTCGACCTCGCTCCACCCGTTGAGCCACCAGTAGAGGAAGAACATACCAGCTACTCCAGCTAAACTCATGGAAACTACCATGAGCCCTAAGACGAGGCCACCTAAGTAAGCTACGATGAGGGGTTTCTCCTTACTCTCCCTCGCTGCTTGCGCTACTCTGACGTTTGTTACAGTAGCTGCATCCATCGATACGTAACCAGCTAGCAGGGAAGCTATAGTGCCGAGCATGAATGACGCTGAAACGTACGGTATTCCCCCGTGTTGGACGACATCCAGTATGTAGACGAAGGCCCCTATGACGATCATAACTAAGAGTATAACTTTATACTGTCTGTGGAGATAAGCTTTGGATCCTCTCCTTATAGCCCGGCTTATTTTAATCATTTTTTCATTCCCTGGGTTCATTCTAGCTATTAAGTACCTCAATAGTAGAGCTATCAGGATGCCCGAGGTCGCGGATGCTAAGATCACCAGTTCCCAGAGCACTTCGGTCCCCCTTGCCGCGAGTCCTCAAATAATTAAAAAGTTTACCACTCAATTGAGTGTACATACCCAAAATGGTAAAAATATTTTCCGCAAAAATTTAAGAATGGCTACCCCAATAGGACATAAATATTCACTATATATCCTTCGATTTTTAATATTTTATACCATAATTCTCCATTTAGTTCCTTTAGGAGTGTCCTGTACGTCGATCCCTAACTCTCTCATCCTCCCCCTTATCTCATCAGCGAGATCGTATTCCTTCCTCCTCCTCAGATCCTCCCTCACATCAAGTATGAGGGAGATTAGAGCATGAAGCATTGAAGTATTAGGACCTTCCTCGATTCTTAGGCCTAATAGATCCAGGAGCTCTGAGAAGATCGAGAAGACCTCGCTCCTTCCGGTCTCGCTCAGCCTACCCTTCCTCTCAGAGAAGGAATTCACATCCCTCACTAATTCATAAAGCTCTCCTAGGGCTTCGGCAGTATTTACGTCATCGAGCATCCTCTTATAGAAAGAATCCCTCCTTTTCCTGACTTTACTCAAGAATTCCCTTTCATCATCTCCTCCCTCCCCTATCTCCACTTCCTTCAAGTTCTCGAGGCAGTTGATTATCCTCTCATAACTGCTCCTCGCTTGCTCTAAGTACTCCCACCTGAAGTCTATCGGCGACCTATAGTGCCTCGAGAGGAGGAATAACCTGAGCGTATTCGCATCATACTTTCGGAGGGCTTCCCTTATAGTCACAAAATTCCCTAAAGATTTAGACATCTTCTCCCCTTCGACTGTCAGAAGACCGGTGTGGATCCAGTACTTAACGAAAGGTTTCTCTCCAGTGAAACTCTCCGCTTGCGCTATTTCTGCCTCATGATGGGGGAAAGCTAGTTCTATTGCGCCACCATGTATATCATACTGCTTCCCGAAGTGCTTTATAGATATCGCTGTGTCCTCTATATGCCAGCCGGGCCTCCCGTAACCCCAAGGCGAATCCCAGCCGAACTCCTCCCTCGGTCTGTTCCTCCAGAGAGCGAAGTCTCCCGGATTCCTCTTAGTTGGATCTGGCTCTATCCTGTGGACCCTCAGTTCCTCAGGCCTCTGACCTGAGAGCTTCCCATAGTCCGGGAAAGTCGTTATATCGAAGTACACTCCGCTCTCAGTTGTGTAAGCTTTACCTAATTTTATTAGGGCCTCTATCTGCTCGAATATCTCCTTGAGGTAATCGGAGGCTCTAGCGTATAGATTTACGCTCGTTATATTTAGGGCACTCATATCCTCGTAATAGTAGCTCTCGAACTCCCTCGCTAACTCGATAGGATCCCTCCCTTCCTCAGCAGCTCTATTGACTATCTTATCATCCACATCCGTTATATTCTGGAGGTAGAAGAGGGAGTAACCTAACTTCCTCAGGAACCTAGCTAGCGTATCGTAGAAGACGTAAGTTCTCGCATGACCGAGGTGCGAGTAATCGTATACAGTAGGCCCGCAGACGAACATGAAAACCCTCCTTCCAACGAGGGGTTCGAAAGGCTCGAATCTCCTCGTGAGAGTATTGAAGACTACGAGATCAGCAAAGACGGTCACCCATAGCGAGCACCCGAACTAAGGGACCGCACCACTTATAAAGTTTTTCCTGAAGGGAGAGAGCGTGAGGTACCCAGAGCTGCGTGAGAGTATCATAATATCTACAGCCTTTCTCTCAGTTACAGTAATCCTTCTCTTTCTAACAGGAGCTTTAAGCATAGAGGTGCCTGTCTCTGAGGAGGAGAAGGTGGGAATGATTAAGCTCCCGGATCCAGCGCTTAAGGGTTCTGTCTCCGTTGAGGAAGCGATAAGCAAGAGGAGATCGATAAGGGAGTATAAAGATGAGCCCTTGAGACTGGAGGAGCTGAGCCAATTGCTATGGGCTGCGCAAGGGATAACATCTCCCAAGGGGTTCAGATCCGCCCCGAGCGCTGGAGCTACTTATCCACTCGAGATCTATGTCTCAGTGAGGGAGAGAGGCGTAATCGGACTCTCAGCTGGGATCTATCACTACAACCCTTTCGAGCACTCCTTAGTCATTATCAAGGAGGGAGATCACTCCTTAGAAATTTACAGAGCGTCTCTGAACCAGGAGTGGGTCAAGGAAGCTCCTATCTGCATAATAATAGCGGCTGATTTCAGTAGGACCACTTCCCGCTACGGCGCTAGAGGGGAGAGGTACGTCTACATGGAGGCCGGTCACGTGGGCCAGAACATATACTTACAAGCTACGGCCTTAGACCTAGGTACTGTAGCTGTAGGCGCTTTCTACGACGACCAACTGAAATCGATAATAGGTTGTGAGGAGGCTCCGATATACTTATTCCCGGTGGGGAGAAAATGATTTTGATCCTCGATCACCATTCCTTGGGTTACATCTCCCTCTGGTATGGAGCAGTTACGCTAATGACGGGGATAATATTACTGATCAACAGGAGGCCCATCTCAAAATATGTGAGGTATATCAGGCTCCTCCACCTACTGCTAGGGGCTACTACGAGCCTGCTCGGCCTCCTCACTTATCTAGCTGCGATCTAAGGTTTAGGCGGTGGATAGCTACTCGTATCCTCGTAGAACCATAATACCGTCTCACCATCGGAGAGGAGGTACTTATCAGCAGCTACTGGCCCGAGCACCCAACCCATCGACTTATCCCAGTACCACCATATCCAGTATCTGGACCCCTCATTCCTCACGCCGTTTATGGAATTGATGAAGCACCCCATCCCCGGGTACTCCGTGTAGTTGAGAGAGGCGACGCTCTTAGTCGCTTCCAAGAGAGTAGCTCCCCTCCTGAGCACAGTTGAGTTGTGCCATTCAGTCCTATTATCGTATCTTATCCCTATGTTCACCCTTATCTCTCCCTCCTGTCCCCTTAATACTTCATTCAAGTAGAGGGATGTGGATACGACTCCCCAGATGAAGAAGAGCACAATTAATGCCTTGAGGACTCTCTCGCTCATATGCATCATGGATGGATTATCCATCCATAATGCTTATAAAGTTTACGCTCACTCTATAGTGGCTTGATGGTGCTCAGTGAACTGAGATCGGCAATTGAGAGGCTTCCAGGCCCCTTACCAAATTATAACTTACTGCATGCGATCCTCCTCATACTCACTCTCGAGAAGGGCCCTTGCGGGAGGAAGAGGCTATCATCGATGATCTCCCTCGGTGAGGGAAGTGCGAGGAGTCTCATCAATAGGTTGAGGGATCTCAAATGGGTAGATTGCGGGAAGGAAGGGTGTTTCCTCACACCTTTGGGCAGGGAGAAGGTTGAAGAGTTGAGAAAATGCCTTTTAGGACCTATAAAGGTCAGTTTGATGGAGCTCTTCAGGGGGGATGTTTACTTAACGTTGGTCAGGTGCGTCAATTACCTCAATACCCTAGATCTGAGGGATGAAGCCGTCAGGTTCGGGGGGAGAGGGGCTCTGATATTCGTAGTGAGGGATGGCATAATATTCCCTGAGACGGGGGAGGATCTATCTCTATACGCTCCTAACGATAGAAAGCTTCTGGAGAGCTTAGGGGCTTCCGATGGTGATCTCATAATAATAGGGCTCTCAGAGGATCCTCATATATCTAGAATTTCTTCCTTAGGGGCATCTCTGCTCGCGATCCAAGGTCCGAGGAAATAATTTAAAGTCAGCATTACCATCGACTGGGTGCAAAATTGAGCTGGTCCGTCCTCGAGGCATTGAGGAAGGATCCCGAGATCTTGAGGGAGAACCTGAGGAGGAGATTCCTCCCCCTGGATATGTTAGAGAGAGCGATAGAGTTAGATAGGAAGTGGAGGGAAGCTGTCACCGAGCTGAATTCCCTCAGGGAGAGGAGGAATGAGATAAACAGATCTATACCTAGAGCGGATCCGAGGGAAAGGGATGAGTTGATAAGGAGGGCTAAGGAGATCGGTGAGGAGATAGAGAGGCTCGAGAGTATAGTTGAAAAGTTATCTCAAGAGAGAGACTCAATTTTAATGTCGATGCCGGCTTTAATAGATGATAGCGTCCCAATAGGGCCTAATGAAGATTATAATAAGCCTATAAGGTTCTGGGGTAAGCCCAAAGTACCTAAGAGTAAGTTGGATTCCTTCATAGAGGAAACTAAGGGTTTCAATGTCGAATATGAGTTAATAGATTGGGAGCCCTTGGGTCACGCTGATGAACTCGAAGTGATGTTGAGACAAATAGATACAGTTAAAGCAGGTCAATTAGCAGGTAGTAGGTTCTTCTACTTATTCAAGGATATAGTATGGCTAGAACAAGCCTTAATACTTTTCGCCCTGGATAAAATAAGCGAGAAGGGATTCGTGCCAGTCATACCTCCCTATATGATGAGGAGGGATTATTACCTCGGCGTAGTTGACCTGAATACGTTCGAGGACAGCATATACAAAGTAGAAGGGGAGGATCTCTACCTCATAGCCACATCTGAGCATCCATTAGTAGCGATGCACGCTGGCGATACGTTCACTGAGGATGAGCTCCCGAGACTCTACGTGGGCTTGAGCCCCTGCTTCAGGAAGGAAGCTGGTACGCATGGTAAGGACACTAAGGGGATATTCAGAGTGCATCAATTCACTAAAGTAGAGCAGATAGTCTTCTCAAAGCCTGAAGAAAGCAATTACTGGCATGAGAGACTGATAGAGAACGCTGAGGAGATCTACAGGGAACTAGAGATACCCTATAGGATAGTCAATATAGCATCTGGTGATTTAGGAGCTAGTGCTGCGAAGAAATACGATCTAGAGGGCTGGTTCCCAGCTCAGGGTAAGTACAGGGAGTTAGTGAGCTGTAGCAATTGTGTAGATTGGCAGAGCTACAGGCTCAGGATAAAGCTGGATAGGAAGGGCAGGAGGGAGTTCGTCCATACGCTGAATAGCACAGCATTAGCTACGACGAGGACGATAAGTGCGATAGTGGAGAACCATCAGAGAGAGGATGGTAGCGTGAGGATACCCAAGGCCCTCAGGAAATATCTCGAGATCTTCGAACGAGCCCCTAAAGATGAGATAGTCCCAATAGGAAAAATATTGAAGGAGTGATCAGAGGAATATCTTCCCTGGGTTCATTATGCCGTTCGGATCTAATAGCTGCTTTATCATCTTCACTACCTCAACGTAACCCTCTCCTCTCACTGCTTTTATCTCCTCTAAGAATAGCTCCTTCTTAGCGAGCCCTATCCCGTGCTCCCCACTTATAGCACCTCCCAATTTTATAGCAAGCTGCCCTGTCTTTACGAATAGTTCTCTAGCTTTCCTCAATTGTTCCTCATCCCTAGGATCGAAGCATATATTTGGATGGAGGTTCCCATCGCCAGCGTGGCCGAAGACGGGCATCCTCAGTCCGTATTCCTTCCTCATCCTATCGAGCTCTCTTAGAGCTTCCATGAGTTTCGAGAGGGGTACAGTTATATCCTCGAGCAGCACCCCTGGATAAGCCCTAGTGACAGCAGCATAAGCACCCTGCCTAGCTAAGTAGAGCTGCTCCATCTCCTCAGGATCATCACTCGCTCTCGCCCTTCCCCCACAATCCTTTATAACGTTCTCAACTTCTCTAGCTATCCTCCAAACGCTTTCCCTAGGTCCATCTACATCAGCCATCACCATACCTTCCGCTACCTCTATGTTATAGCCTAGGGACTCATTGACTATCTCGATCGTCTCCCTATCGAGGAGCTCTAATACCATGGGGACGTAACCCCTCCTCCTTATCTGAGAGATAGCCTTACCAGCGTCCTCTATCCTATCGAAGACACCGAGGACCCTCACTACTTTCTCAGGGAGCGAATAGATCTTGAGCCAAGCTCTAGTTATGACCCCCAGCGTCCCCTCTGAGCCTATGAATAGGGACATGAGATCGGGGCCCCACCTCCACTTGTAGACTGGCTCGCCTATCCTGAGTTTCTTACCCCCTGGGAGTATCGCTTCCATGGCCAGGACCCAGTTCTTCATGACGCCGAACTTAGCGCCCCTGAGACCTCCTGCGTTCTCAGCTAATGAGCCGCCTATCGTCGCTATCCTCGAGCTAGCTGGATCGGGCGGGAAGAAGAAACCATAGCTCCTGCAGGCCTTATCTACCTCTAAGACAGTAGCCCCAGCTTCAGCCATGACGTAACCGTCGTCTATGTTCACCTCTATCCTATTCATCGGTGTGAGATCTAGCACGATGGCTCCTGGGACTGCTGGGACTGAACCACCGCTGAGAGAGGTACCGCTCCCCCTTGGGACTACGGGCACTCTCTCCCTGTCCGCTAGCTCTAATACAGCTCTGACGTCTTCCTCACTGCTAGCTCTAACTAAAGCGGCTGGAGGTTGTTTGAACTCCGTAGAAGCATCTACACTGTAAGAGTATAGTTCCTCAGGCTCTGTGAATATCTTCTCCTTCCCTATCCTCTTGCTCAACTCCGAGAGCAGGGATCTTATGTTTGAGCTCATGATCTCACCCCCTAAGGGACCGTCCCCGAGTATATAGCGTAAGCCCTCCCGTAAACTATGAGCTCCTGGACGTGGAGGCCAGCGGGACACTCTTGGGAACATCTACCGCAGAGGACACATGTATAAAGCCTATCTAGGACCTCTTTCGGCCTCACCGGATCCCCACCCACTAGAGAGTTTATTAAAGTGACTCTCCCCCTGGATGATCTACTCTCGAGTCTATTCATCGCTTTGGAAGTCGGGCATTCCACGTTGCAGAAGCCGCACTTCTTACACCTATCGGTCTCCATCTTGAGGACCTTCGATAAATCTTCTAAGCTCAAACTATCGAAATGAGGGCTCTTAGGGAAGACTTTGTACCTCTTAAAATTCTTCAACTCACTCTCGACTCTCTCAGATCCTCTAGCCATAGCCTCAGCTATTAAGGAAGCGAGGTCCTCCACTTCAATGCGATGGCCGATGGAATCGAACCCGGTCCTCAGCATTAAGATGCAAGCAGGACAGGAAGTCAAGACTAAGCTAGCTCCAGTCCTCTTGAGCTCCATCACCCTATCGAGAGATACCTTCCTAGCCACAGGGGGTTGAGTGAGTTCTAATCCTCCGTCGCCACTGCATCCCGTGAATATGCCCCTCCTCTCCGGTTCCACGAGCTCAACTCCATCTATCCTGGATAGGATGAACCTGACCTCATCTACGACCCCCAGCGTCCTGGATAAGTAGCAAGGGTCGTGATAAGTCACCCTGATCTTCCTACCGAGATCGAACTTCAGGCCCAATTCAGCTATCCTCTCAGCCACTACCTCGACGAAATGGTAGCATTCTATATCCCAACCATCGACGAACTCTGGATAGTAGAGCCTGAAAGCCGTGGCAACGATGGGATCGAGCGTCACGATCCTCTTAACTCCCAACTCCTTGAATCTCTCGCGGACCCAATTAGCGTGCTCCTTGAACTCCCTCAGGAGGCCGTATGTGTGTAGTGCCACGCCAGAAGGTGGTTCATCCTCGAAGAGGAACCCGATCTCAACCCCTAACCCCTTTAAAACTTTAACAGCATCTTGCAAAGCCTTCTCGTATCTCTTATTAATTCCTCCCCATAAACTGTTCATCCCCACAGTGTAGATACCTAGCTTCCTCATGATAGGCCCTATCTTCGCGAGATGATTTATTTCCATTAGCCCTTCGACTCTCCTCAAGATCCTGAAGGCCCCCTCAGAGTATCCCATCACGGGATACATCTCGCCAGCGTAAAATATCGTTCCATTGACGGGTCCCCCCTCGAGCAATCCCTTGGCCCACTCCACTCTCTTACTCGCTCCTATCCCGAGGACGTCTCCGACTTCCTTCGTATTTCTAGCAGCGAAGTTCACTACTTCGGGGACGATCGACCCCATGAGATCCCCCGCCGCTATGAGTTGGAAAAATATTAAATTTTGGTTCTCTTTAAGTACTGGGGATCTTCTGGGCTCTCGACGCACTACACACAAAAATCATGTCTTTTTGCTGGCGAAGCATTCAAAAACACTCTCAGATGGATTCGTCATTCCATGCTCTAATGATCCCAAAGGGGACAGTCAAATTCTATTGAGAGACTTTAATCCCTTTTAAGATCTACATGATCACTTCTTCAAGCGGAGCTTATGCTCAGAATTCGCTATCAATGAGGTCTCACTGAAACTCTATCGCTAACAGATCCTCCGATAGCCATGTTTAAACATGCATACGCTCCCTCATTTCAAGATTTCCCCTATTTCTCTCATCAAACGCTCCGCTATAGCTACGATCTCCTCCGCCTCCTTCCCGAAGGTATCTGCCCTATGATCGGCTTTCTTCCTCAGATCGAATAAGAAGAGGTAACTTGATTTGATCTCTTCAGCTCTTTCTCTCCCGACCTTCCTCTCAACCTCCCTAAATAACGCGTTAGCTATCTTATCATCCCTCCTCGTCATTAGACCCGGCAAGAAGCTCTCAACGAAGAGCCTAACGGCGAAATATGAAGCTGAGACAGCTTTATTGTAGCACCCATGCTTCAGATCTTCCTTAGCCTCCCTGAGTAATATCTCGGCTTTATCTAACTTTGACATCCCTTCCACCTGAGCTCATGAAGACCCTGACAGCTTCCTCATCCCCCTCATCCACTACCAAAGGATTCAGTTTCTCACCGCTCCTCACAGCTAGCTCCATAACTCTCTTCACATCATCTAGCGTGGGATTCTCGATCACCACAAGCACATTCGAATCGTACACTTGATCATCTGGGCTAGGAAGGGCTATAACTCTCTTCAAACGAGTGCCGAAGTGAAGCAGGAGGCTCTCAGTGAACTTGATGATAGAGACTGTCCATCCCTCGGGCCCACGCATCTCCAGTATTATAGGGAGCATCTATCTCTCATCAAGGGATGGAGTAATAAAGGTGAGGGGCCTCACTACTATCAGCGCGATCCCCATTCATGACTTAGATTCACTTGTTTCAGAGTAAATAGTCTCTCGAGGTGAAAGTGAACTCCTATGAGCCCTCTACAGTGTGATGTATTGAAGCGGTCCCTTATGGTAAAGTTTTTATATTGAGAATGAACTTCAGGGAGGTGTGCAGCTTGAGGAGGGATCGAGAAACTTCTTAACTGCTCGAGATCCCTGAGACTCTATCCATCCGAGTCTGGGAGGTGTCCCCTTTGGTCAAAGTCATAATGCCGGATGGAACTATCGTGGACGCTGAAGAGGGGAAGAGGATCTTAGATGTGGTACCTAAGGGCGTCGGACTAATAGCAGAAGCATCAGGGAGACTCTTGGACCTCTCGACTGTGATTAATGAGGATTTAGGTGAGATAAGAGTTCTTGACTTCAATAGGAGGGAGGGGAGAGAGGCTTATTGGCACACTACATCTCATATATTAGCTCAAGCTGTCAAAAGGCTCTTTAAAGAAGCTAAGCTCGGAATAGGGCCTCCTATAGAGGAGGGCTTCTACTACGAGTTCGATCTAGGTGGTAAGACGTTCTCTCAGGAGGACTTAGAGCTGATAGAGGGGGAGATGAGGAGGATAGTCGAGGAGGATATTGAGATAGTGAGGGAGGAGATGAGGAGGGAAGAGGCTATAGCTCTCTTCAGGGAAGCGGGAGAGCTATATAAAGTGGAGCTCTTGGAGGAGATAGAGGAGCCAATAGTATCGATATACAGGCAGGGAGAGTTCTTCGATCTCTGCAGAGGCCCTCATCTACCTTCAACCGGTTATGTTAAATACATGAAGTTGCTTCAGGTCTCCTCATCTTACTGGAGAGGGGATGAGAGGAACCCGGTGATGCAGAGAGTCTACGGGATATCCTTCCCCTCGAAGGAGATGCTAGATGAGTTCTTAGTGAGGAGGGAGGAGATAAGGAAGAGGGATCATAGGGTCTTAGGGCCTCAGCTCGATCTTTTCTCGATGCCATCTGAGATAATAGGCCCCGGCCTCATCTTGTGGCATCCTAAGGGCGCTAGAGCTAGGCGTATCATAGAGGAATTCTTAGTGAGGGTCCACTTGAGCAGGGGTTACGAGCTCGTCTACTCCCCCCACATAGCTTACAGCACTCTCTGGAAGATCTCTGGGCACTTGAATTACTACAGAGACTATATGTACGTCTTCGAGAAGGAGGGGATAGAGCACGCTGTAAAGCCTATGAACTGCCCCTTCCACATACTGATCTATAACTCGAAGAGGAGGAGCTACAGAGAGCTTCCATTGAGGTTATTCGAGCTTGGAACAGTATATAGGTTCGAGAAATCAGGCGTACTTCATGGCTTGCTCAGAGCGAGGGGGTTCACTCAAGATGATGCTCACATATTCACTACTAAGGAGGACCTGGAGGATGAAGTAGTAGGGCTCATAGATCTCAATGAGTACTTGATGAGGTCCTTCGGTTTCGAGGAACTCAAAGTGGAGATATCCACTTGGGATCCGAGGAGGAGATCTGATTACATGGGCTCTGATGAGGATTGGTCGGCTGCTCAATCATCTTTAGAGGGCGCTCTGAGGAGGAAGGGATATAGATACGAGATAATGGAGGGGGAAGCGGCATTTTACGGCCCTAAGATAGATATGAAGCTCGTAGATTCCATAGGGAGGGAGTGGCAACTCAGCACGATACAGATAGACTTCAACCTCCCGAGGAGGTTCGATCTCAAGTACGTGAGAGCTGATGGGAGCGAGGAGCATATCGTGATGATACACAGAGCCCTATTGGGATCTATAGAGAGGTTCTTCGGGATACTCCTGGAGCACTACTCTGGGAACTTCCCCTTGTGGATGGCTCCGATTCAGCTAAGGGTCTTGCCAGTCTCCCAAGCCCAAGAGGAGAGAGCTGAGGAGCTTCTATCTCTCCTCATATCTAAGGGTGTGAGAGCAGATATAAGGAAAGCGGATTCGACTCTCAGCTACAGGATAAGGGAGAGCGAGCTGGAGAAAATACCTATAGTCGCGATAATAGGTGATAAGGAGATGAAGACAGGCGAGATCTCAGTGAGGGTCAAGGGGAAGGGGAACTTGGGGAGCATGAGTTTAGATGATTTCTTCATGACCTTCGGTAAGGAGTTACTCCCCCCTGATATGAGGTAACATTTTTTATTTCTCCTTGGGCTATCCACATATGAAACAGAGAGCCACGCTCCTGGGTGTTTTAGCGATAATAGTCCCCCTATCCTCAATATTCCTCTCGATATACCTCTCACCATGGTTCAGGTGGGAGGAGAATGCGTTAAGCGATCTAGGACACGCTTTAAGGAGTGGAGTAGCTCCTATCTTCAACATAGGCCTCGTGACGGGGGGTCTCCTCTTCATGATCTTCTCGATACTATACATGCACGGGAAGTATCCCCTCACATCGAAGCTCATGATAATAGCGTCCTACTCCCTTATACTTATAGGGACTTTCGATGAAGTCTATGGGTTCCTCCATTTCTTAGTGAGCTTGATCTTCTTCATAGTGCTCGCGTTCGCAGCTCTCGCTTTCAGTTATGAATCTAAGAAGAGCTACCCTATCTCAGTGACTCTGATAATAGGGATCTCCTGGGCCTTGAATATGTCAGGCATATGGGAGTGCGGTGCTGCTGTACCGGAGATGATATCAGTGCTCGCCTCCTTAGTGTGGTTCATCGATGCCCTGAGGGATGTGAGGAGAGGTTGGGGTTGAGTGACTTCTATTACTAAATTTTAATGATCTCATCAATAAATTCTAAAAAGCTTACGATAAGTAGTTCATTAAGTCATCGATAGGAAAGCTTATATAGAGTTCATGATGGGGATACATGATCTCATGACAAGAGCAATATCGATCCTCTTCTTGCTCCTCCTCATTCCCTATATTCCTGGGATCGCCTCCCAGGTAGATCTCAACTCGATGGAAGATCCTCTCGGCCCCGCTATGCCAGTTCAAGTGATATCGCCTGTTGCCGATGCCACCATAAACGAGAGCTCCCCCAATAGTAATTACGGGAGGGACCCGGATCTCTTCGTCGGGACGTATTGCGCTCCTGCGGGACAAGGCACATGCACGGATAAAAACCTAGAAACTGTTATGCGCTTTTCCGCTTCAATAATTGTACCCTCTGGGCACACTCTCTCATCCGCAAAGCTCAGGCTCTACGTCTCGAAGATCCCCCCCGGAGTAAGCGATGTTGAAACTTACCTCATATTAGCAGTTTACCCCCTCACTCTCATCGAGATCCCCGAGCCCTCCGTCACCTGGAGGACCCATGGGGACTTTGACAAAATCAATTTGGATGAAATCAATTCTGTGATGGATTTGAAGACCATAGTCTACTCAGAGAGGGGATTAGAGCGTGCTAGAGAACGCGGATATGCTGATGCGATCATCCAACCATATGGTATCTATTCGAAGGGCGTAGTAGTTAGGGAGGGGGGCTTCATCGAGTTCGATGTCACTCCTTACATCAGGCAGATCATCGAGATGGGGGTAGCATACCAGGGCTTCCTCATCAAGATGGTCCGAGGGAATGTATATTCATACGTAGGGCCCCCTCACAATAATATAGCGTTCTACTCTAAGGACTCGAGCCCTCCCCATTTAGACTGGCGTCCCTCCCTTCGAATGACTTACGCTCCCCTCTTCTCCCTCTCAGTATCGCCTACCTTCCAGCAAGTGACCCAAGGAGGGGTCGCTAAGTTCGCGGTATCGATAAATAGGGCTAGGGGCTTCTCGGATCCCGTGAGCCTGACGGTAGGTCCTCCTCCCCCGAGCTCTAGAGTAGAGCTCATATATGAAGTTCCGGAGATCGTAATGATAACTACGAGCTCCTCAACGCCACCGGGTGATTACTCCATATACATAGAGGGATCTGGGGGAGGACTCACGTACAGGACTTATGTCACACTCAGGGTCCTCAAGTTCGCTGTACCTACGACACTGATAACTATACCTCCCCCGACTACGACAGGGACGACTAGTCCTTTCATCGGGACTGAGAGCACGACAACTACAACTACACCTCCCCCGACTACGACAGGGACGACTTCAACTGTTACTGAAAGCACGACGGGAGTTGGGACAACGAGGAGAGAACCGACTTTCGTGATGGACGTCCTCGATACACCTGTCGACATCAGAGCCGGTGAGCAGAGCTCCTTCAGGGTGACTATATCCGGTTTCTACGGCTTCTCAGATGACGTGACTCTGACGGCATCGAACTTACCTCAGGGGGTATCGATAACTAGCGATACCGACAGGATCCCACCGAATTCCACAGTGAGGATGACCCTCTCAGCATCACCATCAGCCTCCCCCGGGACTTACACAATCACGATAATCGCCTCTGGAGGTGGGCTGAGGAGGAGCTCTACCTTCAGCTTGAAAGTCCTAGAGGCCTCAAAGACTCAGGAAGCTACTTCAATGACTCAATCAACTTCAGAGAATCGAACAGTCCTCGAGACTAAGAGAGATTTCTCAATTAAGGTTTTCCCTGAGAGCCTCTCGATAAATACCGGTTCATCTGGCTCAGTCGCTGTGACTGTCAATTGGCTTCAGGGGAATGGGACAGTTGGGCTCAACGTCACAGGCCTCCCACCGGACGCTAGAGCTGAGTTCAACCCACCCTCCCTGAGCGAGGGGACTTCCTCCTTAGTCATAAGAGCTGGATCGACTCAGGGCACTTTCACGGTAATCGTGACTGGTAGCTCAGGGGGTATAACGAGATCGAGCACCTTCCAACTTCAAATAACAGGAGGGGAATCTAGATGCCTTATAGCGACAGCAGCTTACGGTTCGGAGCTCGCCCCCCAGGTCTCCTTCCTGAGGAAATTCAGGGATGAGGTCGTGATGTCGACTTACTCTGGGTCAAGGTTCCTATTCGCTTTCAACTCATTCTACTATTCATGGAGCCCTGAGGTCTCCGAAATAGTGAGATCTAACTCATTGATAGCTGAACTCACTAGGTACTCGCTCTCACCTCTCTTAGCTACGTTGAGCTTCGGGACTGAAGTGCAGAAGTTAGGTCATGGGGAGCTCTCCATCATATTGATGGGGATTCTAGTCAGTATAATTCTAGGTTCCATTTACCTAGCACCCCTAAGCATAATGATCCCCCTCTTGCATAAGCCTCTGAGTAAGAGGGTTCCGAAAGCAGTGATCTTGACGATGATCTCATCAGTCCTATATCTACTCCTCGGTCTATATGCATATTCCGATATCATTACCATTATCTTCAGCTCTCTCCTCGTACTGAGCGGTCTCATCTTGATCCCATGCTGTCTATCGACGATCGATCTCAGGAAATTGATCAAGCACTTACTCGATAAATCTCTTTAAACATAAGATCCCATACACTTTTTGGACTTTTTTAATGATTAACGCTTTCCGTTATCTTATCACAGATTTATGGGGTTATGGATAATAATATTTAAGAGACCTACCGCAACTTAGGATGAAGAAACTTGAGAGCTATCGCAAAGACTCATGATACGAGTGCGTGATATCAAAATAAGCAATCCTCGGGAGATCTCGATTAAGGCTTAAATCTTTATTCTAGAGTATGTGTTATGCTCATCAGGAGAGTTGAGGTATATACTGTCGAGCTCCCCTACAAGAAGCCCTTCACTATATCCATGGGCACTTCTTACAGCAGCACAGATGTCGTAGTTAAGATAATAGATGACGAGGGTAATGTAGGTTGGGGGGAAGCATCCCCGTCGAGGAGAGTGACTGGGGAGAGCGAGGACACAATATTATCGGCGATGAGCGTCCTAGCTCCTCAAATAATCAATGAGGATCCGCTCAATGTCGAGGAG
>CAZFIJ010000032.1:0-12730 GCA_964519515.1 uncultured Nitrososphaerota archaeon
GCCCCGCGCTAGACGAGGGATGATACGGTTGGGGGCGTCCCTTCCCGGATCTCTTGGGGGGATCGGTTTGGGGGATCCCTGAGTTCAATAGGGATGAGATAAAGCTCTCCTCTCTAGTGGCCGTACCCGGCTGTAATGCCACATCCACTCTGCTGGCCTCAGCCCCCCTCGCGAGCCTCGGTGCAGACTGCCTCATAGCGGATCTGAAGGTGGGGAGCAGTGAAGCCGGCTCTAAGCCTTCTAAGGGGTCCCATCACCCTGAGAGGAGTCAGGCTATAAGACCTTACTCCCCTTCTGGGCATAGACATCAAGCGGAAGTCGAACAAGAGCTCAGGAAGTTCAATCCACGCATCAAGGTCAGTATCGTCCCTCACTCTGTCGGAGCGGTGAGGGGCTCTTTCGCGAGCGTCCACGCCCTGATCGATGTCGATGAGGGGACTCTATGGAGGGAGTTCGCTAAGCTATACTCTAATGAGCCCTTCATAAGGATAATGCCCAGGGGAGTGTTCCCGGATGTCAAAAACGTTATCGGTAGCAATTTCGCTGACTTAGGGTTCTCGATCGATGAGAAATTCGGGAGAGCCACGGGCTTCGCGGCTATAGATAACTTGGGGAAGGGAGCAGCGGGGCAGGCAGTCCAGTGCATGAACCTCATGCTTGGGTTCAGGGAGACTGAAGCCCTCTTGATCCCTCCCCTGAGGCCGTGAGGTGTGGGGCATGCTCGTCGTCAAGGTAGGAGGGAGGGCCCTCCGAAACTTGGGGGAGATATGCAGGGACTTAGCTAGGTACGAGCCGTTCATACTCGTTCACGGCGGGGGAGATGAAGTGAGTGATATATCGAGGAGGATGGGCATCGAGCCCAAGTTCGTGACATCCCCCTCCGGTCTGAGGAGCAGGTACACTGATGAGAGTGAGATAGAGGTATACGTAATGGTGATGGCTGGGAAGATAAACAAGTCGATCGTGAACGAGCTCCTGAACTTAGGCGTCAAGGCGATCGGTATCTCCGGATTAGACGGTCCCATTATGATAGCTGAGAGGAAGGAGAGGATAATCGTCCAAGAGGGCGGGAGGAAGTTCGCGATTCCCGGTGGTTATACGGGCAGGATAGTCGAAGTGAGGAAGGAGCTCATCGAGGGCCTCATGAGATTAGGCTACAATTTAGTCATCTCCCCTATCTCGAAGGGAAAGGGAGGGGAGATCCTGAACGTAGATGGTGATCAAGCGGCAGTAAGCATAGCTGAGGCATTACGCCCTGAGGGCTTAGTTATCCTATCCGATGTGGACGGTGTCGCTGTGAATGGGGAAGTCAGGAGGGTCATCTGGGTCGATGAGATAGGGTCTATCGAGGGGGTGGGAGGGGGCATGTTGAGGAAGCTCATGATGTCCGCTAGAGTAGCCGGGTTGACACGCGTCGTGATAGCGAATGGTCTGAGGGACGAACCCGTGACGAGAGCGTTGAGGGGAGAGGGCACATCGATCGAGGTTAGGTAATGACTTTAACAGTATTTTCCGATCTTCGCACTTGTAAGTGCGATAGTAATGCTTATATTTTCGAGTGCTCGCACCACTAGGTGCGAATATGGAGGCGAGATGTCCCGTATGCGGTTCGACTCTCGAGGTACCGGATGATGCGATCCCAGGTGAGTTGTTAGATTGTAACTCTTGCGGGGCCCTTCTAGAGGTCTTCGATGACAGTGGAACCCTTTCCCTCAGAGAAGCAGGGGGAGTGCTCGAGGATTGGGGAGAATGAGGATAGCTCTAGTTTACGAGAGGCTCAGAGAGGAGGAGTCCCAGATATTGAGGGCTATAGAGAGGCTCGGGGCTGAGAGGCTCCTGCTGCACTTACCATCGAATCACTATCGATTGGACACTAGAGCTTTAGAAGTTGATATCGCTCTCATAAGGACGATGAGTCACACGAATTCAGCGACTTTCTCTGAGATCTTATCGAATTATGGGCTGAAGTGCGTTAACTCTCCTGAGGTCATAAGAGTGTGCGGTGATAAGCTCCTAACTTCCCTCAAGTTGATGAGCTCAGGCGTACCTACCCCTAAGACAGCTGTGGCCTTCTCCCCGGAGGGCGCGCTCAGAGCTGCTAGGGAGATGGGCTTCCCCGTCGTCGTCAAACCTGTCAACGGGAGCTGGGGGAGGCTCGTCTCATTGGCTAGGGATGAAGAGGAACTCAGGAGCATAATTGAGCATAGGGAGGCGATAGGCTCCCCTCACTATAGGATACACTACATCCAAGAGTACATCAGGAAGCCGGGTCGTGATATAAGGGCTTATGGAACTGATAAAGGATTTTTAACGGCTATATATAGGATATCGAATCATTGGATAACGAATACAGCTAGAGGAGCTAGAGTTGAGCCTGTGAGAGCTGATGATGATCTCGAGGACCTCGTTCTGAGGACGTGCGAGGCTCTGGGCGGCGGTTTCTTAGGCATCGATATAGTAGAGGATAGTGAGAGGGGCCTGATGGTCCTAGAGGCTAATGCAGTGACTGAGTTCAAGAACGCAGCGAGAGCGACTGGAGTTGACATCGCTGAGGAGCTAGTCAGGTACGCGGTGTCTGAATGTTCATGAGGTTCCAAGCTCACAGGGGCTTGAAGCTCATCAAGGGAGAGGGCCAGTACGTCTGGGACTCAGAGGGCAGGAAGTACTTGGATGCCCATACTGGTCATGGAGCTGCTTTCCTCGGGCACAGGCCGAGGAAGGTCGTCGATGCCATCAAAGAGCAGTTGGATAAACTTATGGTAGCGTCCACTACTTTCTCGACTGATGCTATCGAGGAGTGCCTCTCCTCCTTGAGTAAGATACTCCCCAGCGGACTCAATAACGTCTACTTTCAGAACAGCGGAGCTGAAGCAGTCGAATTGGCCCTCAAGCTAGCTTTCAAAATCACTGGGAGGAGAGGTCTCCTCTCCTTTAAGAACGGATTTCACGGCAGGACCTTAGGGGCCCTCTCTGTCACTTGGAATCGAGAGTATAGGGAGGGCCTGCCCCTGCTCGAAGTCGAGTTCGGGGAGTTCAACGATATCTCCTCAGCAGACTTGATCGATGATGAGATAGCTGCAGTGATATTAGAGCCGGTCCAAGGTGAGGGGGGCATAGAGCCCTCGAGACGCGACTTCTTAATCGAGCTCAGGAGAGCTTGCGATGAAGCGGGAGCTGTGTTGATATTCGATGAAGTGCAATGCGGTTTCGGTAGGACTGGCGTTACTTGGGCCCATCAGAGCAGGGGAGTCGAGCCTGACATATTGATAGCTGGGAAGAGCATAGCCTCGGGATTCCCAATAAGTTTGGTAGCTGCTAGGGATTGGATAATCGAGGGCTTGAGGGCCGGATTTCACGGGAGCACTCATGGTGGCAACCCCTTAGCTTGCGTTGCCCTCAAGGCTTCAGTAGAACTCTTCCTCGAGGAAAATGTCCCTGAAGCCGCGAGGAAGAAGGGCGAGTCCTTAGCTTCGATGATAAGTGAGTACGCTGAACTGAAGGGAGAGGGGCTCATGCTGGGAGTGAGAGTGAAGCAGCCCAGCAGAGTCCTGAGGTCCCTGCAGGCCTCGGGGGTGCTAGCTCTGAAGGCTGGGGAGGACATGGTGAGATTACTCCCGCCTTACTGCATAACTGAGGAGGATTGCTCTTTCCTCTCCGAGAGGCTCAGGAGGGTCTTGAGTGAGCAAAGTAGTTGAAGTGCTCTTAACTTTGCTGAGAGCTTACAGCCCGACGGGAAGGGAGAGGGATGCTGAGAGGGTCATAGTTGAAGTCGCAAGGGATTTGGGGCTCGAGGCTCATTCTGATAACGTCGGTAATGTCATAGCCTCGAAGGGGGATGGAGGGTGCGTCATGCTGCTCGGTCACTACGATACTGTGCCGGGGAAGCTTAGAGTCAACGTCCGGAAAGGGACAGTATCCGGACGGGGAGCTGTGGATGCTAAAGGCCCCTTAGCTGCGATGTTAGTAGCGGCCTCTATATCCGAGAGGCCGGTCGAGGTAGCTGCTGTAGTGGGGGAGGAGGGAGATAGCAGGGGGGTCAGGGAGTTATTGAAGGGGGAGCTGCCTCCTTACGTCATAGTGGGCGAGCCCACTAACACAGTGGGGATAGCTATAGAGTACAGAGGAGGTGCCAAGCTCCTCTTGAAGTGTAAAGCTAGCGGAGGGCACTCCTCATCCCCCGGGGATTCAGCTATAGAGAAGTTGATCTCATGCCTAGGGGGGATGTACGAGAGTCTGAGGGGGCTCGATGGCGTCAGCCTGAGGGTGACTAGAATTAAGGGAGGGGAGTGCGATAACGTGCTGCCGAGGAGAGCTGAGTGCACCCTAGACCTGAGGTTCTCAATGGGATATTCGCTTCAGGAGATCCTAGAACGGATTAAAATAGAGGATGGATGCGATATAATTCTGAAAGGGTCAGTGGATCCAGTTTCAGTGAGGCCGACGGATCCAGTCCCGAGGGCCTTAGCTAGAGCGATAATAACGTCTGGAGCTAAGCCTATCTTACTCAAGAAGCTTGGGTCGAGTGATATGAATTATATCTTGAAGTATGTGAAGAGCTCCGCGGCCTATGGTCCTGGGGATTCCTCATTAGCTCACACGGATGGTGAGAGAATTCACTCGAGGGATCTAGAGTTCTCAGTAGCTGTTTATAAGAAAGCGGTAGAGGCATTGAACGATGAAACCTCAATGAGTGCTCTAGCTTCTCAAATCCAGCTCGGGGGCGAGGGCACGGAGAATCCCCCTAGGGACCGATGAGGCTCTCATTCTCTTACCATATCGGAGTAAATTCGAGTATCAGTTATCACTAACTCTAATCAGAGATATTGAGGGGCCCTAGCTCGATAATGATTTTCTAAGCATCTACATGAACGACCTTCAAATCGAACTCCTCGAGATCTTTAGCCATTTTAAAGTGATCCTCATCGCATGAGAGCAACTTCGCCGGTCCTGAGATGGTAGTCGCTATCAGTAGATCCATATCCGGGTAGGACTCCCCTCTAGCTAAAGCCCTCGCTTTTATCATCGCAGCCCTCTTTATGCTCCTCTCATTGATCCTATAAATTGTGAGCCATCTCAAGATCTCCTTCAACCAAGATCTTTCACTGTAATCCCTCCTCTTGAGCCATAAGTAGCTTGAACCGACCTCGAGCTCGTACAACGAGAGTATAGATATTCCGATGTCACTAGCCCCCTTAGACTCATCTTTCAGCAATTCTAGAGCTTTCTCGCTCTTCCTGATCTTTAAAATGAATGATGTATCGAGTATGATCCTCAAATTCTCACCTTGAATCCCTCTCTTATCTCTCTGATCATTCTCTCCATTTCCTCAGGAGATCCAGCGGAAATAGATACTTCTATTATCTTACTGACTCTCCTCTCCACATCCCTCCTTATTAAGTCGTCTATCACGTCCGAGAAGCTCCTATCTCCCTTCAGCGAGAGTAACTTCCTGTAGACGTCATCCCTCAGAGTGACCGTTTTCATATACAATATATTGCATATTATTGTATTTAAGGTTTTCCAAAATAGCTCGTCCGAGTGGCGGTCCTCGGCCGTCAGCATAAATCCACTGAACTCCTGAGATGAGACCTGAAGCTATTTTATACGAGACTCACTGGGACATCGGGATGCGGAAGTTCGTGGAGCTCCTCGAACTCAAGAGGGAGTTGAGAGATCAGCTGGGAAAGAAACTCACCCAGAGGGAGAGGAAGGAGGCTCTAGCGGACTCGCACGCGAGACGTGAGCCCAGGATGTGCGGGCTCACAGTACATCCCGGGAGAGGTTGCAGCTTGGGATGTAAGTACTGCTACGTGGAAGATATGGGGATGAGAGGGCCTCCTGAGAGCTACAAGCTGAGCGGTTTTCAGTTAGTTTACGCGATCCTATCGAACCCATTCTTCCTCCCCTCGCAGTACGGGACTATGTTAGCCTTCGGCTCAATAACTGAACCCTTCCTACCTGGCATAAGGGAGAGGACTTTCGAGTACTTGAGAGTCGTGAGTGAGCTCTTGGGGAACCCGACGCAGATCTCGACTAAGTACTACTTAAGTAAGGAGGAATCCAGAATCCTAGGGGAGATAGATCCCAAATTGAGCGTTCTAGTCACGATACCTTGCTTGATTAAAGCTGAGATAATTGAGCCATATGCCCCGAGGCCGGAGCTCAGGTTCCAAACTATAAGGAACTTGAGGGATGAGTCCATACACACTTCCCTTTTTCTGAGGCCGATAATCCCCGGAGTAACTGATTTAGAGGGGCCCAAGATAATAGAGAACGCTAAATCAGCTGGCGCCAATGGAGTAGTCCTGGGGGCCCTGAGGGTAACTCCTAGCATCCTTGAGAGGCTTAGAGAAGCTGGAATTGAGCTGGAAGACCTCTTGACGTCGAAAGACCTCAAGAAGGGGAGGCAGGTCCCCATAGATACTTCTACTGTGAAGTCCTTCCTGAGGAGGATCGCTATGAGAGAGGGGCTGAAGGTATTCCCCGCAGCTTGCTCAGCCAATATGGATTCCCACTCCTTAGGTTGTCACGCTTGTTCATTCGGTCCTTGCGCTGACGATCTTCCGCCGATAGATCCTGAGGACATAAGGGAGGGGCTCATGAGCTTGGGCATAGTAGCGGATGTCATGGTAGAGGGAGGACGCCTGATCCTCCGCGTGAGAGGGAAGAAGAGGGAAAAAGTAGCTAGATCTTTATTGAGGGCTTTCACGAGGAGGGCCGTATCTACGATCAAGATTTGAGCTTGAGGAGAGCGTTCACATTCCATTCATGTACACTCTTCCTCCTCTTATCGATATAGATACCTAACTTCCTCGCTTCCTCGATGCTTATACCCGCTCTCTCAAGCTCACCCAGACTGAAGCCCCTCCCCACTCTCTTCCTCTTGAATCGCTTCGTCGAAGTGAGCACTAAGGGGCTGAGCGGCCTCATAGGGCTACTCACACTCCAGATTAATAAATTTAGAGCCTAGAGCTGAGTCTCTCAATATGTAAAAATTTTAACTGATGTTGAGATGTGCATTATGATAAAGCTTATTAAGTCCCCTTTCCAAATGATCGTATGCCGATATACGTCATCAAGAGGGACGGTAGTAGAGAGGAGTTCTCGCCTGAGAAGATAGTTGTGAGCTGCTTGAAGGCTGGGGCTCCCCTGGATATAGCTAGAAAGATAGCTAGAATAATTGAATGTGACCTACTGAAATCCGGGATCAATGAAGTGACTACTAAGGATCTAATGAAGAACGTCCTCAGCTACTTGAAGCAGGAGAATGAGGAGTGGTATAAGAACTGGATAGTCTTCGATAGGGCGGTGAAGAAGAGGAAGAGTGAGGAATGAACTAAAAAATTTATAGGATCTCATCTAACTTGACGATTATCGCCCCCTTCCTGACCATCTCCTCCTTAGCTCTCGCTTCATCCTCGGGAGAGATGCCCTTGACTGTATCCTCCACTACTAGCACTTCATAACCCGAGCTCAATGCGTCCATGACAGTAGCCCTCACGCAGTACTCAGTAGCTACTCCTCCAACGAAAAGCCTCCTAACACCTCTTTTTCTCAGTATATCATCGAGATCAGTCCCTTCGAACCCTGAATATGCCTCCTTATCCCTATCTGTGGCTTTGGAGATTATTATAGGATCTCTCGGTACCCTCAAGTCCTTATGGAACTCAGCTCCCTCAGTCCCAGCGACGCAGTGTGGAGGCCAGGGCCCTCCTCTCTCCTTGAAGGATACGTGATCCCTCGGGTGCCAGTCCCTAGTCAGGATTATCGGGAGCCCCTTGGTCTCGAACCTCTCGATCAAAGCGTTCAAAGGCCCCACGACGGAATCGCCATTGGGCACGGGAAGGGGACCCCCGGGCATGAAGTCCCTCTGCACATCCACTATCAGGAGGGCTGAGCGATCAGTTATCGCCACCCTCATGCGGATCGCCCCCCGGGATATACGCTCTCACTATCCCCTTACTCTCGAACTTCATAAATACCTCTCGAGCCTTCCTCAAGCCCTTCATCAGATTCTCGAAGTACTCCTGGGGGCTGATGTTGAGGAGAGCTGAGGATTCAGTTATCTCACTACCCCCCCTGACCCAAACTGTCACAGCTCCCTCATATACGGCAGCCCTTATATGAGTTGCTACGGGCAGCCCAGCCGGGAGGAAAGCGTATCCCTCAGCTCTGGGGCTGGCTAAGAAGCCCAAGGCCTCCATCTCAGGTATGAGAATTGAGATCAATTCCTTTATCTCCTTCCGGGGGAGGTAAGCGTACAATTCGACTTTGAGTAACTCCTCGTATTCCATAAGATCCCGACTCAGATGAAAAATAAAAATGTTCATGGATTTATGAGATCTAAGGCTTTGAGATTCAGTTCCCTCACTTCCTTAGGTATCGGTACGTAACCCCTTACGATCTTCTCCTGCCCCTCCGTGTTTACGTACTTTATGAACTCCTTTATCGCTCTAGCCTTATCCTCAGGGTAGCTAGTGTAGAATAGCAGATGGCTGAATGATACTATCGGGTATGACAGCCTCCCTGAAGTATAAAGAGTGGCATCGAGATCCCCGCTGAAGTCACCATCAGGGCTAGATGGTAAGCTAGCTACCGCCCCTCTCGCAGCTTCCATTATCGTCGTCTCATTCGCCATGACGAAGTAACCATCCCTGTTCTTTATTAGGGCAGTCGGCATGTTAAGCTCAATAGCGTAATTGAGTTCTACATAACCTATCGATCCCTCCGTATTCCTCAGGACTTCCGCTACTCCCTGATTCCCTTTCCCGCCGACGCCATTTCCTAGCTTATCCACGGGCCACTCTATGGACTTCCCCACTAGTGCCTTAGGCCAAGTACCTGGAGCGGCTTTGTGAAGGAACCTCGTGAATACATCAGTTGTCCCACTAGAATCAGATCTATGAACAGCTATTATCCTCTTATTCGGGAGATTTAATCCTGGATTCAGCTTCCTGATCCTCTCATCGTTCCAGTACTGTATCTCTCCCTTGTATATCAGAGCTATAGCTTCCGCATCGAGCTTCAGCCCCTCGACTCCAGGGAGGTTGTAAGCCACGACGACAGCGCCTAATACGAAGGGCATCTGGACGAACTTACCCTTCCACTCCTCCCACTTCTCCCTCGATATAGGAGGATCTGATGCAGCGAAATCTACTACTTTCGTGAAGAATTGCTCCTGTCCAGTTCCGCTGCCAGTCGGATTATAATTGATCGATATCTCCGGATGCTTCTTCGTGAAATCATCGATCCATGCCGCTATCTGAGGGTAGGGGAAGGTAGCCCCTGAGCCTAATAGACTCACTTTCACAGTGGGTTTGGTTTCTGTGGGCCCGGTCTCCGTAGGAGCTCTTAGTAGGATTAACGCTGCCACGAGGGCAAGAGCCAGCAACAATATCGCGATCACTACACGCCTCATATGACCCCCAATCAATCATCCTTTTGGAAATTTTATAAACACTTCGTAAGTAAATTACTTAATCGAGTTTTTCTATATTATCTATATAGGTATTTATCTCAATATATAGAGTAGATATCTGAACGCAAGGTTTTATCTGCTTAAATTATTGTATCTAGGGTGAGGATGAGTAAGCTTTACATAAGGAACCTCCAGCTCACGGGGAACGCTACTTACACAGTTTCAGTCCCTAAGGAATGGGTGAAGATGCTGGGACTGGATAAGGGCTCAAAGATATATCTCGAGGAGATGCCAGATGGCTCTTTGAGAATTTACAGCAATCCGGCTAGAGGAACGCCTACACTATCTAAGGAGATGGAATTGGGAAAAGGGGATGATGTAGAGAGCTTCGTGAGGAGGATAATAGCAGCATATTTAGCTGGTTTCTCTATAGTCACTCTGAAGTTCGATACCGAGTTGAGGGATCAGGCTGTAAGCATAAGGAGGATGCTCGAATCCTCCGTCCTCGGGTTCGATGTGCTAAGGGAGAGCAAATCGGAGTTCACATTTTATACTGTAATAGATGAAGATAGCATGAAGCTAAGCGATGCTTTAGCTAAATTGAGGGAAGATACTCATTATATGCTCGAAGATACTCACTCTGGGATGCGAAACATGGATCAGAACGTGTTGAAAGGGGTCATAGAGCAGGATCAGATAGTGGATAAGCTTTACTTACTCATAACGAAGCAGATCACTAGCATGCTCATGAGACCATTCAAGATAAAGGATTATGGGCTTGAGAGCGCTGCGGAAGCGCCGCACATATTCCTAGCCGCTAGATCCATGGAGAGGATATCGGATCATGCTGTCTTAATAGCTAGAGAATCCCTCAACATAATTTCGGAGGGGAAGGGGTTCCCGAATTGGATCTTAGATGAGCTGAGGGAGTCGATAAACCTCTTCGATAGTTCTACTAGGCTCCTATTCGAGCTAGATCAATGGGAGGCTGATGATGTAGCTAGAAGGATAAATAAGGCGATGAAGTCCTTGAGGGATAGGAGCGTCAGTGATAGCGGGCTCCAGATGTTAATGAGTAGTATAGAGAGGGTCTTGGGGTACAGCATGAACATAATTGAGGCTGTTATAGACATAAGTTTGATAAGGGAAGCGGTGAGGCGGAGTGAATAATTATAAGGATTCGGGTTCCTGAAGACCGAGAGTATGAGGTTCGATGGGAAGGTAGCTCTAGTCACTGGAGCCTCTAGGGGGATAGGTAGGGCTATAGCCCTAGCTCTAGCTAGGGAAGGGGCGAATCTCGTCGTGAACTACTCTAGGGATGATTCTAAAGCTAGAGAAGTAGTGGATTCCGCTAGGTCTCTGGGAACTAGGGCTGTAATGGTGAGAGCGGATGTCTCGAATCCGATGCAGGTAGAGGGGATGGAGAGAGTAGTGAGGGAGGAGTTCGGTAGGCTCGATATATTAGTCAATTCAGCTGGGATCACCCTCAGGCGTCCCCTGGAGGAGGTACCATATGAGGAGTGGAGGAGGGTCATGGAAGTCAATCTGAACGGCGCTTTTTACGTGATGAGGGCTTTCTTCAAGCTTATGGTTGATTCAGGTGGAGGGAGCATAATAAACATAGCTTCCGTAGCTGGTTACATACCTATGGTCGGTTCGGGAGCGTATAGCCCATCTAAAGCTGGCTTGATAATGCTCACTGAATTAGCTGCTGCAGAGTGGGCGAAGTACGGGATAAGGGTTAACGCAGTATGTCCAGGGCCTATCGAAACGGACATGTTAAGGGAGGAGTTCACTGAGGAGCAATTAGAGATAAGGAAGAGGTTGATCCCCCTCGGTAGGCTGGGGAGGACTGATGACGTCGTGAAACTCGTGCTCTTCTTAGCTTCAGATGACTCGAGCTACATAACTGGTGAGTCCTTCGTATTAGATGGTGGGATGGCCGTTAGCTATTATCTCGTGATGGAGAGGATCTTCAGGCTGGGGAGAGATGTCCTGAGTAAACTCTAACTCATTCCGTAGCTACAGCTGTTAGATGATCGAAGTGACGCATATTCATTTACCTTAGGTAGATTAAGAATATTTTTGTTATCTAGAGTTAAGGTAGAGTACGATGTTTATCGATTATTTATCGTAGTTTTGTTAAGATATTCGTAGTTTTGTTAAGATATTTAAGAGTGAAAATTTTAATATACTCCCCTCCCCTCTCCTCAGGTGCCACATGGAGGTAAGCGATCCGCTCTTCTGGATCGTGTTCCACGGAGTTATAGCGATTTTACTGATAATAGACCTCAGGCACTACCAACACGCTGAGATGAGCTTCAGGGATAGCTTGAAGTGGACTCTGATATGGATAGGAGTGGGACTCATTTTTTCGATCATAATATTCATTGAATACGGGTTCGATGAGTTCATAAAATATATAACAGCTTACATAACTGAGAAGCTTCTTTCAGTGGATAACATATTCGTCTTCTTAGCTATCTTCACATACTTCGCAGTGCCTTACAACGCTAGGCCCCTCGTACTATTCCTCGGGATAGTCTTCGCTATCATATTCAGGGCTACCTTCATCTTCATAGGGGTCGCTCTGCTCCAAACTTACCACTGGATGGTATACGTATTCGGAGCTGTCCTCATATACTCTGGCTATAAGATGGCGAGAGGAGGGGCTGAGAGTGTCGATCCGGGGAAGAATAAAGTAGTACAATTCGCTAAGAAGTTCCTACCTCTCACTCATGAGTATGAGGGGCAGAAGTTCATAGTGAGAAGATCGTCTTCGAGGCTCTTCACCCCCCTCATATTAGCGCTCATAGCTGTAGAGACCACCGATATAATGTTCGCTTTCGATTCAGTACCAGCAGTCCTAGCGATAACTAGGGAATTCTTCACAGCATACACATCGAACATAATGGCGATCCTCGGCTTAAGAGCCCTTTACTTCGTGGTGGAACATGGCGTCAGGAGGCTCAAGAACCTCGGGAAGGGATTAGCTATCTATCTAGTGTACTTAGGGGTGGCATTCATCCTGTCAGAATTCGTACACATCCCTTCATGGGTCTCCTTAGCTATAATAAGTTCGATACTCCTCTGGTCATATCTGACCTCGAAGAAGGAAACTGGATGAACCTCGATAATCTTTTATTATTTTCCTATATCAACTCCCGATGAGACAGGTAGTAATTGAGGATTTCTGTAAGATATTCCTCCTGGGCCCTCCTTTTCTGAGGGATGATGGATCCTTTGTAGCGTTCAGGGGAGGGCGAGCTCTCTTAGATAGCGATAGTTACGAGTATAGGATATGGGGCGTAG
>CAZFIJ010000033.1:0-7077 GCA_964519515.1 uncultured Nitrososphaerota archaeon
CAGCATGGTCTTCTGAACGAGGCATGTCTAAGGCCCCGGATTCAGGGTGCGGTGGGCGTCGGGCCCGCGTGGGTTCAAATCCCACCCCCCGCATTCGGCGAAGAATCTTCGTTTTTTTAAAGAGAGGGTCTCAAGAGATCTCTCAGCCTCGGGTCCTCCATGACCTTAATCCCATTTACAGATCTCTCATTATCCTTAAATAGTATATAGCCTCATCCTCACCTTTCGGCTCGGCAGTTATATAAGAGCTCATTCGAGAGGGGAAGGATATAACCCATCGACAGAACAGCCTCTCTATCGAGCTTGTGTAAAATGTCTTGCAGATAAGTTCATTCAGCTCCTTTGGAAGATTCTCTCAAAATCTTGTTCAGAGCCGGGTTGAGCTCCACGATCTTCGTCTTTCCTTGCGATACTCTCCTCACGAATCCCATGGAATCCAGTCTCTTGAGGATCCTCGAGATCTTACTCTTCGAGAATCCAGTGAGCTCGGGTAGGTCTTTCTGCTCGATCTTCCCATTATTCTTGTATATTATATCTATGAGATCCCTCTCATCCCTATCTAGCTTCTCTAATGCCTCTTCAACCCTAGCCAGGGTTTCCTCATCGTATCCCTCTTCTGGGATATTGATCGGGATGACTTTGCCCTGCCTCCTCATCAAGAGGAGGGAAGCGGCAAAAGTTATACTCGCCGTGATAACATTTGAGATCACTAGCGGGAATATAAGGCCCGTCATATTCTGTTGCTGAAGGGATCCCGTTTGAGGGATGGATTGCTGAGGAGAGATCTGGTCGATCATCTTGAACTCAAGGACGAAGTCCCATCCTCCTCCCCTGGGGTTAGGGAAAGGCATCCATACCGCAACGAGCCTCTCTGATAGGGGGTCCATACTCAGAGCACCTTCCTGACTTATCTTAGTGACACCGGCTCCTCTAGGTAGGATTGCCTCCATTACCGACTTGTTATAATTTAGGGTGACGTTAGGCTTGTAGAACCTGTAAGCAAATCTGTATGAATCATCGAACTTAGCTAGAGCGGTGGTTGGTGTGAGTGTGAAACTGAAGGATATGTTCCTCATATTGCCTGACTTAAGATTCTCCTTAAAGTTTATCAATATAGCATCGCCGAAAGATTCCGTACTAATTCTCTGAGCGGATATATCTTGCGACAATGCTTTCACTGAGGATATCCCCTTAGATGGGCTCTCCATAGAGATCCCTATCGGGATTACCGGGAAGATTATAGATCTAACAGTTCCACTGTAATTCCTGGGGATGCTTAACTCTGCGTTCACTGTCACTTTCACTGATGTATTCTCGAATAGCTCAGCTATGATGCTCATCCTAGTTATGGTCACATCCTGAGGATCGGCTGATGCATTAATCGCGTTGGCTAACGTTAGCAGAAACATCGTACACAACAGGACCTTTGCTATCTGTTTCATGGATCCTCCTCCTTTGTAAAATCTAATGGTGAGCTACCAAATAACTTTATTAATTTATCTCGGCTACAGTCGATGGGTTCTGTGTGGGATCGAGGGAGCTGCTCAAAAGCCTCATGGAGTGGAGGGATCAGATCAGCATGAGGGCATCTTCAGAGACCGTTGAGGTAGTGGTGGAGGGGCCGAAAGATAAGGAGGCGCTCTCACTCCTCGGAATAAAGGCGAATTACACTTATGCTGGGAGCCTCCTGAGGGATCTTAGGGAGTTGGGTGAGAGGAGAGTTAGAGGGAAAACATTTATAATAATGACTGATTTTGATAAAGAAGGGATGAGAATTTATGGGAAATTGAAAACAATTCTAACGCAGTATGGGGGGAGACTAGACGATGGGCCGAGGGATGAGTACAGGAGGAGAGGCTTCCCCAAGCTGATAGAGGAGTTAAGGGGATTCCTGGAGAGGAGGTTCCCGGATTGGGATCTGATGGTAAATTCTCAATTAGATTGATCCTTGAGGCTGAGGTATATCCTACGGAGGATGAGAAGAAGGTAATTCAAGCGATGAAGACTATAGTCCCGTTCAGCGAGGAGCTGGATGATTTTGAGATACAGGAAGGGGAAATTAAGGTGATTAGGGTGACTAAAGATGGTTATGAGCCACTATCAAAACTTAGGAACTCCTTCAGGAGCAACAGAATTTTAGATACTGCGAGGAACTTATTGATATCTAAGAGAGGTGATATCAGGCCGCTGAGGTTCCATAAGCAGGCTGCTATAGTGGGTAGGGTCAGCCTCGTGGATAATGAGGAGTTCTCCCCCTTAGGTGTGATAGTCCTCAGGATATATTACGATGGGGATCCCCTCATCCTCGCGGATTGGCTCACTCCTAGGACAGAGAGAGGTAAGCCGGTAAATGAGGCCACCCTGCAGGATCTACTCTACGGCAGGGGCTAGATCTCCACGGTTAAGAAGTCCTTAGCGACCAAGACCTCCCCATTATATGCTTTCGAAGCCTCCTCCCGAAACTTAAAAAGGTCTTCATCTGAGTACCTAGCGCTGAAGTGCGTCAAAATCAATCTCTTGACGCCAGAGGCACTAGCGACCTCTCCGGCTTCTAGGGCTGTGCTATGTCCCGTTGACTCCGCCCTATCCTTCAGCTCATTTAAGTAAGTCGCTTCATGTATCAGTAAATCAGCATCCCTTGAAGCCTTTATCACAGATTCAGTCGGCCTAGTATCCGAGGAATAGACGAGCACGGATCCTCTCCTAGGCGGTCCCATCACATCGCTCGGGTTCACGATCCTCCCATCAGGTAACTTAACAGCATAACCTTTCTGCAGAAAACCCCTCATAAAAACAGGAACACCGAGTTCATCAGCCTTCTTAGGATCGAACTCGCCAGGTCTATCCCTCTCCTTTATCTTCACGCCATAAGTCTCGAAACCATTGTGATTAACTTCGAAGAACTCTAAGGTGAAATTTCCCAATCGCATCTCACCCCTCTCTATCCCTATGAAGTTGACCTTGAAGCCGGGCTTGGATCCAGTTCCCTCCATCATGGAGATGAGCAGAGGTTCTAGGCTCCTGGGCCCTATTATGGTCAGCTCCGATCCTTTCCTCAATATCCCCAATGTCTGTATCAGAGGGAAGAGTCCGAAGAAATGATCCCCATGGAGATGAGTTATCACAACTTTATCTATATCCATTATGCTCTCCTTTGCCATTATCATCTGTCTCTGTGTCCCCTCTCCGCAGTCAAGGAGTATAGAGTCCCCAATGGTCTTCACAAGTATAGCTGGAAGCCCCCTATCCTTAGTCGGAACAGCGGAGCTAGTGCCGAGGAACTTTACCCTCACAAGTTGAGAGGGATGCTGAACATATAAAAACGGTTCTAAGGGAAGCTAAGGCAATTTACCCACCCAGATCCTCCTCACTAGGGATCTATGCTCCCTCAAATCGAAGAAGTTCACAATATCAATTCCCGCATCCTCAAAATCCTCCCTATCTAGGAACTCCTTTGGTAGAGAGATAGAGATCCACCCCCCTCTCCTCAAGTACTCCGGGACCTTAGAAACGAACTTATTCGCGAGTTCCCTCGGAACGTAAGGGGAGCTGCTCATCCTACCATAGGGAGGGTCGGTTACGATCCTATCGACGCATCCCTCGAGCTCGAGCGAGAGGGCATCCCCGACTTGAAGTTCATAACCATCGAGGAATCCGTAAGTCATGAGATTATTCTTAGCTTGAATAACCAACTTCTCGTTTATATCTACTCCTATTAACCTAGCCCCAACAGATAGTATCTCCAGAGCTATACCCCCGACTCCGAGGAACGGATCTAGGACTAAATCACCTCTCCTCGTCCTGGCTAGATTCACCATAGCCCTAGCCAAAGTCGGTCTCATCGATGCTGGATGGACGTAAGGCCTAGCTGAGACCTCCTTCACTTTGAAGAGTGATCTATCGACTTCCCCCTCCTTCAAATATACTACTATGTGATCGGATGTAATCACAGCGATTATCTCGATCTCCGGATCCTCGAGGTCCACTTTAGCTCCTTCATTATTATCAATAACCCAACCCCCGATCCTCTCCTCGACATCCTTCCTTTCGATCCATTCACAACTCCTCTCTACCCTCACACACGTGACTCTGAACCTGCCCGAGATCAGGGTTGTCTCAAGTTCGCTAAGAGCTCTCGGGAATTCAGAGCAGTGAAATAAACCTAATAGCTTACCGAAGCTCCTCGTGAATGAGAGTCTCTCAGATAGGATGCGGAAAAGACCCTCGAATGGTTCTAGATCCAATAGTAGGCAAGACTTCATCTCTCCGATGGTCTCATATCTCACATTCAATGCCTCGAGAGTCGCTTTAACCTCCTCCTTTGGGATCTCAGGGTGCTCTCCCGAGAGAAGGAATGCCGTCCTCATATTCCCTCAGGATCCTCTCTAACTCATTTATTAATTCCCCTAATCCATCCCCTCGCTCAGCCGATATCCTCAAAGCCCTAATTCTCATCCCTTCAAGTCTCCTCTCAGCTTCAGGGAATTTCCCATCCTCAATATCGCACTTGTTAAGGGCTACGAGGTAAAGCTTAGGTAAGCTCTCCATCAGCTCCTTGAGGAGGGATAGCTGACTATCGAGAGAGTAACCACATGTCTCCGTCGGGTCCATCATGTATATGACTGGCCCTCTCAAATGCCTCAGAGCAGCTATAGCTTGTAGCTCCATCTTATTCCTCTCTGAGAGAGGTCTATCGAGGAGACCGGGTGTATCAACGAACTGAACCCTTCCTATAGATGTTTCTCCGTGTCCTATTATCAGACCCTTTGTCGTGAAAGGGTACGGCGCGATCTCAGGCTTTTTCGTCGTCAATTTAGATAGAAGAGTGCTCTTTCCTGTGTTAGGCATCCCAGCTATTATGACCACAAGTGAACTCGTATCGAAATCTGGGAGATCCCTCAACTTGGGGATAGAGTCCCTCAGGAAATCGATCTCTTTCCTAACCCTCCTCAGGACAGAGGCTGCTCTACCTAGGAACTCCCTTCTCAGCTTCGCCATCCTATCGGGGTCACTTTCTCTCCTTATAGAGGAATAATAAAATCTAGAAATCCTTTTTATTGTAATAGAAGCCCAGAAGATCGCTCCGAGAGAATGCTTAATTTCGTCCACCCCCGCGAGGACGTCGAGGAGCTCTCTGTAGAACGGATCTATTTCATCTATATTCGGAAAATTTTTAACAAAACTTTCCAATTTTAGTGATATTGTATCAGCTATTGACTGAATTCTCCTTATTTCTTTCTCTCTTATCGATGATATCTTATCCCTCCTCCTCTTAAGGGACTTCCCCTTAGAGAAAGCCCTCCTGAAGGAGATCTCAATTAGGTCCTCGACCGTAGGGGGCTCCACGGTGGATGAGAATGGATTTACCAAATTATCATCCCAAGAAGAATAAGAGAGCATTATAAATCAATATTAAAGCGAATGGTGCAGATATAGTCCAAGTGAGTTTCCTAGCTAGTTTATCATCCATGTAAAAGCTCAAGATCTCGGAGAGTACGAGACCGCCATCGAGGGGTAGAATAGGCAATGAATTTATCGCTGCTAGTCCTATACTGAATATCATAGTCAAGAGGAACAATTCGAGTAGTTGGATTGAGAGTCCAGCTGGCATAGGGACTGAGGGATCGAAGTAAGGGATGGGCGAAAGTTGAACACCTAAATAAGGTAGCTTTGGATCATCAGGTCTAGAGCCGAGCCTAACTTTGAAGCTACCCTTATCAGTGATGATATATACCTCATCCCCTGGTTTAAACTTCCTCAATGCTTCCGAGAGGCTACTGGGGTCTCTGACGCTGTAACCACCTACAGCCCTTATCACCACGCCCTCAGGTATCAAGCCCTCGGAAGGTCCTCCCTCGAATACCCTCTCAACGTAGACACCAGAGGGCCTAGCTGAGCTCAAGTCTAAGGAGAAACCCGGGAAGATGAGTATAGTGATCATTAAGAAGACCAAAAACGTCATGAAGTTCGAGAAGATGCCCGCAGAATAGATTCCCATCCTCTTAGAGCGGTTGAGTTTCCTCAGGGATCCCTCATCTGGCTCGACGAATGCTCCTAGAAGGAAGAAGAGGACGAAAAATGCTATCTTCTTCACCGGGACTTCGAAGCGGTAGCTCATAACTGCATGCCCGAAGACCTCATGAGTTAATAGCACGATGAATATAGAGAGGAGGGAGGGGACCGTTATATCTAACGTAACTCCCGGTATAACTGGGACTATCTGAGCGACCTTAGGGCCGAATAAGGAATCTATAGTTATCTTCACTAAGTAAATAGACGATATGATAGATAAAACTACTGTAAGGACTATTGATAGCTTGTAGAGCGGTCCAATTAATCTTGAAATGAGGCCAATGGGCTTGGATAGGAGCTTTGGATCTGTGGATATCTCCAGGTAAAAGAATCCGACTTTGAAGCGCTTAACTCTCTTCCTCCCAAGTAATATGCCGATCGCGTATAAAACTAACCAAAAGAGGATGAGGTTCCTCAGGAAGGTGGGTAAATCTGTCATTAGCTAGCCCCTCAGTATCTCACTGAGTATCTCCGCGAGAGCGTAAACTGAAGGTATATGCACGTACTCATCCGGGGAGTGGTGATTCCCACCGGATGGTCCCATTATGACTGCCTTTATGTTTCCCAGCTTGCTTAAGTAATTCGCATCGGATACTGTCCAGTAGACGGAGGTCTCGAGCCTCCTCCCGATCACGTTCTTACAAACTCCCTGAATGTACTCCACGAACTCATCGTTTTCAGGCAATTCATAGGGCTCCATGAAGGGAGTTGGCCTCTTCATAAGGGAGATAGATACTTTAGCCTTGAGCTCCGGGGTCTTCCTGAGGTACTCCATGAACCTCTTCCTTATCACTCCGGGATCCTGGCCGGGTGGGTAGTGCCTATCTAACCTAACTAAGCACCTATCCGGATGGGCTATTATTAACTCAGGGGACTTTATAGTCAGAGGGGCGACGCTTCCACCTATACCATCTACTCTAGGGAGCTCTATAGCCCAAAGTATTATCTTAGCGGCCTCTATTATAGCGTTAACGCCAGCCTCCTCAGTTCCCAAAGATGAGACTC
>CAZFIJ010000034.1:0-3274 GCA_964519515.1 uncultured Nitrososphaerota archaeon
CAGCAGAGGGTAGCGATAGCGAGGGCTATCGTGACGAAGCCCGATCTCATATTTTTAGATGAACCCACATCGTCCCTAGATATATCAGTTCAATCCCAGATACTTAACCTACTCCTGGATCTTCAGCAAAATTACAGAATGACATATGTCTTCATAACGCACGATCTACTCACAGTTAGGCATATAAGCGATAGGATAGCTGTGATGTACGCTGGTAAGATAATGGAGCTAGCTACTACTGAGGAGATATTCTACGAGACCATGCATCCATATACAGCGACTCTCCTCCTCTCCCTCCCCGTCCCAGATGTCGAATCGAGGGTTCAGAAGGACGTACTGATTAAGAAGGGAGTTAAGGTATATGGAGAACCCCCGAACCTCATCAATCCTCCTAAAGGTTGTAGATTCCATCCGAGATGCCCCTTCTCAATCGATTTATGCGAGAGAGAAGAACCTGAACTTAAGGGCATTGGTTCCCATCTAGTCGCATGCCATAGGGCTGGTGAAATAGATGTAAGGCTTTAAAAACGATTGCATGAGCGACTCCTCAACGATAGGAAGATTTAAGTCCTCGAGATGTATGAGGAGCGTATGTGCAGGATCTTACTACTGATCGGCTCTGATCGAGATGAAGCTCGCTCCTTGCTCGATGCTCTAGCTAAAGCGAGTGAATGCGACCCCATACTCTCTAAATTGAGGGGAGAGGAGTGCTCGAAGCACGATGACGGTTGGGGGTATGCTCTCATCGGTCTCAAGGACGGGAGAAAATTCTCGAGGTATTACAGATCCACTTCCCCTATATTCGAGGATATAGAGCTAGAAGAATTGAAAGAGACCTTGAATCACTTAGATACCTTCTCTCTGATAGCTCACTCGAGGAAGATGTCTAAGGGTGAGGTGAGCGTTTTCAACACGCATCCATTCCACTACTCGCACAGGGGCTTCGACCTCTGGTTCGCTCACAACGGGACTGTCAACGATATGGAGCTAGCGGCTGAGATGGGGCTCAGTTACTCTGAGGGGATCTCCGACAGCTTCTACCTCGGGAATTACGTTTACGAGAGGGGCATTCCCGGGGCATTCAATCACGCTAAGAGGTTCGTGAAGGAAGGGAGCGCTATGAACACAGTCCTGCTGGCCGATAGACCTCTGATCTCAGTAGCTACAGCTTACTATTTAGCTGAGGATGAAGTTAGGATCGATTATTACAGACTCTTCATGTCGGATGGTGAGAATAAAGCCGTTTTCTCCTCATCAATTAGGGATTACATAGATCTGAAGTATGAGGAGTTGAGGAACGGTCTGGGAGTGATCTTCTCCCTGAAAAACGGTGAAATTGACTCAAAAATATTCGAAATTTAGAGGCCCTTGATCCTACGTATGAGATCCCTGAGCTCATCGACTCTCTTCCTCTTCTCCTCCAAAGACCTCTCTAACTTCCTTATCTCAGCTTCAACTTCCCCTTTCTTAACTTCCTTCACCTCTACTCTCGCTCTGAGCTTCCTCAACTCCCCATTTATATCCTCTATCTCCCTCTCCAACTTAGCTATATCATCCTGAAGTCCTGGGAGCCTGCTCTCGAGCTCAGATTGGATCCTCTTCAAGTTAGAGGAGTACTCCTCCTTCAGCTCCTCGTACTCCCTCTCCCCTATCTTCCCCTTCCTACCTTCGAGCTCCTTGAGGAGCTTATGATATCTATCCCTCTCACTCAATAAGTCACTTATCCTGTAGATCTTCCCCCTCTTGACTCTCCTCAATGAGAGCTTCAATATGACGTAGATGATCCCTAACGTCACGAGGAGCGTGATGAGGAGGAAAGCTATAGAGAGCCAACTGTAGAGTAAGTTGACCCGCATCTCAGTCGAGACGTTGCCCCCAGTCGTCTCAACGACTACTTCGACATCGAAATTACCTGCGAAAGGTATTAAGGGGACTTCTATAGTCCTCTCAATTACCTTCTGCTTCCCAGCCTTGACTAACTCAGGTTTATCGAAGGGGAAAGCGTACTCCCCCAAGTATATCGCTACAGGCACCCCGAAGAGCTCTCTCGATGTTATCCTGAGCCTTATCCCATTCACCTCTATGTCGCTATTCCCACGATTGAAGACTGTCAGCGAGAACTTCTCCCTGTTCCCGGGCTTCGTGGATATCGAATTCGGGGATATGGCAGCCTCTATGCCCTGACCCATTATCGGGAGTTGATACACTAGAAGGACCGCGATGAAGAATAGAGGAAAGATCCTCTTCATGAGTGAGGTCTCCGAGTTCAACTTATAAATTTGATGTGCTCTAGCGAGAGTCTCATTCAGGATCGGGGGGCTCTCGACCCGAGCTCCGCTTGAGTCGAGGAGGGGCCTCGCGGAGCTGAGCCTATCGGTGGACCTGCCTCTAATGGAGCAGCCCTACTAAATTAAAAATCTTCCTAGGATGTCACTTGAATGTTAGATAACATTATGATCTAATCAATTGAAACTCCGATCTATACGAAATATTTTTATTTTCCCTTGACCCTCTACCTTATGCCTAGGAGTAGTCTTTTCGGTAGGGATATCCTGACGTGCCAAGATCTAAGCAGGGATGAGATCCAACTCATATTCGAGACGACTAAGGAGATGAAGCACGCTTACTACAGGGGAGAGAGGCCTAAGCTCTTGGAGGGGAAGAACCTCGGTATGATATTCGAGGAGCCCTCGACTAGGACTAGGGTCTCCTTCGAAGTAGCTATGAGCCAATTAGGAGGTCACGCTCTCTACTTGAGGCCTGGAGAACTTCACTTAGGAGTTAGGGAGACGATAGCTGATACAGCTAGAGTGTTGAGCAGATATCTGGATGGTATAATGGCTAGATTACTCAAACACGAGACTTTAGAGGAGTTAGCGAAGCACGCTACGATACCAGTCATAAACGGCCTCACTGACTGGTTCCACCCAGTCCAAGCGTTAACTGATGTTTACACGATGCTCGAGAAGTTCGGGGACCTCAAGAAGATAAAAGTAGCGTTCTTCGGTGATGCTACAAATGTAGCTAACTCCCTCCTCGTCTTGACATCTAGGCTCGGGATGAACTTCACATTCTGCGGGCCCAAGAAGTACTGGCCGAAGGAGAGAGTGATGAAGATGGTCGAGGAGAACGTAGCTGAGACAGGGGCAAATATAGAGATAACAGAGGATATAGATAAAGCGATAAAAGATGCTAACGTCGTCTATACAGATCTGTGGTGGTGGATCGGACAGGAGCATGAAGCAGAGGAGAGGAAAGTCGCGTTCCAGCCTTA
>CAZFIJ010000035.1:0-13598 GCA_964519515.1 uncultured Nitrososphaerota archaeon
ACGGGCGGTGGTGACTCTTTGCCTCTGCCCACCGCTTAAGCTTGAGAGAGGGAGGTTCAATATCTCCCTCAATCCTAAGAGATCCATGATCTCCCTCAAATGCTCAGATCCTTTAGGAAGCTTCCTCAACGCCAAAGATGAGGATAATAGCTCAATCACGCTGATCGGCACAGTTAGATCCTGAGGTCCTATCTGCGGGACGTATCCCACGAACCTCCCAGCTCTCTCAGGCCTCCCCGTGGCATCAACACCATTTATGAAGACCTTGCCATCGATCCTCACGAGCCCTAGCAATGATCTCATCAGAGTAGTTTTTCCAGCTCCATTGGGCCCGATTATCAGGATCAATCCAGGTCCGCTCAGCTTAAACGACTCTCCCTCGAATATCACTTCATCACCGTAACGGACCCTCAACCCCTCAACTTCCACTAGCATCGTGCACATATGATAGGAAACATTTATAAAAATGTGCACAAGGTACATAGTGATGAGGAAGCTAATAATAGTGATGTTAGCAACCTTACTCTTACACACACTCCCACTTAACTCAGAGAGTGGTGTGAAAATATTAGTGACTTTCAGTAATTTAGCTTACGACGTAAAATTGATAACCTGCCCTACTGATGAGATCGATTACTTAGTCCCACCCGGCTTGGACCCTCACGAATACGAGCTCAGGCCTAGCGATATTGAGAAGCTCAGAGAGGCTGAGCTGATAGTATCGACAGCACATACTCCTTTCGAAGCCTCAATAAAAGAGATGGTATCGAAGGGAGAGCTGAAGGCGAGACTTCTAGAGATCCCATGGATAGAAGGGATGAGGATCTCGAGGAATCCCATGACTGGTGGCCCGAATTACCATATGCCTATCTTGGATCCCTCTAATTACATTAAGTTTATGGGTACTTTGAGGGATGCGTTGGAGGAGATGAACCCGAGTTGCGGGAATTACTACGATGAGAAATTCGAGGAAGTTAAAGGGAAGATAGATGAACTCTTAAAGACTCCAAGGCTCAATTTGACAGCATTAGCATCGGATCCTCGGGCGCAGTACTATGTGGAATGGCTGGGGATAGAGGTAAAGTACCTACTCGTTAAGGAGGAAGAAACGCCGATAACTCCATCCGAACTAACAGAAATATATAGAAAAGCGAGAAATAATGAGATAGATCTAATAATAGTAGTGGGGGATGAGAGAACAGCTAGCAATAGAAAGGCGATGGAGATCTCGGAGGAATTCGGGATAAGAGTTCTGAAGGTACCCTCACCCACGGAGCAGGGGAGCGTTTTAGATAAACTGAGCGCGATGATCTCATCGCTCGAGGAGGTCGAGGTAACTCATAGTAGGGTACCTTATGCGACTCATGCGACTTACATAATAGCTGCTCTAATCATATCTCTAGTGATACTGATACTCGCTTACTTTAGGGGAGTTAAGCAATGATTTTATTGGTCAATTGTTGAGGCGATCGATGAGTGAATGGGCTAGTAGGGCTCATCACTACTTGAATGTGACCGGTAGGTTCAAGAACTTCAAGAGGATGAGCGAGGGGCAGAGGTATGAGATAATAAAGGAGGGCCTCCTCGAGTTCATCCGGGAGAACCCGATAAATGAGGGTGAAGTTGAGGAAGCGCTCGAGTGGTTCATAACTAATAAAAAGGTGCATGAAGCTAGGGCTTTCGCGAAGATAATGGGGCTGAAGGTAGGGAGGAAGCGATGAGAAAGAAATTTTTAGAGAGGATCCTGAGGAATTATATCAGAATAGAAAGAGTTACTTTGAATTCAAGCATGGGATTAGAGGCAATGATCCTCGCGGATATGCACATTCACGACTTCGGGAGAAGGGAAGCTGAGCTAGAGGAGATCCTAAAGGATTCATCAGAGGAAGCTGATGCCATCTTCATACTAGGAGATACTTACGATGAGAGGACGAAGAGCCTCGAGCCTATCTACAGGATCTTGAGGCAGGTGAATAAACCTAAGTTCGGGGTTCTGGGGAACCATGAGCATTGGGCAGATCCTGAGATCCCGATCTCGGATGGGATGAGGGTTCTGGAGCGGGCGGGAGTCACTCTACTGGTGGATAGAGTTACAGAGTATAGGGGGATCAGGATAGGCGGGATCGATTGGTATGAAGACGATAGATCCATCAGGGGAAAGTTGCTCGAGCTGGGTAAAGTCGATTTATTGTTATCACACACTCCAGACATAATAGAACTGAATCCAAATGCTAAAGTTGTCTTAGCTGGACACACACATGGAGGTCAGGTCTGCTTCCCCCTTATCGGTCCTGTATGGACCCCGAGTAGATACGGCAGGAGGTACGCGAGCGGTCTGTTCTCCAAGGGGGAGAGTTATCTGTACGTCAGCAGGGGGCTCGGGGAGATGACTCCTATAAGGATCAACTGCCCGAGGGAACTCACCTTAATAAGAATTTAGTCTTCGCGAGTGAGGTCAGTCCTTTTATTTTATACTCTCATCTATCTATGATGTTCGCGGTCATTTGCGCTGGTGGGCTGGCCTCTAGGATGGGGCAGTACTCCTCCGACTTACCTAAATCCCTCTTCGAACTAGAACCAGGTGTCACTGTCTTAGATCATGTCCTAGAGAGGGTAGGGAGGGCCAAACCACAGAAGGTAGTCCTGGTCACGAGGCCCGAGTTCAGGGGCTCCTTCGAGGGGAGAGTGGGGAACAGAGTAGAGGTAATTGAAGCGGATGTCGAGGAATTTGAGAACTTATACAGCGTCTATCTAGCCTTAAATAGAGTTGGAAACCCGTTCCTCATCGTCATGTCTGATCATATATTTGAGAATTCGATGCTAATGGACTTAATATCGCATGAAAGTGATAAAGCATTCACTGTTTGTTTGGACAGAAATCCGAGTAGATCGGAAGCTATGGAAGGTTTAAAGCTCTATTTAGTTGATGAAAGAGTGATTAAAGCGGGTAAAGATATCACTCCCCGATATGGGATAGATACGGGCCTAATATTATGTAGGGAGAAGGCCAGGAAGTACATCGAGGAAGCCATAAGGACTAAAGGCCCTAAAGCTAAGATATCAGACGCTCTGAACTTAGCAGCATTAGATGGGGAAGTGGACTACGTAGATGTAACTGGAAGGCTCTGGAAGGATATAGATACGCCTGATGACTTAATTAAGGCGAGGAGAATGTACTGGGAGATCTTGAGGAGGGAGCTAATAAAACCGGATGATGGTATCGTCTCAAGGTATTTGAACAGGCCTATATCGACTAGGATATCCCTCGCTATATATAAGAGGAGGATAAAAGTTAATCCGATGCTGGTATCAGTAATATCATTTATCTTTTGTATCATCTCCGCGATCTTGCTCTCGAACGGTATGTTAATCTTCGGGGGCCTGCTCGCTCAACTAGCATCGATACTGGACGGTGTAGATGGTGAAGTGGCTAGGTTGTTCAGGAGGGCATCTGGATGGGGAGGGTTCATAGATTCGATCTTAGACAGGATGTCTGATTTGGCCCTCATCTCAGGCTTATCTCTCTCCCTAGGGGTCATGGATGGCTCTATCCTCCTACTAGCTATAATGGCCTCCGCGAACAGCATTTTAGTGAGTTACGCAGCTCACGGTCTTAAATCACTTAGTGCAGATATAAGGAAGCTCAGGATGATACCCGTAACTAGGGACGTGAGGATCTTCGCAATATTCTTATCCTGCGCATTCTCAGTTCCTATAGCAGCGCTCTTATACATCTCAATGCTCCCCATACCTTACTTACTCGCATCTATTTACATCGCATATAAGTCAGGCAGGAGGGCAGAGGGGAAGGTCTTAGAGAAGAGGAAACCACTCCCAGAAGTATCAGAAGAAAGCTCTGAAGCCGCGAGCCTCATCAAGGAGATCTTACTAAACAGCTTCAAGATGGGTTTCGCTCTTCTATTAGTCAGGCTCATCTCCCCATCTATCTCAGATATCAGGATATCAATGCAGAACTTCTCAATAGAGGGCGGATTCCTGCTGACGCTACTCGATTTCATCATAATAGTATACTTCGGTTACAAGATACTGAACCCCCTCAAGGGGATAATGGATCTGATATCTGAGCTCATCGTTGAGAGAGCTGGGATAACGAGGACTGTATTCTGGAGGATAATCACGGATCTATTCTACGTGATCTTGTTAGCAGTACTCTGGATCTACCTACCGAGTCTCGCGAGGCCCCTCTTGGGTGATTGGGCTTACAGAATCCTCTCGATAGCTACACTTATCTTTTTAATAATTTTCCTCTATGATCTAATTAAGCTTATTTATAGGACATTTGAAGATGCTTACATTAAGATACTTGATAAGATAGCGAGGAGGCTGAGCGGATGATTCTCTATTAGGTCCTCAAAGTCGATTAGCGAATCCTCGCAAACCCTCCCTCTTTATTGAGGGCTCAAAAGAGGGACTACTGAGTGACTTCCGAGCTCTCGTGAAGTGTTTCAATTCTCCAGAGGAATCGGACCAAAAAACTTATTACCTAGTACAGAGGGAGGTGAGCGAGCGGAAATGGATAAGGTAGAACAGATAGGATTGAATTGGGATAAGTTCGCTCAGAGCGTTGAGGAGGAGCCTCACGAGTTGATAGGCCTCGGGATCGAGGGGATGAAGAGAGTGATCTTGAAGAACCTCGAGCCCCTGGCTAGGTTCCTGGGGATGAAAGCGATATCCTTCGAGTGGGGGAAGTGGTACGCTAGGATGGAGAGGATGGATCTAGATGAGGAGGAATCGGAGCTTAGTATCATAAAGGATAAGGAGCTCTACGTCTCACTCGAGGATGAGAACGGCTGCAGTGTAGTAGTCCTCGCGATAAGGGAAGATGACTCCGGAGAAGTGGATGTATTCACGAGGTCCTCAGGAGAGGTCCTCGAGATAGTCTTCAGCGGTCGCATATGCGAGAACCAAGATGTCCCGTGGGACGACGATCTCTGGTGATCATATATCGGAGAGGTAGAACTCCGTCATATTCCCCTTCCTCTTCTCCCTCACTATGCCCTTCCTCTCGAGCACATCCAGATGCCACCTGAGGGACCCCAAGCTTATGCCTAGATCCCTCGCTATCTGTCTCATATGAGCCCCCTGATTGACCCTCAAGTACTCCACTATAGCTCTCCTGATCGGGTTCATGAGGGCATCCTCTGAAGTCCTAGTCAACTCTAAGAGGCATCCCGCTCTATCACCCGGGCAGGGTCCCCGATCCTTGACGTATAATTGATCTCCAGAGATCGCTGAGGTGAAGCCCAACACTATTCCCCTAGCTAAGCTGCAGCTGACCTTCTTCTCAGGATCCCTAGGGGGTTTCACACACATTAACAAACTTCTGGGCCTCTCAGCGAGAATTTCAACACCCTCAGCCAATCCAAGGAACATGAAGATCTCAGATAACACGCTCCATGAATCTTCCTGAGCCGCTTCTCCCAGTTCCTTCCCCAACTTCTCTCCCAGTCTCAATCCGAAGAGGTAGAGCATGATGTCCCCCTCTTGGGAGGACTCCACTACCCTCATGAAGATAGAGCATGTCTTCCCCAAGACTTCCGCTGGTGTAGCTCCTAATATATCGGTGAGCGCGTTCCTGACTAACTGATCTCTAGGCATCGTAACGCTCATTCGCATCCCCCTGATCCGCTTAACACGGCCCTTATGGACATTATATCATGAATGAACGAGGAATCCATTTAAACATTTCCATTGTATCCCTCTGAAATTACATGAAAAGATCTGAACATCTGATCGGCAAGCTTTATAACTATAGTTGTAAATTGCTATCTCATGACCCCCGGGTCATTATTCAGATATGCATCGATAATTCACGTGATTATAGCGGCTCTGCTCACGCTCCTCATAGCATACGAACCTCTTGAGATTCCCAGGATAATAGCTGGGGGAAGCGCCGGTATGTGGTACACTATGGGTTACCTCATGTATCTCATAGCCGGACCACTAGGTAGTCTCTACTTCTCCTCATTATACGGGGAGAGAGTATCTAGGCTGGGCGTAATATCATTCATTCTATACACCCTAGGAGTATTCGTCGCAACTTTCTCGCTTATCTACGGTGGTTATTATGCCGGTTGGATGATGCACGTGTATCCCGTCCATAATCCCGGCCAGCAGATACCGATTCAACAGATACACTTATGGCTCGTTAACTTCGTGCTCCCCGCTGGCATAGGGACAGCTCTAGCAGGGATCGGCGCTTTGATCGGGGCTTTAGGTGCGATTATATCGAGGAAGTGATTCACATCTCCACTCCCAATTTTTTATTTTCTCTAAGGTTAGCTGTCTTATGGACCTACTGGACTTCCAGAGGGATGAGATAACCTCCTACTATACCTACATGAAGATATCTGAGAGGTTGAGTGGGGAGAATCGAGAGTTAATCGAGAGGATAGCCGAGGATGAGCTCAGACACTACGAGATCATAAGGAGATTCACTGGGAGAGATATAAAACCTGATAAAGTGAAGGTCTTCCTTTATTCTGCCTTATCGATGATCTTCGGGCTCACTTTCTTGGTTAAGTTGATGGAGAGATCTGAGGAGAGGGCTCAGAAGGGGTATGAGGAGCTCCTCGGGGTATCGCAAGAGTTCAAGGGGATAATCGATGATGAACTCGAGCATGAGGAGAAGTTAGCCAATATGATAAAGGAGGAGAGGGTAGAATACATAGGGTCGATGATATTAGGGTTGAGTGATGCTCTAGTTGAGCTTACGGGCTCATTAGCAGGGTTTTCCATGGCTCTCCAGAGCTCGAAGTATATAGCAGCCGCGGGCCTCATCACGGGGATGGCAGCGAGCCTCTCTATGTCAGCTTCAGAATATCTATCGAGAAAATCGGAGTTGAGAGGTAATCCTTTTAGGGGAGCGTTCTATACGGGGATCACTTACATTACAGTCGTGATCTTCTTGGTCCTACCGTTCCTCTTAATGGAAGACATATTATCAGCTCTTTTATCGATGCTATCCTTCGCTTCAATAATGATAATACTCTTCTCAGTATACTTAGCGATCATAAAGGAGAGGAGCATAATGAGGTCCACCTTGGAGATGTTACTCATAAGCTTGGGTGTAGCAGCCCTCTCGTACATCATAGGTATAGCAGCTAGAGGGATCTTAGGACTCAGTATAGATTAAGATAACTTACTCTCGAATATTATCCTGTTCTTAATCCTCCCAACTCCCCTAACTTCCACTTCCACTACATCACCATGATTCAGGAGCCTCGGGGGGTTAGAGAAAGCGCCCACGCCAGATGGCGTACCAGTAGCCACTATATCGCAAGGCTCTATCGTCATCCCCTTGCTCAATATCTCTATTATCTCCCATGGCTTGAATATCATCTCCTTAGAGCTAGCTCTCTGTCTCAGCTCCCCGTTAACGAAAGTGAGTACCTCGAGCTCATCGAAATTCGCACTAACATCTATCCAAGGGCCGATTGGGGCGAAGCCATCTATACTCTTCCCCCTAACCCATTGCTTATCTCTCCTCTGTATATCTCTAGCTGTGACATCATCGAAAGCCATGTATCCGAGTATAGAAGCCTTAGCTTCGCGACCGCTCAACCTCCTTCCACCTCTCTTCATCACGAATGCTATCTCCCCCTCATAATCGACTTCATTCGTGTAATCATCTGGCACTATGACATCGGAGAAGGGATCGTTGAGCGCCGTCCTAGGCTTCATGAATATTACCGGCTCCTCCGGAGGTTCGCTACCTGTCTCAGCAGCATGCTCGACGTAATTCCTCCCCAAGCAAATTATCTTCGGAGGATTCGATATCGGCCTCAAGATCTCTACTTCCTCTACCTTTATAGTCCTCCCCAACGGCCTATCGGGGAGGCTTATTACTTCATCTATGATCGGAAGTCTTATGAGCTCCTCGAGGGTCGGAGGTAGCTTCTTCCCTATCTTCATCGATAGCTCGCTCGATGGTATCACTTCATCATCGATCATCACTCCGTAATCCAGCGAGCCTCTGTACTTGAAGCTCAACAGCCTCATAAGGGGATAACGACTCATTACTTAAATAATTTAGCCATCCTTCCCGGGAAAATAATTAAAAGTGTTTAGGGAGATAGCGGGAACTATGAGTTCAAAAATTAATCGATCCACTGATTTCCTTCATGATCTCCGAGATCTTCAGGCCCACTTCCTTAGTCCTCATACTGCCTCCTACATCCGGAGTGGTGTGACCTAACTCACAAGCCCTCCTAACAGCTTCCTCTATGAGTTTAGATCCCCCCTCATATCCCAACCATTTCATCATCATAGCTGCAGAGAGTATAGTAGCCATGGGATTAGCTATGTTCTTTCCAGCTATCTCAGGAGCTGTCCCATGGACGGGCTCAAATATAGCCCTCTCCTCCCCTATATTAGCGCTCGGGTACATGCCGAGCCCCCCTATGAATGCAGCAGCTAAGTCAGATAGTATATCTCCGAACATATTGGTCGTTATTATCACATCGAACGGCCTATCCATCGCTATCCTCATAGCAGCACTATCTACATACATTTCTTTATACTCGAAGCCCTCTTCCTCAGCTACTCTCGAGCATACCTCTCTGAAGAGCCTGCATCCTCCCAGGACATTCGCTTTATGAACTACGTAAACTCTCGACTTCCCATTCTCCCTAGCGTACCTGTAACCGAACCTGCATATCCTCTCGCTCGCTCTCCTCGTTATCACCCTCAGGTCCACAGCAGTATCCTGCCCTCTCCACCCAGACATTACATAGAGATCCTCAGTGTTCTCCCTTACTATCGTGAGATCAAATCCCGGAATGGCTTTAGGGACTGGATAAGATTTTGCCGGCCTCAAGTTGACATAGAGATCTAAATTCTGTCTTAATGGAAGTATGACCTCTCTAGCGCTCTCCCCTATCGCTACCATGAGTGTAGCGTCTGAATTCATCACGCCATCGAGCGTCTCCTCAGGCAGAGCGACTCCCCTCCTCCTCTTGGTCTCGTCCCCGGCCTCGAGGAACCTTAGGTCGAGGGGCAAATTCATTATATCTGAGAGGGACTCGAGCACTGGGATCACTGCATCTATGATCTCAGGACCCACGCCATCACCTGGTATTACTGCTATCCTCGGCATCCCCTCAACCCCCTGAGATATGGCACTATACCTCCAGCTCTCAATATGTCCATCATGAATTCAGGGACCTTCGTTCCCATGAGCTCGATCCCCTTCTCAGGCAGATATACGCGGCCACTCTCCAAATCAGCTTCTAAGTAATCGTTATCTTCGATTATAGATGCCCCTGGGACTTCCATGACGGGGAGGCCGAGGTTTATAGAGTTCCTGAAGAATATCCTCGCGAAGCTCTGAGCGATGATCAACTCAATCCCCGAATATTTGAGAGCTAGTACCGCTTGCTCCCTACTCGACCCACAACCGAAATTCCTTCCAGCTACTATTATCCTCCTCTCCCTGACCTTCTGATGAAATTGAGGGTCTAGATCTTCCATAGCATGGCTCTTAAGGACCTCGGGGTCGGAGCCGTGTTTCAAGTATCTAGCTGGGATTATGACGTCAGTATCGACGTTATCAGGGTACTTTATAGCTCTCCCCCTTATCATGCTACCTCCCTCGGGTCCACTATCCTACCTTCTAAAGCAGAAGCGGCTACTGTAGCTGCACTAGCTAAATAAACCTTGGACTCGGGATGGCCCATCCTCCCCCTGAAGTTCCTGTTCGATGTCGATATCGCGACCTCACCCTCCGCTAGAACTCCGAGATGAGCCCCCAAACAAGGTCCACAACTAGGCGGTCCTATGGAAGCGCCGCTCTCAATTAAGGTATCGATTATCCCGCTCCTCAAGGCCTCGAGATATATACTCCTGCTGGCAGGTATTACGATGAGCCTCACTCCCTCCTTGATTTTCCTCCCCTTCAGGACCCTAGCTGCTGCCTTGAGATCATTGAGCCTCCCCCCGGTGCAGGAGCCTATGAAAGCCTGATCTATCTCAGCATCTACCTCAGAAGCCGGTTTGACATTAGCGGGTGAATGCGGGATCGCGACGAGTGGCTCCAATGAGCTAACATCCATGAGGATCTCATCAGAGTGACTTCCAGCATCGGAGTACTCGGGCCTCGGGACCTTCTTCAGCCTCCCATCTAGGTAGGAGAGGGTGACTTGATCCACAGGTATAATAGCTGTCTTAGCCCCGGCCTCGACAGACATATTCGTGAGGACGAACCTCTCATCCATGACCATCTCCTTCAAAACGCTCCCACTGAACTCTAGAGCCTTGTAATTAGCTCCATCCACTCCTATCATTGAGATCAGCTTTAATATGATGTCCTTAGCGAAGACCATCTCAGGGAGCGATCCCTCTATCCTCACTAAGATCGTCTCCGGGACCCTGAACCAGAGCTTTCCCATGACTAAAGCTGCAGCCATCTCAGTAGCTCCTATGCCAGCGGAAAAAGCCCCCAATGCCCCCAGAGTCGGCATATGGGAATCAGTGCCCACGATGACATCACCGGGGGCTACGTGACCCTCCTCAGGTAGGATCACGTGACATATCCCCCATCCGACATCGTATTGGTATCTCACGCCCCACCTCGCGCAGAACTCCCTGAGCCTCTTGCTCAGATTAGCTGACTCTATATCCTTAGCCGGCACGAAGTGATCGTGCACAGCTACTATCCTCTCGGGATGCTTCGGCTCCCCACATAAATCCCTTAACGCATCATCCACTAGAGCTCCCATGGGGTCGTGAATCATGTAAACATCTATCTCAGCCTCAACGATATCTCCAGCTTCAGCATTCTTGCCAGAGGCCCTACTCAGTATCTTCTCCACTGCTGTTTTCATCGCTCATCACCTTATTCAGAGAATCCAGTAAAGCCTCTAAGCTAGCCCTAACTATATCCTCGCTTATTCCATATCCTTCTGCAGAGATTCCATTGCTCTCGATCTTGACGTAAACTTCTCCAGGAGCGTCCGTCCCCTTGCTAGTAGCGCTGAGTTTGAACCTAGAGAGCTTGAAATTCGGTATCCCCTCTATCGATCTCAGGGCATTTGATATAGCATCTACGGGGCCGACTCCCCAACCCCAGCTCCTGATGTCCCTCCCTCTGACTTTAGCCATTATCCAAGCTGAGGGAGTGATCCCGCTCCCCGTGACCACGACCCACTCACCTACTTCGAGCCTCCTGGCGCCTTCCCTTCCCCCTATTACTTCAGCCACTATCCTACCGAACAGCTTATCCGTGACCTTCACACCTCTATCTCCGTAATCCTTCACCCTCCTCATTACTTCCTCTATCTCCTCACTCCTAGCATCATATCCAAGCTTCCTGACAGCATCCTCTATAGCGTGCCTTCCAGTGTGCTTCCCCAGGACTATCCTCCTCCTCATCCCCACGGCCTCAGGCCTCAAGGGCTCGTAAGTCCCGGGGTGCTCGAGGACCCCGTGTACGTGAATCCCGGACTCATGGGAGAAAGCGTTATCTCCAACGATTGGATAATTCGGTGGGACTTGGATGCCAGTTAGCTTTTCCACGAGTTCAGATACCTCCCTAAGCTTTGTCAAATCTATTCTAGTCTTGACCCCGTAGAGGTAGTGGAGGGAAGCCACGAACTGCTCCAGAGAGGCGTTTCCAGCTCTCTCCCCCAATCCGTTCACAGTGACGTGAGCTTGTTGAGCTCCAGCCTCTATCGCTGCCAGAGAATTCGCTACAGCTAACCCGAAGTCATTGTGGCAGTGCACACTGACTGGGACTCTGAGCTCGCTGACCACTCTGGAGACGAGGTACTTCATCGCTACCGGCGTCATAACTCCCACAGTATCTGGGATATCCACTCTATCGACGCCAGCCTCTTCAACAGCTTTGAATACTTGGATCAGGAAATCAAGCTCAGTCCTCGTCGCATCCTCAGCTGAGAATTCCACAATAACGCCTCTAGATTTAGCATATTCCACTGCCTCTACAGCCCTCCTCAAGACATCCTCCTTGCTCATCTTGAGTTTGTACTCTCTGTGGAGTGGGGAAGTGGCTATGAAAACGTGAACGGAATCTACTCCTGAGTCCACAGCTATGTCTATATCTTTGAAGTTGGATCTAGCGAGAGCGCATACCTCAGCTCTGCTCACTGAGGCTATCTCAGCTATCGATTTAGCTATCTCCCTCACGGACTCAGCTTCTCCCTCAGATGTTATCGGGAACCCCGCCTCTATCACATCAACTCCCAGCTCGTTCAAAGCCTCAGCTATCTCGATCTTCTCACTGCACGTTAAGGAGACACCTGGTGTCTGCTCCCCATCCCTCAACGTAGTATCGAAGATCCTCACCCTCTCGGGAACCCCGGACCTGACTATAGAATTGAAATCCGATACATAAGCTATGCTAGTTCCAAGCTACCACCGGGTCAGCTTCGAACCCCAATTTAAAAATTTTATCTGTGGGAGAGTTCGAGGGCTCAGTATACGTAAGTCTCCTCCTTCCTCTCCTCAGGTATCGTCACAGCCCTGAGCGTCTTCTTTATCTCCTCGAAGTACTTCAATATCTCATCCGTCAAGCTCGGCTTAACTCTGCTCATCGCGATCTCGAAGTGCCTCGACTCCACTTTCTCAGCATTTATATCCTCTCTTAGAGCTGACATAGCTGCTTCCCTAACTAGAGCAGCTAGATCAGCGCCGCTGTACCTCTCCGTCATCAAAGCTATGCTCCTCAGGTCTACGTCCTTCGCTAATGGTACCTTCTTCGTGAGCACTCTCAATATCTGGTACCTAGACTGGAAATCCGGCGGGCCGACGTAAACTAACCTCTCCAATCTGCCCGGCCTCAATAAAGCGGGATCTATTAGATCAGGTCTATTAGTAGCTCCTATGACCACTACATCCCTGAGCGGGTGTATGCCATCTATCTCAGTCAGCATCTGGCTCACTACTCTCTCGCTGACGCCCGAGTCCGCATGAACTCCCCTCCTCGGGAATAGGGAGTCTATCTCATCTATGAAGACTATAGCTGGAGTGACCTGCCTGGCCTTCCTGAATATCATCCTGACTGCCTTCTCGCTCTCCCCGACCCACTTGCTGAGGAGCTCAGGCCCCTTGACGCTTATGAAGTTAGCTTCACTCTCATTAGCTACAGCTTTAGCTATGAGAGTCTTCCCACACCCCGGAGGTCCATAGAGAAGAACGCCTCTAGGAGGATCTATCCCCATCCTCCTGAATGCATCCGGATTCTTGAGAGGAAGCTCTACGACTTCCCTCAACTCTCTCTTAACGTCCTCAAGCCCTCCTACGTCATCCCAAGTGACGTTCGGGATCTCTATCGATATCTCCCTGAGGGCAGATGGTTGAACGAGCTTCAGGGCTTCGAAGAAATCTTCATTCGTTACCTTAAGTTCCTCAAGTACTTCTAGCGGTATGCTCTCAGCATCGAGATCTATCTTCGGTAATACCCTCCTCAAAGCTGCCATAGCTGCTTCCCTGACTAGAGCGGCTAGATCAGCTCCTACGAACCCATGAGTTATATCAGCCAATCTATCTAGATCTACGTCATCAGCTAGGGGCATGTTCCTAGTGTGTATCAACAGTATCTCCTTCCTCCCCTCTCTATC
>CAZFIJ010000036.1:0-19130 GCA_964519515.1 uncultured Nitrososphaerota archaeon
CAAGACCTCTCGATCTAAGAGCCTCTTTTAAAGATATGGGGTTGAGACCGAAACTTCTTTCCTCCAGATCCTTGATGACCTGTTCTACAATCTCCCTCCCAGTCTTATCCAGGATCTCTTCACAGAAGCCCATTACCCCTCGATTGAACGGATCTTTACCACACCATTCCCTCAAAATTTCAACAGTTTTTATATATCTTCCATCTCTATCACCAGGCTTTATCTCATTGCTCCCTATTGATACAAGCTTTTCCAAGCTCAGTCTCTTAGGTATCTTAGGAAGCTTCATCACTTTTTTATGCGAGGATAGGAATAAAAACTTTCGTAAGGTGTAATGTTTAGATGATAATGATTGAAATAATCATGTATTTATAGATATCATCTCGTTAAAATGCCCTAACTTTGGGGCATCAACCCCTCTCGATCCTCTCCTTCAATACGTTTATCACATCCGATTTTATCGACGATACCGCCTGATGGATGAGCCTCACGTCCTCCTTCAGCCCATCGATCCTCCTATTTATATCATCCCTGAGCTCGTCTATCCTCTTATTAGTATCATCTATCCTCTTGTTCAGCGATTCATTCATGATATCCATCCTCTTGTTCATCTGATCTAGGAGGAGTATTATCACTTCAGTATCAGTGATCCTCTTACCCTCAGCTAGCTTCTTAGCTATCTTCTCTGAGAACACCTTGAGAGCTTCTTCGAGCACTGATATCGTGAGGGTCTCGACCATCCAGTGAGAGGAGTTTTATAAGAATAAAAATGTTTGCTGAGGTCATTATGTATTCAAAAGTGAACTGAAGCTCTCATGACATCACTACTCTATTCTCTAGCTATGTTTTATGAGCGATATAGTCTTCTGTATAGGACTATGTCCCTCTCAATGTTAAGGATTTGAGTGAAAGTAAATGCTGCGGGGCAGGGAATATGACCCGCTACTTAGTGAAAAGAGGGGCAAAATTAGTCTATTCAATAAGCAATAATCAAGAGCATCTCGATTATGCCCGCAGTAAGCTTTCCGATGATGAAGCAAAATAGTTGAATTTACCAGTGCTGATTTACGTAAGCTAGACTTTTTATCTAATAACAATTGATTTAATAACCGCTCACACGCTAATAAATGTAGTCCCACTAGAGGCCTCCAGCATACTATACCGTGAAACGAACCTCAACGCTTAACAGAGCGAAAATCACGGTAATATCGTGATATCTCTGAAGTTTCTAAAGTGCTTATCGAAGCTGTATATTGTTTTAATATTCTCTTCCTTCATTTTAAGATAAGCTATTGCATCATTTAGGCTGACCCCGTACTCTTGGGATAATGGAATCGCCGCCTCATAATCATTTCTGCTAATCCCCAGTATTTTTACGTTTTTCATATTTAAAAGTCCGGCAACAAACCCCAAACTTCCCAAGAGCCCTGATCTCGACTCTATGATATTTGCGATCTCACTTACATGCACAACAGTGGTGATCACTGGCTCTCCTCCCTCCACTTTCAAAACAATTGTCTTTGCTGCCTCCTTTATAGCCCTCTCCTCTCGAGTTAAGTCACGCTTCGGTTTCAGATAAGCATGGATAAAGACGCTCGAATCGAGAAACTTGATCTCACTCATATAAAGCCCTCCTTAGCTCATGAGTATCGGAGAAGTCCTTTACATCAACTTCTATTGAGTCAAATAACTCGGAGAGACGGAGCGTTTTTACGGGTTTTAGCCTCAGCTCATCCCCGACGACTTCTAGAGAGAAGATATTCGTCTCAAATTTCCTCCTTATACTGGCTGGAATCAATACCCTTCCCTGTTTATCCATTTTTACAATCTCCACAAAATCACCATTTAATATAGAACTACCATCATATAAATGTATGGCTACCCCTCGGGATTCCCTGGAGGGATCCCAGGAGTTCAAATCTTACTTCATCGAATGGAAATTAGATTTTCTGAGGTCTGAAGCCGCTTCCCACACTAGCGGAATGCCTACTTGATCGGAGATTTGCTCTCGATTTGAGAGCTTCATATTATTATAAGCTCCCGTATCTGTGTGAAGAATCAGGGCTAGGGATTATGGGGAAAGAAGATCTCGAGAGGATCCAAGGGAAGCTTGAGTCGATAACTCGAAAGTGGTGGTTTTTAATCATTTTCATTCTGATCGGGACGATAACTCCGCCTATCGTTACAAAAGGATACGATCCTTCCGAAATAGGTAAGATCATAATGTACATACTCACGAATTCTCTGATTGAATTTTTCTCTCCTCTCTATCCCGTCTTTAAGATCATCCCAATTGTTCTAGTTTTCGCTTTAATTTTATTTAAGGATAAAGTTAGTAGAATATTTTCTACTTATTGTGGTATCAGCTATCTCCTTTTTGCATCCCTCCAGGGTATTGCTATAACTGATAAATATGGTCTCGGGATAGTGACAGGGAATTTCATCATCATGATATTCGCTGCTCTCTCCTGGTTCTGGGAGGCTTTCGTCAATAAGAACGATTTCACTCCCCGAAAATTACCTATCTTGAGATACTGGGTCGTTCCATTAGCATTTTTAGCCTTCTGGTATCCAATAGACCTTAGATCGATGGAGCCAGATTTTAATCTAATTTATTTGTTTACTAATGTTGCGGGCTTAGCATTTTGTACTATGACTCCTGTATATCTTGGAATACTTACCCTTTACTATCCCAAGGTTAACATAGTGACATTGCGGCTCACGAGCCTCCCCGGAATGATCATCGGTTTCTGGAACATTGTAGTGAATTTCTTCATCAGGCCCGATATCTTATGGTGGAATGGAGTTCTACATCTTCCCTTGGTAATTATATCTATTTATGCTTTTATCCTCTCTTTTAGAAAATATGTAGCTTAACAAAACATATCCGAGGCCTCCATTCTAACGAATGGTATGAGCGATAGTTTTGGGGCTCTCTGTAGACACTAAAAAGGAATTAAATGTTTAATCGCCCCGTTAAGCTTAAGAATCTCAGCAGGCATATCGCGTACGGGCTTAGAAGTCATTGCAGAAACCCTCTGTTTAAAGAAAGAGGGGCTCATCGGGAACAGCATTAAAGCCTACTTGGAATCAGAGCTGAGACGCATGAATACTGAAATAAACGCATTATGCATGAAGTAGGGGAGTCCAAAGAGCACAGATATAGGGCAAAGATACTTGCATCAGAAGATCGAGAATTAGAGAGCCTCCCGCACTATGAGATCTTGGAACTTCGTGCCCAGAAAGTATTGAGTCCTTGAAGATTTATATATTGTGGATAGCAGCTTGATCTGTGGAGATGCAGAAACTCCTGAATGAGATAGGTCTGAAGCAAGATGATGTAATGGGAATAATAAGGTTCGGATCGAGGATCAAGGGATACTCGCGTGAATCATCGGATGAGGACATCTTAGTGATAACGAGAAGTGGAGGAGGGGAGGTTATCTACGAGGAGGGAAAACATATCCTCGTTATCTCCCTTCAAGATTTCATTGAGGAGGTGTTAAAGGCCTCCCCTCTTATCTCCGCAGTTCTATCTGGATATGAAATAATATACGCTAGATATCCTGTCTACTTCTGGATCGAGAGAGCGAGTGAGATGCTAAGGAGAGCTGGGTCCATTCATGTTGACAAGGGCGGGGTGCGCGATTTTGCCTGACCTGGAGATGGCAAGGGAGTTCGCGAGAAGAGCGAAGGAGGATCTCAGAAGCTCAAAAGTCCTTCTCGAGAATGGCCTTTACGCTGATTCCGTATATCACGCTCAACAAGCGGCAGAGAAGATTGTGAAGTCGGTATTACTGTTAAATGACATATTAGTTGCGGAGCATCTCGTGGCATCTCATTTCGTGAACGCTATAGTATCAAAATCACCTGATGAATGGTCAGAAAAGCTATCAGAGATAGCCAAGGATCTGATAGATCTAGAGAAAGAGTGGCTGAGGAGCAGATATCCGATGAGGAAGTTTGGAAAGCTCGTGACCCCATCAAGTCTCTACGATCTGAAGAAAGCAGAAGAACTTCACGAAAAAGCGAGAACAATTTTAGAGACAGTGATCGCATATGCAGAAGAGGTATATGGGGTAAAACTAATCGATTAAAGCCGAATTTGATAGGGTCTCTCTGGTTTGTCCTTAAGTCCAATTAACGATGCAATAGACGAATCCATAGAAGATTTGAGGTTCTTTCAACTTTCATATACCAGAGATTGAAATAATGAGATAGTTAACTCCATATGTAAGCAGCTTATTCAATAACACATTTTCTTAAAAAATATATAATTTACTTGAATTTAGATCTCCATATATCTAATCCTTTTAGCTCCTTTGAGATCTCCTTAAGCGTCCCTGATTCATGAAAGCTTTCTTCACTAAAATCAGGAGGGAGATAATCGCTATAGCTGATATCAGCGGTACTGTAAAATCATACCTCCATCTAGCCTTTATGAGCTTAGGGGAGTCTACTTTGAGGCTCAGCTCGGCCGATGTCGATTCAACATCCCCCGTCCATCCCTCGAATACATATCTCCCACCGAGGATCCAGAGATAGGGATCGGGAGCGGATTCCTCGATTGAGATATTTGCTCTCGATCCAGCGATGTACCAGCCACTCCCTTTCGGCATCCCATATGGTGATGTGACGTTAACTAGAAATGCGATTGGGAGATCATTCACCTCCGATCGATATAAATGACCTGAAGCCGAGTAGAAGGAGAGGGAGAAGCTTATCCTAAGCTCCCTAGATGGAGCTTCCTCCAAGGAGAGGTTCAACTTGTAGGTCTCCCCTCCTCTAATCAACGGTATTAACACTTTACCGTTCTGCGAGTAATTGCTGGAGGGCTTGATGAACTTTGGAAGGGAGAGCTCCACCGCTATGGCTGGCCCGCCCTCATTCACGAGATCCATCGAAAGGTCTTTCCCATCTCTGCTTATTGAGAAGTCGAATTTTATCAGAGGGGCTTCCTCCTCATGTACTTCCTTCAGCTTTCTGCAGTAATCCCTCGTGATGTTCAGGAAAGTGAACCCATATTCCCTCGTTGGCTCGATCTCCGTCCCCTCATGGAGCTCATTAAAGCTAGTTATTACTATTCCGGCCCCTGATCTTAATGCGTCCTCCCAGAACATCCTGTAGGTCTCCCCTCCAGCCCTGTCCAAGTAGTTCCCAGGGTACCTTATCTTCCTATCATCGTACCCGGGAATTACGGTGTAGAAGAGGGCCTTCCTCTCCACATTTAGTACTTTTCCCTCCTTTATCGCCTCAATTGCCTCATTAAATGTTATCCCAGAGAGGCCTAGACTCATCTCTTCCTTCATCATCAAGTAGAAATCTCTCATAGAGCTGCGATTGAGCTCTATGTATGTGTGGAATCCATTGAAAGCGTTCAGATAAGAGGGATCCCTCAAATCACCGATCATATATATCTCCCCGAATTCCCTCTCTAGAGCTTTCCTCACGTTCAGCCAGAACTGAGGGCTTCTCCCATGAGCTTGAACATTATATATGAATATAACTGGCCTTCCATCTATTTTTAGGAATGCTCTAGATCGAGAATAGCTCTTAAGCACATAGGAGAGCTCCCTTACTACATCATCCTCAGATATAAGAGGATCCCAAGGCCTGTAAGATTCATAATATATCGTTACGCTGAAGTCTTGTCCCTCAGCAGCTCTCAAAATCCTCTTAAAGGCCTCATCCTCGAAGCTCCCTATACCCCACCATGAGACTATGAAGCAATCCACCCCAGAGCTCTTAGCCATAAATATGTGGGCATCGATGACCCTCTCATCCCAGCTATCGTAAACCCCGAGGAGAGGGTAGTGGGCTGCGTTAGCTATGCCCTCCCCCGTTACCCCCTCCCAGTGGAACCATCTCCCACTTATATTGGGCGCCCCATACCAAGGGTAGTAGAAAGTCAGGACGATTTTGAGCTTCCCAGCTGTATCCTCATACGCAGCCCTTCCCACTGGTTTATCATATAGGAGGTTCATGGAAAAAGTTCTATCGTTAGTTCCGGGATGCTGTGGGTTATTCCCCTCGTTCAGGAAGCTCTTCTCCAGCCTGAAGGTCCCATCGATCCATTCATAGATAGAGACCCTTGTGAATCCCAAATCACCCTTCCTTATCGTGATAGACCAGTTTCCCCCTCTCAATGCGAGAAATATCACACTTAAAGAGGCTGGAGTTGTGTCGTAAGCTCTCTTCCGCAGACCTATATAACCGGGTCTGATGGAATATCGTAGCTCAGCGGGACCCTTCAAGCTGTGATTGTAGCTGATTATCCTAGGGCCCCCTGAGAGAACTACTTCAGTCCAATCTGAGGATGTATCCACTGCGATCATGTATATGAAGATCTCTTGATCCGCTGCTGTCTGAACTACTGAAGCTAAAAGAAGGGTGAGCAGTACTATGAGCAATCTCCTTTGCATACTTTACACCAATAGAAATACTTTTAAGCTTTATTCACTGAAATCGAGCTATTGGAGTATCAGACCCTATAGCATACGTAGCTAAACGAGACGGGCAGTTAATACTATCGCCCCCGGGGTATGATCTCAGGATGATACTCTTCTTCCCCACCCTTAATTATGGGGTAAAAGCTGTCATTGCGCATAAGTACACCGCGAATAAGGATCACTTAAAGTTATTACTCCTTGAGATATCGATAATAGGCATTGAGCTCTTCACCTAACTTTGCTATACGTCGAGCAGAACCTAGCTTCCTCCCGATGTCATTAGCATTTTTCCCTCTCGGATTTGTGGGAATGCTTGAAGCCTCAGTAACCCTATGAACGAAAATCATTACCTTTAAATCCGAGGGTCCTCGATTTTTAAGAGGATCGGGATGAGAGTGAAAGTCCTAGTGGTCCCGAATGCGAAGAGGGATGAAGTAGTAGAGGAGGGAGATCACCTCAAGGTATATGTGACCGCTCCCCCAGTAAGGGGTAAGGCTAATGAAGCTGTTATAGAGGCTTTAGCTGGATTCTTCAACGTTAAGAAGAGCGATATAAGGATAGTGAGTGGGGAGAGATCTAGGGAAAAGGTAATTGAGGTGAGAAAGCGAGAAGCTCACTGAGCTCAGAGGATGAACGGAGAGGCTTACTTCTAGCGATCGTGAGGGGCTCGACCATCTTAAGGGAGTATATTCAAGAAATAAAAACGTTGCTGAGGTTTTTTCAAGAGTAAACTGAGGTTTCCATGACGTCCGCTACTCTAAGACTAGCTTAGTGCTGTGAAGCCGCATATAGTCCATCGGAGGGCCCAATGGCTAAAGGTCGTAAAGTGGTGAAAAACGAATTTTCGTGGTGATTATTTGTGATAGTGGAAGTGAAGAGAGTAGATAATCAGGGAAGGTTAGTTCTACCTAAGAGGTGGAGAGATAGGTGGGTGATGAAGTGGTCCTCATAGAGCTCGAGGATAGGATAGAGATACTCCCCAAGAGGGAGCCGAATCTCTCACAGTTCTTCGATTTGATAGAGATGGAGATAGAGGAGGATCTGGAGAGGGAGCTCCTTGAGGGGTTGATATGAGGTTCATAGATGCCAATGTATTCCTCTATGCTGCGGTTAAACCGAAGGGGGATGCGAGAGGGGAGATACTTGAGAGGAAGGGGAGGTCGAAGCAGATAATACTAAGGGTCCAGGGAGGAGAGGAAGTCATCACTACAGTCGTTCATATCAGCGAGATCGCGAACATCCTCGAAGCGAAGGTAAATCTTGAAACCGCTTTAAAATTCATTGAAAACCTGATGTTAGCTGAGAACATCAAGATCCTGCCCGTCCTCTATGAGGATTATCTTTTCTCTCGCTATGAGGAGAGCTCTCAAGACGTCAGTTTGAACGATGCCCTAGCTTACTTAAAGATGAGAGAGGCTGGCGTCGAGGAAATTTATACCTTCGATAATCACTTCAAGAATTTAGACGTCAAGATAGTCCAAGAATGAATATCTTTTCACTATCATGGAAGTAGATCCCCTATCGAAAAAATAGAGTGAATTACTCCCCGCATGAGGAGAGCTTTATCTCTATAGTGCCCGCTCCCATTATTTAAAATCGTAGCGAAATGACTCGGAAAACTCAATATTTAAATTGAAGTAGAGCTCCCCTACTCATATGACTCACTGGCTCTGTATAACTACGCAGGAGAACTGGGAGGTCATAAAGGAGAAGAACGTATGGGGGGTTCCGGAGAGGCACAAGAACGCTATATCGAGAGTGAAGCCGGGGGATCTCCTCTTGATATATGTGAAGCAGAGGAGCGTGGGGAAGGAGGTCGAGGGACCTAAGGTAGTCGCTGTTTACGAAGCAGTATCGGAGGTATTCAGGGACTCCTCGAGGATATTCAAATCACCTCCGGAGATGGGGAATGAGGCCTTCCCCCTGAGGGTGAGGTTGAAGCCAGTCAAGATATTCGAGAGGCCAATCGACTTCAGGGAGCTCATACCCAAATTGAAGTTCATAGAGAACAAGAGGAAGTGGACAGGGCATCTCATGGGAAAAGCTATGAGGGAAATCCCTGAGGAGGACTTCAAGCTGATAACTGGCTCTTCTAAATGAGCATACTCTAGGGCCCAATCCTTCGTTAGCGAGAAGTGGTTAGTCTCAGAGATTTAAGTCATCGATATCATTTTGTGATCTTATACCTCACTGAAGCGGCCGTATTCATTTCCCCTGCTCTTTCCTCTCGATTTAAGCCATGCCTCAGATACCTGGATAAGGATCGCTCGAAGATAAGTCGTTAATATACTCATTCAGCGGACGTAGGGACTACAGTAATAGGCTTCCTAATACTGTTAGCGGGCTTAATCGGTTTTCGGAGGAGTTATTGAGGGGTTTAGCTCACTCTCAATTTGAGAGTTCCGTATGAGATTATAAGATACCTCTTTTCTTGACTATAGGGGTGTAGCTATGGGGAGTGATATCGAGGACGTAGTTAATTTGGGGGAGTTCGCGAAGAGGCTCAGAGTTTACTTCAGCACTGCTTCTATGGGCATATCCTTCCTCATCTACGGAGCGATCTTCGGGGGCTATTGGTTGACCATCTTCTCCATCGGCTCTCTCTACGAATCCTCTTGGATCTTCATAGTGGGGGCGCTGGGCTGCATCCCCTTAGCGTTCCTCTGCGCGTTCTTAATAGCAAAGACAGTCCCCGGAATCAAGAGGGATAGGATACCTCACGAGGGAGTCAGGTGGGTGTTCTCCTTCATGATACCTATTGCTGCAGTTGTGATCATCGGCTCCCTCTACAGAGTGCCTTTTTCCATCTGGTACGCAGCTTTAGGGGCCTCGCTCCTCTTAGTCCACTTCTTAGTAGAGAGGCCCTTGATATCAGCGGGCTTCCTAAAAGCTAAGCCGTTCCTCGCCGCTTCCATCCCTATGTTACTGAGCTTCCCAGCTCTGCTCTCACTACCCCCTGGCTTAGACTCCGTAGCGGCCTTAGGCCTCTGCCTCTTGTTCTACTCCTCAGCGGGGGTATACGCGCTTGCGAGAGCAGCGAGACTCTTCTCAGAGTGATATCCCCCTCTACCTCGAGAAGCTCGACTCCGTGCTCATGAACCCAAAGAGGTTCATGATAGCCACTCTCCTCTACGTCTTAGGCCCTAAGAGCGTAGGAGATATAGCTAAATCCTTGAACTTGAGCTTGGGAGATGTAGATAATCACTTGAGGAGGATGAAGAGAGAGGGATATGTCGAGCTCAGGAAGACGCTCACATTGAAGGGGCCCAGGGTCTTCGCGAAACTGACCGCTAAGGGGATCGAGGAGTACGAGAAGCTAGTGGATGATCTCAGGGGCCTCTTATCCGGAGTAGGGGCCGATTAGAGGGACCTCAAGTAGCTCCTCGAACGTAAAGCTCAGGGGCATATCCCACGAGCGACCAACTTACTCTTTTTAACTTTATCAGTTAGCCGTAGATCCCCTCGGGGGAGGTGAGCGAGGGATGGCCTTCAGCGAGTCCTTGTGGCGGAGTATAGAGGGCATATTCACTAAGATACTCGAGCACCCGTTCCTGAAGGGATTGACGGATGGGACGCTCGATGAGGAAGCTTTCCGATTCTACGTAATTCAAGATGCCCTCTACTTGCGGGACTTCGCCCGTGGATTGGCTATACTCGGAGCCAAAGCGCCTGAGGACGATTGGCTCATCATGTTCTGCGAGCACGCGAGGGATGCGATCGTCGTGGAGCGGGCCTTACACGAGAGCTTCTTCCGGGAGTGGGGCTTATCGGATGAGGAAGTTTACAGCACACCTATGGCACCGACTAACTTGCTCTACACGAGTTACTTGCTCAGGGTAGCTTACGAGCGACCTTTTCACGAGGGCATCGGTGCTTTCCTGCCCTGTTACTGGATTTACCTAGAGGTCGGTAGGGCCCTCGAGTCGAGGGGCTCCCCGAACCCGCTCTATCGACGCTGGATCGAGACTTACTCGAGCGTTGAATTCGAGGCCGTAGTCCGGAGAGTGATCGCTGCCGCTGATGAGATCGCTGAGACACTGACTGATGAGCAAAGGGAGGCGATGAGGCGTCACTTCATCACGACGAGTAAGATGGAATGGATGTTCTGGGATATGGGCTTTCGCAAGGAGGTTTGGGCCATTCAGTAAATTTTAGGAACATGGGGGTGCTCGAGTCTATCACCTCAGTGAGTCGGCGGAACTGAGGATTGAAGCGTCTCTGTGCGAGATTAGGGCTCTAGGATGAGGCGGGCTTTCGGGCGGTATCATCGAGTCCCCAGGGGCAGAGATCCGAGTGATGAGATCTACTACAGCATCAGATGGTCGAGTCAGTTGACGCTGAGGGATCCGAGCATCAGTTAGATCTCACGAGACTACTATAAACTCGATAGGTGATGAGCCCGTCGAACGATCGAGAGAAGCTATCGAGAGGCCCTATTCGTCCGGGGACCTTATGCCGGATCGTCGAGAGCGTCCCGGAGGAGTAGTTCAACTGAGCTCCAGTGCCCAGCTCGAGGGCAGTATCTCGAGGAGCGGTGTATCAAGGGATCTATGGGGCAACTGAGCGTACGATCTCACTTCACGTGATCTCACGCCAGTCGGGCTGCCCTCAGGATGCGTTCGTGAGCAGAGTTCATCCGGAGAGAGGCCCTCCGATAGCTATTATAGGAGCTCAGTGCGAGCGCTCCCTTCTGATCCCCGTCGATCCGCTCGATGCACCTCTGAAGAACTTGAGGGCGGGAGTCAGCGGATGGGGAGTGCATGGGGAAGTCCCCTCGAGTCCCATGCGATTGATAGTTTCATAGAGACGATCTAATGTGTAGATGAGCTCTTCTTTGAGTCTGAGTCCTTAAAAATCCTTAGAGCCCGAGTTAGATCATTGCAATGAGGTAGTTGAGCTCGAGTCATGCTCTCAGCAGCGACCACCAGTTTTATTAATTTTTCAATGGGAGTGGGAGCGTTGAGGATAGCGAGGCTCTACACATTCGAGATGGAGTTCAGAGAGAGGGCTAAGCTCCCCAGGTGGAAGGGGAATTTGATAAGGGGAGCTATTGGGATGCACTTAATGAGGAAGTTCTGCTTATCAGATGGGGATTGTCTTAACTGCAGTCTGATTTTTAAGTGCCCCTACGGTTACCTCTACGAGACGCCATCTAAAGGCTTAGTGCTCAGGAAGATAAGCGGTTTCACTAAGCCTTACGTTATAAAGCCTCCAGATGAGAAAACTGATTTCTCAGAGGGCGAAGAGCTCAAGTTCTCTGTAGTGCTCTTCGGGGACTCAGCTAAGTTCGAGAAGCAGCTACTCTCAGCTGTCTTGGAGATGGGGAGGAGGGGGTTAGGTACTAAGGAGAGGAGGGGCAAGCTAGAGCTTAAGAGAGCTTGCGTAGAGAACCCATTCCTCAGGATGAAGGGCATCCTTTACGAGGGAGATTTATACGATTCTGATGTCTGGATAAGCACTAAGGATATATCTAGGAGGATTGGGAATACTTTCATGCTCAGATTCATCACTCCTTTCAGGTTAGTCAGGAATGGAGATCTCGTTAAAGATCTGGAGTTCAGGAACCTCTTCCCCTTCATGCTCAGGAAGTACTCAGCTATGATGCAGCAATACGTAGGGTCTCTAGATATAGATGTGAAGAGGGCCCTAGGGGAGAGCTTGGGGGTTAAGCTCAGGGGGGAGAGGGTTAAGGAAGTCGCATTCAGATATAAGGGTGAGGATCAAATCTTCCTCTCGGGAGATTTAGTTTACTCAGGGGGAGTATCTCTGCACGTGAGGAGGCCCCTCTTATTCTGCCAGCTCTCCCATATAGGGAAGAGGAGCAGCTTCGGGTTCGGTTGGTATGAGGTGATATCTGTCTGAAATCCCTCAAAATAAAGATCAGCCATATGAAAAAGTTGCAACTTTAAAGGGCAATAATTATTTAAGGTAACCTCTCAGGTGATAGCTGAGGTAATGCTAAGATCCGATCTCAAGAGTAGCAGAAGTCTGAGTGAGATTTTATCTTTACTTCTAGCATTAAGTTCCCTTTCTATCATTCCAATACCACTGCTTGGGATCTTCTCACTATTTCTGGGTATTTCCCTTCTTCTATCTGGCGTCAGAATTCTCTCTAAGTATTACTCTGAGATTGGGATATTCAGAAACCTCTTGCGTGGTTTCGCGTTATGGGTAGCCAATGTTAATAGAGGTTTTATCCCTCTCAGTGCTTCAACCCTTAAGCCTTTTGATATTTTCCTCCTCTTGCTCCTGATTTTAGTGATACATTTTGAGGCGAATAGGTTAGGGTATTGGTCCACTCATTATGTATCGGATACTCTGAGTGAATATTTAGATTACGTGCTGACGATATTCTTCAGCGTATTGTTGCTACTGATATTTAGTATTCCTCTTTATGCTCCCGCCTCAAGGCATCGCGTCGACGATTGCATTGATCCTTTCCTCTCTCATAATCGCATCAATCCTCTTCTCGATGATGCTGAGGGATCCTTTCTATAAACTATCATTCTTCATGGGAGTTCTGACTATTGCGATGATCCTCTGCTTCTCGATAGCAGGCCTCTCCCCAAATTTCAGAATTATCTCTCTTATCTTAGCTACCTTGGCATCCTTAACGCTACCCCTACTCGGGCCCTCTACTTCGATGATGCCTTCAGCCTTCTAGCTGTTAAAACGGGCAAGAGGTCCTTCAGAGTCGCTGGATGGTTGCTAGCAGGAGTAATAGAGCTCTCGATTCTCAATGTAATTGGGACTCTCATAGTGATGCCTATAGCTTGGATCATCGCTTCCCTTGCTTTTCTTAAACTGAAGGAAGTTAAAAGTGTGAAGCCTCAAACAATTAATTAAAGTGCTAAATTTAAGATCCCCCATCATTCAGCGTCGGATCTCAATTTTAGTTTCCTTCTCCAACTGAAGCTCCTTTCGGGATTCTGAGATAGCCTGTAACTGTGTAACTCAGCTCATAGAGGTCTGAAGTATTTCCCCCGAATAAGCTTATGAAGATCGATGGGAGGAGTTATTTGAGGGTTGTGAGGCTCATACCTAAAAATTTTTATTTATTCCACTACCTCACTCGATGAGCATGCAGCCCAAAGTTCTCTCCTTCGGACGTATTCTCTTCGTTATTTTATCTATAGCAGAAACTATTCTTTTATATCTACTACAATAGGCTACTAGATGCTATACTATGGATCTTACTGGCAGCTATGGTATTAGCGCCTAGGAGGCCAGTAGAGGGAAAGTCTATAAAACTTGAGAAGCATTTCTTACTGCGGCCCCGGGGAGAAGGTGAGAATCCTCGCGAAAATTAGTGATGAGGTTTTTAGAGAGGAACTTCAAGGTCTTTATTGATGGGAATGAAGTTGAAATAGAGGGATTCAGGGCTTCTGGCTCAAATTATGAGTTTGAGGTAAGGGCCCCTTCCGAAGTAGGAAGTCATTCAGCTGTCGTTGAGGCTGGAGTTGGCTTGAAGCGTGATTTCGACTCTCTCGAGATATTAGTTACGACTGAAAGCCCCGCCTTTCAAGGTGGGGATGGAAAAAAGCTCATATAACTCTTTTCATCTGAGTTATTCTAGGTGGTAAATCCATAACACAGGTCCCGGAAGGGATAGGGGTAAAGCCGGAGACCCGGCCCGGGATTAAATCCCCCGAGACAGGGAATGTAATCCCAAACCTCCCCGCCCTTCAGAGCAGGGAGGAGGTCAGGAGGGCAGGATGAAAGCGATCTAAATGTATGCACAGTTTTTTAATATCTTCCTCGCATAAAAGCTTTACTGGAAAAATTAATGAGCTTTCATTAGTTTCCATTTAGATTAAAATAGATAATCGTCTCCTCAGCTTATAACAAAAAGGATAAGAGGACACAGTTCATGTTTTCATATGGAAGGGGATATCGAGAGCGAGGTCATATATTTCCAATATTGCGGTGAGATAAATACGGAGAAGGTCCTTCTCGCAGCTAGATCGAGGTGCGAGGAGAGGGGGATAGAGAAGGTCGTAATTGCATCTGAGACGGGAGGAGCGCGATGAAAGCTCTTGAGATATTCGAGGATACGGGAGTAAAATTGATAGTCGTGACTCACTACCCCAGTAAAACTTGGGGGCCTAAAGGAGATATACCGATAGGGCTCAGAAGGAGGGAGTACGCTGAAACCCTGAGGAAATTAGAGGAGAAAGGTGTGAGAGTGGTGCAGGGAACTAGGCCATTCGCACCTCCATCTAGGTGCATAGACTGGGAATACCCTACTCCCGAGGCTATAATAGATAAGACATTAGAGGTATTCGGAGCCGGGACGAAGATAGCTATAGAAGTAGTCCTGATGGCGACGGATGCAGGTGAGATAGAGCCAGGGGAGGAAGTGATATCTTGTGCTGGCACATATAAAGGCCTGGACACAGCCTTAGTAGTGAGGGCCTCCCACAGCGGGGGATTCTTCAAGGAATTCGAGGTGAGGGAGATAATAGCTAAGCCCATCCGAAGAGTGAAGGAGCTGCCTGAGTACGAGTATGAGGGCTGGAAGGGCGACTTGGACAAGTATTACAGAGATGAGTTATTCTGAGAATAACTAATTTAAGCACTTCAACGAGTAGGTAATCTTAGCCCCAGAGAGAAGCTGAAAGGCCTCCCCTCTATCCCTCGAGAGGGACTCGCGTCTGCCCTTCAGGTAACAATACTCAGCCCAAGCGAGATCTATTTCCGGGTTATCTATACCTCTTTTGAAGAGATAATCGAGCTCCTCCCATGAGTTCAAGCCAAATTTCTCAGCAATTGCTGTTAATCTAGCCTCTGTTTTTGCCAACTCGAGGTCGATACTCTTGATGAGCTCCTCTAATCCTCTTCGAATCAGTTCGACTCCCATATCTTTCAACCTCTTTAATTTCAAAGAGTTTCTGGTTTAAACATCCGTTATGAACTTAAATTCCTCCTTTCTTCCAAGCAGGGCACTCCCTCTTAGTGAGCATCGATCGGGTTCAGAACGACTGCCACTAATGTTAGCGAAGCCTCACTCGAGAATGTTGATAGTGAAGGAGGAACATCACTGCCCTCTCTTCCGGCTTGAGAGAAGTCTCTCCTCTCACATCTCTTAGATAAGCGCTGCAGGAGAGTGGGGATGAGGTTATGAGGAAGCTGAGGGTCTTCAGAAATGTAAATGGACTCGAGTGACATGAACTGTTGAATCCTGCGAAGCAAACATAAGTGAAAATATCGATCTAAAGATCGAAAGTAAATGATTTCCCTAAACTATGCAGATTAAAGCGAAATCCTAATGGGGGATTAACAATCGCTTGAATTTATGAGAATCAGTAGGACACGAGTATTAGAAGAGAAGCCACTTCCAGAGAGGGATTAATCTGACAGTCCTTCCATCCAAGGACCTCTCTCCCTCTAAATCCCATGTCAGAACAGAAGCTTTGATCCCACCGAAAAGATCGATCGCTTTTCTTAACCCCTCTATCTCCCTCCTTTGGACTTCGTCCACAGCATAGCTAACTTGTATCGCTTCCCTCACGAGCCCATCCCTCACCAGAAGGAAGTCCACTTCACGATCACCGCCCTTCAAGTAGTAAACCTCATCCCCCCTCCTCATGAGCTCGATAGCTACTGAGCTCTCCATCCTCCTCCCGATGGATTCACCTTTCATATAGCCCATATCGATTGGGTAGACCTTCCTCGGCTGTTGTATCATCGCTTTCTTGCTGAATGAGAACTTCCTTACGGATAAGATGTAGAAGGAGTCCTCGCAGTATTTAAAGTAATTTGCCAGTGTCTTCTTACTCTTCTTAATCCCCATACTTTTAAATATCTTCTGAGCTGAGGATATGGAGAAGTAACTACCGAAGCTACCCTCAAGCATCTCCAGGAAGTACCTGAATGAGGATATGTCCCTCACACCGAACCTCTCTACAATATCCCTGTAGAAGACTGTCTCCCTGTAAACTCTCAAAAGCTCCTTAGCGTGCTCTGGATTGAGGACAACTTCAGGGAATCCTCCTAGCATTAAATACTCCCTCAAATAGCTCAGTATTCTACCTCTCTTCTCAGGAGCCTCTAAATAATCTATATCAGCTTTTCTGAACTTCAGGAATTCCCTGAAGGAGAGGGGTAAGACCAGTCTCTCCAAGTACCTGCCCCTGAGCTCCGTCGGTATCTCCCTCACCCCCACCTTCGAGGAGGATCCGGAGACGACGACAGCATACCCCCTATCCAGGAGGGACCTGACCCATCTCCCCCACTCCTTTAGGTTCTGAACCTCATCTAATAGTAGAAGCGCTTTCTCACCCGAGGGCAGGGGTTTGGTCATCTCCGCCAATATCTTCAAGAACGTTGGAAAGTCCTCTCCCCTCAGATTGGAGAGCCTAAGGTCCTCAAAGTTCAAGTAAACGATGGATTCCCTGGCGATCCCCCTCTGCATTAGATCTGAAGCTATTTGATACATCATGAAAGTTTTCCCAGCTCTTCTAGGGCCAATTAAGGCCAATGCATTCCCTCTAATTGGGAGGGAGATATCTCTCTTCACAAGCTTAGGTATCTCGCTGGAGAACCACTCCGAGATAAGGGATCTGAGCGTTCCCTCCATTAATCTATAGGAAACACTTCCTGGATAAAAGTGTTTCCCATGGGAAACACTTGCTGGCCGAAGAGAGCAGCATGAATTTGAGAATTGAAGGATCTTGAAGCTATGAGCACCCGAGAAGTGTTGAATGTGCATACCGCATAAAGTTATTAGAATTAAAATATATTTCGCATAATAGGATCCGTAACTCCATATATTAAATTCCATTTAGCTGCGATTTTTAATAAGATCTATGAGTAGTTCGTCAATAAATAAATTCGGGAGCCTTAGATTGCGATGAGAAAGCTTAATTAGAGGAACCCTTGAGGAGTGGTAGGATGTCGTTACTGGAGGAGCTCATAAGGGAGCTTGAGGAGAAACCTCACCTCGCTAGGAAGCTAGTTGAGAAACTCAATGTAGCTCTCAGTACTGAAATTTTGAGCAACATAGAGAGGCTGAGGGAGGACTTCAACAAAATGCTTGAGCGTATTGTTTCGATAGAGGAGGAGCAGAAGAAGCTGAGGGAGGACTTCAACAGGATGGGGGAGGAGCAAAAGCTGCTGAGGGAGGAGCAGAAGAAGCTGAGGGAGGACTTCAACAAAATGCTAGCTGAAATCAGCAGGATGAAGACTGAGATTAGCGAGATAAAGAGGGAACAGAGTAGAATGAGGGAGACTTATGAATCTTTCAGGGGGTCCATGCTCTACGGATTCAGCCAGCTGATCAAGTTCGCCGGAGTCACCTTCGAGGAGTTCGTGAGAAAGCTATTAACGAAGCAGTTGAGGGAGCTGGGGGAGATAGGAAAGGATAAGGAGCTCATTAGGGCTAAGATAGATGGGGAAGAGATAAATATCTTCTTGGACGATCCCCTGATAGTTGGGGAGATAACGGGTCATGCTGAGAGTGTGGAAGAAGTGGATAAACTACTGAGGAAAGCTAGATTGGCAGAGGAAAAGTATGGAAGGAGGTCTAGAAGGATTTTAGTTGTGCTAACAGCGCCAAAGGATGTTGCAGCTGAGATCAGGAGGATTGGGAGGGAGGAGGGTATAGAGGTCATAATAGGGAAGACTAGATCTAAGTGACATTCAGCAGCTATCATATCTACTTGTGAGAGTTACAGCTTTTAGAAATATTTATAGGGATCAGGGTAGCAGCTCCGTTGATGAAGAGGATTCTGTTGATACTGCTTTTAATCCTAGCTGCGATTTACTTATCGATACCTCCGAGAAGAGATCAGAAAGAGGCTCAAGAGAGAAATAATGGCCGGTAAAAGAGAGCTTCGACTAGTTAAAGCTGGAGCTACTCATTAAGAGGTCAGGTTGATGCTTGATGAAATGCTCATGTACATAGAGCCCGATGAGTGGCAGGGAAACTCTGATGTCCATCTTGTGGTCAGTGGGAGGAAGGTCGGCCATCACTGGTCCCTGATGCTAAGCCCCGGTAAATAGCTCACCGATAGGGTTGAGTCAGAGGGTTCTTGATTAGATTTGAGTTTATTAAGGACAGTGGGAAGCTCATCGTTTATAGAGGGGAGTGGGGCTTCAGGGATTACTTCATCACAGCAGCGACTCACTACATCTGAGTCGAGGACGGCTTGCTCTTCAGGTACATGAAGACGAATCTTACGGTGCTCAGGGATATACCTGAGCCTGTGGGAGCTATATGAGTGGAGCTGATGAACTACCCGGATTATTACGCTACGGCTGTCTCTAAGACCGAGAAGCTCATAACCTACGATATGCGTGGCTTGACGGGGCATGCGCTCAGGGAATATACTCTCGGGAGCTACGGATGGATAGCTCTCGTGAATCCACTCAGTGATGTGAGAGGGTCCCAGCCTTAGTGCTCATTAGATCGTCGCAGAAAGCTCATCCGACTGTCTGCAACTGCCCCAACGTTGATAACATAGAGATACACATGCTGGGGAATGGAGAGAGAATGCTGAAGAAGGGGGATAGCTTCGAGCTACACTACTTGCTCATAGTGAGCGATGAGCCGAACAGCTACTCCTGGATAGATGGAGCTGTGGAGAGGGCGAAGCCCGTGATAGAGTTGATAGATAGGGGAGAGCTTCCATAGATCTTCGAGTATGCATAGGCTTTTGATGAGCGAAATTTTTACTCTCC
>CAZFIJ010000037.1:0-6819 GCA_964519515.1 uncultured Nitrososphaerota archaeon
CACTTCAGCATAAACTATCTTGAGAAGATCCTGAAGGCGGGCTCAGCGCTCAGCGACGAGATGGTCATGGAGCTAACTACGAATAAGCCGATAAAACTCGGCTTCCCAATACCATCCGGCAAGCTAGAATACCTCATAGCCCCGAGAATCGAGGGAACATAAAGCAGCAGGCCTCAACCATACAAGCTCCAAAACCTATAAACAGGTCATGGTTAACCCTAAATACGGATAGCATTATCTTTCAATCGCTGGGGCCGTGGTCTAGCTTGGCTATGATTCGCGGCTCGGGCCCGCGAGGTCCTGGGTTCAATCGGCCTTCCCGGCTGAGGAGGCCGGAACAGATCCCAGCGGCCCCACATCACCTTAAAACCTGCATGTTATGACAGGCTGTATGAGAGCATGTTTATTGTTTCGAGCAATTTTGCGCCTTGGCTATTTTCGAAGATGCGTCTTTTTGCAAGGATAAATAGAAGTCCTTAAAGGCTGGAGGTTATCGAGCTGGGGTAGGGGGCGCTTCAGCTGGAGTTGTGAGGATGGATGTTGAGAAAGTCTGATGTTGTGAAAGCGATCTTGGTTTTGATTGCTGCATCCTTTATCATAAACCTAGGGTTCTCGGCTCTTGGCCCCCTCTTCCCGTATCTCGTCCTAGCTTTGAAGGGTGTTTTGAGGGAGCTTCCGGAGCTGACTGTGGGAGTGATTGAGGCTCATCAGGGCGCCTTGGAGTTCGGCCTCCTCATGGCGGCATTCATGGCTACTAGGGCTCCGATGTCGGCATTCTCGGGATTCCTCAGCGACATATTCGGGAGGAAGCGTACAATAGTTGTGGGGATGATGCTCTACCTCGTCGCCACAACAGGCTTCATACTCTCACGGGATGTTGCCTCGCTGATACTCTTCAGGGCTGTTCAGGGCATAGGATCGGCGATGGTGTGGCCTGTTGCCGAGGCATATCTTGCTGACGTGACTGGGAGGTGGCAGAGGGGGAGGGCTGTCTCGGCCTTCATGGCCTCGATGCTCATCGCCGAGCTCATAGGTCCCGGCATAGGCGTCGCCATATACAAGGTGTGGGTCGCGGTCTTCGGTGGAGCGGACTATGTCATGGCGATCAAGTCGCCGATAATCTTCCTAGCAGTAATGGTGCTCGGCTCCCTCATCACAACAATCTTCCTCCCAAGCATCCCAACAACAAGATCGAATCCTGAAATCAAGACTGGGCTCGAGGAGGTCAGGAGCATCCTCAAAACACTCCCAAAAACAATCTCAAGAAGTCTGAAGATCATGTACCTAAACGGCATCATCAATGGATTCAGCCTAGGGATAATTGAGACGGCCTTGATAGTCTATGTTATCCAGTTCATTGTAAAGGATCCAGCCTATATTGGGCTATACTATATTGTCTCATCAGCAGCCGCCCTGCCAGCCACCCTCCTATCAGGATACATTGCTGACAGGATCAGGCGGAGGAAGCCGATAATAGTGCTTGGATATGTGGTCGGGAGGGGGACATTCTTCATCATGCCCCTTATACGTGATCCAGCACTATTCCTGATGCTCGCGATACCATCCAGCATGACATTCGGAATCTCCGTGCCAGCGATGATGGCCCTCCAAGCAGACATAGCGCCGAGGGAGGTCAGGGGATCAATATTTGGGATACAGGAGCTCTTCATGAATAGCGGGGTTCTCGCCGGATCAATCCTTGGTGGATGGCTCACACAGATCCTCACAATCCAGATATACCGGGTCGCAGCATACCATATTCAGGGAATAGTGCTTCCGTTCTGGATAACCGGGGCACTAGGAGCACTCACTACAATACTCTTCGCATTATATGTCAAGGAGCCGGAATAGCAGAGCTATGAGCTATTGGGCCTCGCCTGCTCCAAAAGCCTCTTCGCCAGTTCGTGAACAAACTCTGCGCTCTCCAAGGCTTTCACTGCATCACCCTTGTTAAAGAGATCCTCAGGAGATTTTCCAGCGGCTTCTATCCCGTACATGCTTGGGGCGCGCTTCTCCGCGAGATCCCTAGAGATCCCTGCGAGCCTTTCAATCTCTTCTCTGAACCAGCTTGGAAATCTCACGGACTCCGCTCTCAGGATATCGCCGACGTCGTGAACTTTCGGATATTCGACGCCAACAAGCCTCAGGCATGCCTTTAAGGAGAGTTCTACGCATTCTTGGGAGTATCTGACCACCTCTGGGTAATAGCCTTGGTCAAGAGCATGTCGTGCGGAGATGAGCCTAGCTTCAGCCCTTCTAAGATGGGTGCGGGCCAAGCTATCCATTCTCAAACCTTGATCGCCTCCCCAAAACCGGCATCGGGCTTGATAATCCAATACCATGATCCGTCGGGAAGCTCCACCTTTATCGTGCCCAATTCTTTAAGCCGGGTCCTAAGGCCTTCTAGAATACGCTGCATGAACCCCTCTCTATCATAGACGATTATGGCATTCTCTAGTAGATCGAGGTAGAATGGCTGAATTCTCTCAGCCTCACTCGGTGTCAGGAGTATGGGGTCTACTAGTGGATAGAGCCTCTTCTCCCTCCATAGCTTCAGCCTCTCGGACTCAAGCCCGGCCACGATACATCTCCATAGCTTTAGCCTATCAGAGTAGCCCTCCGGCAGTTCCTCGGCCACGATCAATAGATCCACATCGCTTTCAGCCCTCGCCCTTCCAGCCGCCACGGACCCGAAAATCACCAGCGAGATGAGCTTATCCCAGAAGCCCTCCACAATTTTAGCGACAAGCAGCTCCAGAAAGCCTAGGTAATCCTTCTGGACGATCTTATCCCTCCATTTATGGCCAGCCCGTTCCAAGACGAGCACAATGGGATGAGAGGCCTTAAAAACTCCTCTGGAGACCCTCACCAAATAACCAGCCCTACATAGCCTGTGTAAAATCAAGTAGGGGTTCTCTGCCCCTATAATATCTAGAGCATCAGATGCCCTGAACTCCCTCAACCCGAACCTTAGTAAAAGCTTAGAATACACCTCGGTCAACATATCTTTTACAGAAAATATTTCAGATTCCGATATATTAACTTGCAATGGCAGCCCTACAACCACCTTAGCCCTCCATAAGCAGGTGATATAAGGTTTCAAGAGGCCGTAAAGCGGTAAGCCAATTGGTTTATATTTTGGTTTACTAGTTGGAATACTTGTGAGCGAGGTCATAAGTTTCAAGGTTTCTAAAGAGTTGAAGGAGAAGTATGAGAAGCTGAAGGACGTTATTGACTGGCCGGCGGAGCTGAGAGCCTTTGTTGAGGAGAGGGTTCGAAGGGCTGAAAGGTCGCTTGTCATACGCAAGATACTGGAGAAGAGGCCTCGAGAAGTTCTTCCAAGGGGTTCTGTTGTGGCGGTCATAAGGGAGGATAGAGAGGGTGATTGATGCATCGGTTATAGCGAAGCTGATAATGCGTGAGGAGGATTATGTTAAGGCAGCTAAGGAGATAGAGGCTGATGGTGAGACACTTGATTTAGCAATACTTGAAGTGGCGAATGTGATTCTAAAGTATCATAGGAGAGGGGTTCTCTCCGCTCAGGAGGCGCGGGAGAAATTTGAAGAGCTCAAAGAGCTTTCAAAGACGCTCAGAGTTCTCGATTTCAAGAAATTCTTGGAGCAGGCGTTCGAGCTCGCGATGATGACTAACTTGACGGTCTATGATTTCCTCTACATAGTCAGCTCCAGCAAGCTGGTGACATCAGACATCAAGCAAGCCGAGGCCGCCAAACAGCATGGGAGAAAAGTGATCTTGATCTAGATGGATCTCAATATCCTGCTTCTCAGCCCATATTGGTAACATCATTATTCTAGGTCCTTCAACCTAATCGGTCAAAAGAACTTAAGGGAGATCTCGATTTCTAGGTTCGAGATTTTAACATACTTTTACCGACCTCCTATCCCTGTAATTTATGTAGGCTAGCATTAGCACGCATGCTAATTCTGCTATTGCCGAGATCTTTAATGCGTCTTCTAGGCGTGTGACTTTTCTGAGGATGATCTTGACCCTAGAGTCCTCGGATAAATTCACGCTCACAGATCCTCTTAGCCCCGGGGCTGTGGCCTCGATCAGGTATTCTCCGGGTGGCAGTAGGTATGAGCATGTGCCATTTTCATGATTGAAGATTGTGCCGTTTATTCTCAGTTCTAGGCCTTTTGGAAGCTCATCGTCCCAAGGGATAATCTCCACGATGAGCCTTCTTAGGCTTATGGTCAGGTTGTATGCTTTCCCGCTCATTAGGTTGATTGTGATGGAGCTGGTCTCGAATCCATTAACGTATACCCTTACTGGGGCTTTGAGCGGAGGGCTTGGAGGGGCTGGAATGTTTTCATTTCGCCTTAACAGCATGTATGCTGTGTTATCGATTATGCTCACGGGGATGCTGGCAGCTATGGAGGCATTCGTAACCTGATTTCCATGCTGATCCTGAATTCTGAGAAGAGCTAGAGGTGGTGTCAGCTCGAGAACCTCCGCCCTCCCTCCATTAGCTCTAACGACTTTTATGGATCGGTTTAATGCTTCGCTTAATGGGATGAAGATTATTCTATCGACTGGCATCTTGACAAAATCGATAAATCTTCTATCGAGGATGTATGCCGGCCTTGAGACCGCATAGGTTTCATTCAGCCATATCCTTATGACTGCTTTGCCGGGTCTAAGGGGTATGACTCCTCCAGTATCAGGTTCATGCATCGCTGGGAGGTGTATGCGAAGAAGAGTGTCCTCCACCCTCGCTGTAGCCCTTGCCATTAGTGGCTCAAGCTCTAGCCGGTAAGCTGATCCTTTTAGAGAGCCCTCATAAATGATGCTGCTCTCCGATAGTATATCCACGATGATCTCCTTCCCGAGCTTAGCCCCGAGATCTTCTCCGAGGAGGATGCTTAGATTCAGCCAATTATCCTCCCCAGCTATTAGCGGATATCTTCCAAGACCCTCAACATCTATGAAAACAGCATCAGGGGAGCCATCAATCTCTGCCACAAGATGCTTCTCACTAATCCTATACCTCACATATGATGGAATCTTTTCAGGATCTTTTACGGTGATGTGCATATATCCATCATTTATGATCTCTAGTGTCCAGATTCCAGCATCAGACTCCTCGCCGAACACTTTCAGGAGCGTGGGCTCGCCTGCCCCGATCCTGTGAATGCTTTCTAGACCGTTTGGAGACCTCAATATTACTTCGACCTCGCCTCCAACAGCTCTAGCCCATAGCTCCTCGCCCAGCTGGAACTCGAGGGAGCCGTTCTCTAGGAAGGGGAGGAGATTTGTGCTCGTATAGCCCACCATTAACCCCTTCTCATCTATTGTTAGGCCGAAGCATGATGGGAGGAGCGCGAGCGCTATGAGGATTATCGGGAGGAGTATTCTTAGCATCACCCGGCCACCCTTAGATAGGTTATGAGGACGAGCGGGGCGGTTGAGGCGAGAATTATCGAGGCTATCCACACGATATCGCTTGAAAGACTGGATGTCGCGAAGATTATGAGCGCGGCTAGGAGTAGGGCTATAACAGCCTCACGGCTCAGTATGAGCGATCTAATGGATGGTTTGCTTGTCGGTATTGTGCCCAGTATCCCCATTACTGACAAGGCCATCAATGATAGGAAGATATTGTCTATGGGGCCATTACTAAAGGATGGCGAGGTGAGCAATACTTCCAAGAGCCTCATAAAGAATGTAAGTGGCGTTAATGTGCTCGACGAGATTCTCAGGAACAATATGCTGATGATTATTGATGATATGTAGGCGCTTAAGCGTATATGCGGCTTAACCTCATCCCTGGTGCCGGTAAGAATTATCAGGCCTAGTGATATGATGTAGCCTGAGGCGAGGCTTATGAGCGGGATTATATGGCCCAGAAACATCAAGGCAAACGATGCAAAAGCCGAAGTGAGTAAGATTATGATCATTACTTGGGTTAGGAGATCGAGTGAGAGGAATAGGAGGCTTATGAGCCCCATGATGATGAAGGGGTTCAATTGCTCAAATGCTAGAAGGATTCTAATGACTGTGTAGGCTGCTGGGAGGCATATAAGTGCTGTAGTTAATGCCCTGTCGAGATTCAATCTAGACCGCCCTCCTATATGTGAGAACTCTTCTCAAACACTCGCCAAAATCCTCCAAGCTCGTTACAGCATATGGTATATCGAGAGCCTTCGCCTTCTCTAGGAGCCTTCTCATCTCCAGATCAGTGGTCCTCTTAATCCACTCTTCTTTAGAGATCTCGAGGAGATCCGCCCCGAGGTCAATTAGAATGAGCTTAACCATGATTCCATGAGAGCTGAGCTTCTTAAGAAAGGCTGACTCCCTCTCATCAATCAGCCTCGTTATATGTATTAGCGATTTTATGTTCGGGATCCCGGGGATATCAATTACCCTCGACTTCTCTACGAGTAGCGTGGATGGCTCGCCGCTCTCACTCCACCTAATTAGCCAGATTCTAGAGCCCTCCTCTAAGTGGGGTAGAACAATTGCTAGGATACCTTGAACTATTTCTGAATATACCTTTAATCCATTTGGCAAAACTATCTCCAAGCCGCTTCCAATACCAAATGCGAGGTCTCCTTTCATTAGCTTATCATATAACTTCACATAGACCCTTCCATCATCCCTTTGAGCCGTCTTTCTCCAGTCAATAATCTTGGCAGGAGCCTCCGACTCCTGAAGCTGACTTATCCTATATTCATGGTCGACCCCAATGAACTGGCTTTTTGAGAAGCCTATGAGGGGGTAGCTTAATGATGAGTAGGCTGATGGATGGCCCGGCAGTCTATCAGCCTCCATGATAAAGACCGGGATTCTTGGATGAAT
>CAZFIJ010000038.1:0-8455 GCA_964519515.1 uncultured Nitrososphaerota archaeon
AAGATCAACATCCCCTGGCGCAATGGGGGGGGGGGGTTCTTCAAAGTGGGCGAGTTCGTGATGGCTAAGGGGAAGGGCTAATACGATTTCAAGCTCGCTCACAAATATTTAGACGATGATCGAACATCAGTTAAGGATAAATAGGGTACGAGGTTGAGTTACCGATGCTGAAGTACGCAGCCCTCCTCCCATTGATATTAGTGATACTAGCTTTACCTATCATACTACAGCCTCTAGTACTCTCAGCGGTAGATTTCGAAGCTGATATCTATGGAGGGGGGACCTTCAGGCTCTCCGATTTCAAGGGGAAGGTAGTAGTGATAGTGATAGCTCAAACGAGTTGCCCTCACTGCAAGGAATTCCTACCGGCTCTATCGAAGGCTTGGAAATCGGATAGCGAGTTAATGAGTGGGAGATATGTTCTAGCTGTCGTTATGCTCGATCCAGCTCATCCCCTCTCAGCTAGGGGCGTCTCTGAGGATAAGGCAGCTTTCGATTCTTTCTCCCCTCCCCCGAGATGGATCCTCCTCCCCGAAGCTTGGCACTCCATAGAGGCCTTCGGCATCAAGTATACTGCATCAGTAGTGATAATAGATAAGCAGGGGAACGTAGTCGAGAAGATAGAGCCACAGGATCATCCTAAGATAGATGAGATGGTATCCTATACTATCATGAAGGTTAAGGAGAGGGGAGCTGAAGCTAAAGTGCTTCGATTCAGCTTCTCAGCCCCTAGGCTCGCTTTCGTCGGTGATACAGTGACCCTCCAGGGGGAGGTCCAACCAGCGACGATAGGAGTCAACGTGACTATAACGAGGCCGGATGGAGAGGAGATAAACGTGAGGCCGAGGGTGATTGGGAACGGTCAATTCTCCGTGGATTTCACACCTGATCTAGAGGGGGTCTGGGTAGTTAGGGCTTCCTCCCTATCGGAGGTGAGGGAAGCGAGGATAACGGTACTCCCCAATAAACCGAGGGGTATAGAGAGCTACGATGTGATCTACGGGACGCATGATGAGAGAGCTGGGAAGATAATAAATCAGAATGCTAAAAGCTCTAAAAGCCTGCCAAAGGATAATGTCGTGCTGCTAGGAGGTCCAAAAGCGAATCCCTTCGTCCCTGAGTTCAATTCAATAGCAGGTGTCTCCATGATCCTCAAAGGTAAAGAAGCAAAACTATTCATCGGATCCAAGGAGTATAATTTGAGCGTTACCTTCGGGAAGGAGGATTACGCCATCGTATATTGGTTGAGGTGGGAGGGGAGGTTCATCATCGTAGGCGAGGGCTTCACTAGGTTCGGCACGCTAGCCGCTTCCCTCTTCATAAAGAACACTCAGTTAGAGAAGCAACTCTACTTAATCCACTGGAAGGATTTGAATGGGGATGGGGATGTCAGTTACGATGAGATAGAAGTTCTGATGACCTCAGAGAGGATCTAAGTACCTCTCATCCCGAGGAGATGCGAGAGCTTTATGCTATATGTCATGATGATATCGCTTATGGAGGGCATGAAGGGATTCGCTCTGTATACCTTCAACTCCCTACCCCTCGATAGATCCTTCTCAGCCCTTATGAGGCAGAAGTTCACCATCTTAGGGATCACGTACCTCCATAAGTAAGCCTTATCTACCCCGACCGAGAGAGATAGTTCAGTCAGAGTCAGCCCCTCTCTAGAGCTCCTATTCATGATGGATTTAGTTAACCTCGCTCTCCTCGGATCTGAGGAGAGTATTCCGATTAGATCGGAGAATAATGAAGCGACTTGCCTCTCAGAGAGGCCGGTAATCCTATCTATAGCTTCCTTAGCGCATAAAACTCTTAGGACATTCATCTCTATCGGTGAGAGATCCGGGAGGTGGAAGAGCTCCATCTTCCCGATGGGAGGCGCTATCCCTATGGATGCTAGAGCCCTGAAGGCTTCCGCGAATTCCTTGATGTTATCTATACTGCTCATGAAATGGATAGCCCTCACGAATGAATAGTATCTTCTCTTCAGCTCTAACTTCTCTGAAATATTTCTGTAAATTGAGGATATGCTAGCCCCAGTCAGAGAGGGATCCGACCATATATGCGGGTTCATGTAGAACAGTACTTTCGATAAGAGGCCCTCCTCTAGAATGAGTTGGGGGTTTCTGAAGGAGGACAAACTGATCATAGCTATATCCATCGGGATAATAGCTTCCTCCCCCTTCCCTATCTTCACTCTATCCCAGGGGAGGGTGAGCTCTAACTCATCTCCCTCAAGTGAGACCTCAGCTAAACTTTCTTCAGCTTCATCAACGAGCTTCACACAAAATCCGAAACTGTAGGCTCTGAAGCTCTCTTCCATACGATATAGGATGATCCATTCTTCGCCTAATCTCCTCTCAATGATGGAATTTAGTATTTGTAGGTATTTAGGTCTAATCAGATCGCTCTTATTTTCACATTTCATCACGAGCAAACGCTTCTGCACGAGCCTCTGGGGGGTGAGAGAATATCAATCTATCCCTCCCGACATTTTTTTCAAAGAGATACATGATCAGTAAAAATGATTGTTTTCCATAATTATTAAAAAAGAGGGACTCCGGCTTATCCAATAGGCGGACCGGGCGGGATTATTGGCCCATCCATCTAAATCACCTCATATATTCTCTTGAGATATTCTACGTTGTCACAATAATCTCCGATCTTCTAGCTTATTTCGTTTTATTGATAATATATCAATCCTCTAAATTTGTTCAGAGGCCCAATAACCTCTTATTTTGCCGAGAAAACATTTATATATTCTTTAACATATAAATCATCGTGCCTCTAAATGGAATTGAAAAAAATGAGAAGTTAACTGAGAGGTTCCTTAGGGAGATCCAAAACATCCAATTCTTGTTAGAGGAAATTCCTATCAGAAATATTGACAGAAAAGTTGTTTTAGGAAGAGTTGAAGGATCTTCATGCCCTAGAATAGGCGCTATTGACGAAAATGGCCTTATTGTTATCGATAGAAATTTGTCGGTCGATGAGATAGACGCTGTAATAAAAAGGGAGGCTTTCATCAGCTTCTTACCTGAGGTGAACTTCCCTCAGATATACGATCTAGCATGGTTCTACTCAGGTCACTTAGGCCTCTGGTCCAAGTGCCCCTCGAGAGCCAGGTTGAGGACCCTGCCCGTCTATAGATCCCCAGAGGACTTCCTCTCGATAAACCCTAAGAATGCGCTCAATGTCATGAGGAGCCTCACGAAATCTCTCATAAGCCTCTGGAGGGAAGGGGAGGAGATCACCCTAAGGAAATTCCTGGAGCTCTTCATGGCAGCCAGAGGGTATCCATTCATCCACATGAGCAAGAAGGAGAAGAGAGTCCTCAGCTCAATATTATATACTTTGATTCATGAGGGAGAAGCGAAGATAGAGAGACTCTCTATTAAGAGCGGCCTATCTTTAGCCACTGTATCGAGGGCTGTGAGAGATCTAGTCAAGAAGGGCATAATAGTGGGACCTTACGTACTCTATCTCTCTAGACTGGGCTTATCAACATACTTGATGGAGCTCAGAAATCCGAAGGATGGGGAGATAAGGTTTCTCGATGAATTCCCATTCACCTACTCAGCTTTTATAACTTCCAGCGATATATATTACGTTAACTTATTAGTACCTCATCAGATCGAGCCCTTATTTAAGAATTTAAGGGGATCCGGTATTAAACTCGGTAAAAGGGTAGCTTTGAGTTTCGATATGGTGCAAGATCCTCTAACAAGCCCGGAGCTCGTCTTAGGGAGGATGATAGATGGCTATTATTCTGCTAAGGAAACTCCTGAAGAGCTGAAGGAACTAACTAGTCCGAGGAAGCCACCGATATCCTTGGATAAGAGAGATCTTCTCGCGCTCATGGAGATAGAGGAGAGAGGTAGGGTATCTAGAGATCAGCTCAGGAGCATGGGTCTGCCGAATCCAGCTGAGAGGTTCTCCAAGTACAGGAAGGCTGGGATAGTTGTAAAGGGCTATTTCCCTACGGGCTTAGGGATGGGGGAGGGGATCGTGTTTAGGATAGACGCACCATTTAAGGACTTTCTCAGGATTAAAGGTGCATTCTCAAGGGTATGCTCGGTCATACTATCCTTCACTGAGGGGGATCTCAGCGGAATGACGGGGGTAGCTCTAGTCAATGGAGAGATAATAGGACCCCTAATTAGAGCAACTAAGATGCTCTTCAGGGAGAGGCTCGAGTTAATGGAACCAGCTGTAGCGACAGGGCCATCCAGTTGGCAAGTGCCTGTGGACCTCTGGAATGAGGAGAAACAGGAGTTTGAGTTCGATTTAAGGAGTTTCATCGAAGTCTTCTCAGATAGGATTAAGGGATCCTAAGATTCCCATATCTTCGCTGATCTCAGATCTCCTCCCGAACCACTTGCCCATTATCCTCAATACCTCAGATACTATCCTCCTCTCCGCCTCCTCGCTGCTCCCTCCCAGATGCGGCGTGAGGACCACGTTATCCATTCTCCTCAACCTCTCGAAAGTATCGTCCTCGAAGGGAGGCTCCTTAGGGTATACGTCCAACCCGAGGCCTCCCAGTTTCCCGACCTCAAGCGCTTCTAAAGCAGCATCTAAGTCCAATAACTCCCCCCTACCGACGTTGACTAATATAGCTCCGTCCTTCATCATAGCTATCTCCTTCCTGCCTATCAGACCTCTAGTCTCCTCAGTTAGAGGAGAGGTCAGCACTACGATATCGCTCTCCCTGAGTATCCTCTCCAGGCTCCTTCCTCCCATCTTATACTTATCGCAATAATCTACATGCATCCCTATCCCCTTCAGGACTTCAGCAACCTCTCTGCCGACTATCCCCATAGATATAACTCCAGCCCTCCTTCCAACTAGCTCGAATCCCCTCACCTTCCCCTTCACCCACTCGAGCTCCCTCATCTTCCTATCTGAGTAAGCTATCCCCCTAACTAAGGCCAGTATGATGCCGAGTGCGAGCTCTGCTACAGCTCTAGCCCTAACTGGGGCCCTTTCAACTACTACAGCCCTTCTCTTAGCTTCCTCAATGTCTATATGGTCGAGGCCATGCGTCGCGGTTATAATCAGCTTCAGCATGGACGCTCTAGAGAAATCATCGGCATCGAATTTCCTATCCGTCCTGATTATGAGGACAGTAGCATCCTCAAGCCTGTTCCAATCTCTGCTAACTTCCCCATATGGCTCAAGCTCCTTATCTAAGTCCTTTGGGATGTTATCAGCCACTAATATCAGCTCCTCGCTCGATGGATTCGTTTGGATCCTGTCCCCTGGGTAATATTGGCAAACCCCCCTCATGCCAGTGGCGACATCAGATACTACAGCGAGCTCATCCTTCAACTTCAAATTCAGCCTCATAGCAGCAATAACTGCTGATCCGAAGTCATCGTATGGATTATTCAGCTCAGATAAGTAGCCATTGTTGAAACTAGGGGAGGAAGCTAAGGTTAAGTCAGCTCTAGTCAGTTTCGATGCTGTGGGAGCTAAGCCCCACCCTACTGCAGCTATCGTCCATCCCCTGTAACGCTCGATCCAATCTAATTCCCCTGTGGGCCTAGCGATTTCGTAGAAATCCTCCTCTCTCAATCCCAACAGAAGGTCTGAGAGTCTCTTCAAACAGGGTCTCCAGTAGTAAGAGCAATCAGTGCCAAAGGAAACCACCCCAGAGGCTCGAAAAACTGACACCTCCTAGGAAGGCCTCATCTAACCTCAGAACGAGGAGCCCTCCCATGCAAACACCTGAGCATGAGGTTTCGCTCATACTTAAATATTTCGTACGATCTGGTGTGTAGTGGTCATCTGTACTGTGATATCTAGTAACTCCTTATGGATATTTCTAATAAAAATTAAAGAAAAATTGACTATAATGTTATATATCTATATCTATCTAGCGAGCTATAGATTAAAATAATTCACCGTAAGTGGAGAGTTATCTTATTAAAAATAAAAAAATTTAAAAAACGATAAGGCAAGATAATCCGGTGCATTCATGAAAGCCGAGTCCCTCTCGAATTGACTGTCTAGATTGAGATATCCGAAGATATTACTCTCGATAATCGGGTACATCTCATTTGTAGTTATTTATGAGATCATCTCACCGTTCCTACAGATAGAGAAGCTCGGTCATATCGGAGCGTTCTTGGCGGGCATCCTATATGTATACACTCTCACCACTGGCCCGGCAACGTTAATGTTAATCGATCTCGCTGAGGCGAATGGCCTCATCATGGGTATAGCTGCTGGATTCGGTCTACTACTGGGGGATTCCCTCATATTAACCCTCGTGAAGACAGTTCTGAATGATGAAATCAATCTCCTAGCCGAGGAGAGGATAATGAGATCATCCTTGAGTAAGATACCGGCCTTCATGAGGACAAACCATTTCAAAATGGCTCTCGTGTGCATCTTAGTAGCCCTACCGCTCCCAACGGAATTGGGGGTAGCTCTCCTAATCTCAATTAAGGGTCTGCCTAGAGCTAAGCTCCTAGCCCTGATCTTCTCGCTGCATCTAGTGGGGGTATTCTTTATCATCGCGTTGGCTCGAGTGACCTGAACGGCTCATGCTGATGTAGGAATAGTAGTACCAGAGAGCATTGTATTGAGCTTGGCTCTCCAAGGAGCAGGGCCTCTTAGAGTTCAGGTATGAGAGAGCATCATCCGGTCTCATTCCCTTAGATATTAGGTAGCAAGCTAATACAGTTCCAGTCCTCCCGCAACCGGCGAAGCAGTGGACTAAGACCTTCTCACCCCTTCTCTCCCTCTCTCTTATGATCTCAATTATACTAGCTAGGACCTCGAGAGGAGGGGCTTCGAAGTCCTCGACTGGGAAGAGCATATTCTCTATCCCCAGCTCCTCCATAATCTCCTTAACTTCCCTACTAGGCTCTACTAATGAGATGACAGTCCTCACTCCGTTAGCTGATAGCCACTCTACCTCCTCCTTCGAGTTTATGAGAGCGGAGCCAGCGACGAACTCATCTATGAATGAGAAGTTCCTCGGCTTCTTCATTTTCACACTCACTTGATGCATGAGAGCGGTATATATCTCTCAGAGATACCTTTAACTCTCCTGAGCTCTCTTTCCAGTCTAAGGATCTCCTTAGAATTCGCTCTCACGAAGCTTATATCTATGCAGCAATCTTCCGAATGGTGGTGGCTCCTCGAGATTATGCATTTACAGTATCTCTCCAGGATCCTCCCCGGTTCTTCAGATCCCCTCGAGACGACCAAAAGTATCCCAGTGCATTCATGTGGAGTGAGGAGATGGGATCTGCCCTCTATGCTCTCCTCTATCATCTCCCTTATCAGGGAGGACCTATCCACCATCATCTCCCTTGATAGGGAATCTAGCTTATCTAAGAGATCCTTTGGAATGGATATGCCGAACCTCTTCTTCACTATCTCCCCCTCCTAATAGCCACTACATAGAATGAGAGCATCAAGAGGCCTATGCATCCTGAAGGGGCTAAGGAAGTCATGATGCTCAAGACGAGGCCACCTAGGCCACCGATTAGGGAGATTATAGAAGCGTATATCAGGAAGCTCCTATAACTTTTAGCTATAGATGCGGCTATCACCCCAGGAAGGAGTATCATTATATGCTCTAAAATGAATCCAACTACTCTCAGCATCCCAACTATCCCAATAGCTAGGGAAATCACTGCAATAGCATCATAAAATGATATATTAACTCCAGATAGCTTAACGAAATCCCTATCAATCCCTATTAACGCATGCTCCTTCAGGAACGGGATTATCATGATCAAAGTGATAACTGAAATGAGCGTTGTGTAGATCACATCCTCCCATGTGACTAGCAAGGGGTCGCCGACGAAGTAAGACCAGACGCTCCCAGCGATAGGGAATCTAGTTAGGACATAGTAGAGGGATATAGCCGTTAGGGAGACTGTCATCGATAGGAAGATAGCTGTAGCTATATCAGTCTTCAGGCCCCTCGATATCATGAGGGAGAAGAGGGAGATGAGAGCTACGCTCATCATAAGAGATCCCACTTGACTCGGGAGGCCCGATGCTCTCTCAATTATGATGGAGAGTAGGGCCGATAGTAAGGCTGAATGTGGTAGAGAGCTCGCTAAAAAGAGCATCCTCCTTGAGAGGACCATCGAGCTCATCATAGCGAATACTATCGATGAGAGGGAGATGACTATGAACCATCTCGGATCAATAAGCCACATGGTAATCCACCACATGAAGGCACCTCTCTATGAGGATCAAACTCCTCCCATAAACTTCTCTCATTACTTTCTCATTCAGGACTTCCTCAGGGGGGCCCATCGAGACTATTCTCTTATTCAAAGCTATTACTTCCTTCGCTTGATTCGCGAACAAAGCTGGATCATGACTGCTCAAGATAACTAACTTCTCTTTAGATAAATCTAATATGAGATCTATTATTGTCTCCCTACCAGCGGGATCTATTGATGAGATAGGTTCGTCCATC
>CAZFIJ010000039.1:0-32835 GCA_964519515.1 uncultured Nitrososphaerota archaeon
GATATTAATTTATTTGCTGTGGAGCCAGCACCTCACCTTCCTCCCATCTAAATCGATGAGAGGAGGCTCTCTCTCACTGCCTATCGGCATTGAGTATGGGCATCTCGGGTGCAGCTTGTATCTGGGGGCACAGTTTTATATCTTCAGGGTATTTAACGGGGGGTGATCTCCTGGAGAAGGTTCTGGAGACATCCCTAGCGATAGTATTCAGGATATGCTGCGGCCCCTTCGAGAGCCTCTGCTATCTCATTGAGAATAAGGCTGAGAAGAACTCCTTGCTCATAGATGCCGGGTGCCCGGCTGAGGCTGTAATTGGAATTATCGAGGGGAGAGGTCTGAGGCTCGAGAGAATTTTGATAACGCATACTCACTTCGATCACGTGTTGGGGCTCAATGAGATAGTGAGGGCAACGAACTGCAGAGCTTCGGCAAATCCCATGGACTTAGAGATGCTCCCCTCATACTGGAAGGAGGATTTCGGCGCTCTACCGAAGATAGAGGACTCTATAGATGATGGTATGAGGATAAAGTTGGGGGAACTGAGCTTCTCAGCGATTCACACACCGGGACACACTCCGGGGAGCACTTGCTACTACTCGAGTGAGATAAGCTCGATATTCACGGGGGATACGCTATTCAAGGGTGCCGTAGGTACCTTACGCTACTCAGGGAAGCCAGACTATAAGCAGATGAGGAAGAGCTTGAGGAAGTTATTGAGCCTCCCTGAGGAGACATCAGTCTTCCCGGGTCACGGAGATCCTACTACGATAGGAGAGGAGAGAAATACTATACTCAGCTTCTGAATTTCACAAACTACTCAGTTCTCTCAACTCTCTCCAATTCCCTGACGATCTCGCCAGGTCTCATCGTCACGATAACGCCTTTTCCCTCAGCCCTCCTGATGGTGAGCTCATCTGGTTCCTCGACACATAAGAGGAAGAGCTTACTCGGTTTAACTTTATATATCTCCTCATAAGCTTCAGATGCCCTTAATAACTGCCTTATGTCCTTAGATCCCCCTCTCATCGCTATCTCCACTAGAGCAACTACTCTCCTCCCCGTTATTATAGCATCGACTTCGGGCTTCCCCCTCGCTATGAAACCCCTATCTACCTCGAACCCCCTATTAGAGCAGAGCTCCCTGAGGTCCTGTCTTAACTCTATCTCCTCGAGCTTCGCATACCTTCTATCTGGCTTCCCGACTGTGGAGGCTAGATTGTTAACAATCTTGGACAGATTGTTTACGTTCTCAGTGAGCTCAGCTATTTTACTGGAGAGCTGTGTGTTTATCTCCTCCATCCTCTTGGACAGATTGTTTACGTTCTCAGCGAGCTCGCTTATCCTATTCGAGAGATCTTGATTAACCTTCACGATGACCGTGAGTACCTCCTCGAACATCTTACCGATCAATTCGGAAGCTAACTTCGGGTCCCTCTCTAGAGCATACCAGAGTGAGGGCTTCACCCCTTTCTCGAGGAGCTCTTTAGCTTTCTCCATATCCACCTCATGATGATGTGAGGGGCATTTAAACACCTACCCCACCGTAACATTATTAAAAAGTATAGGTCATGGACATTAGATAACTATGGTTAAGGATCCTGTATGCGGGATGGACGTCGACCCTAGGAAAGCTGAATACAAGCTCACTTACCGAGGGCAGGAATACTATTTCTGCTCCAGAGCCTGCATGGAGGAGTTCTCGAAGGATCCACAACGCTACTTATCGGGGGAACATAATGGAGGTCACTCTCATCACAAGAGTCACGCTCACCATTCCTCCGATCTTAAGAGAAGACTAATCGTCTCCTTAATCCTCACAATCCCTATTTTTCTCACATCAGATGTAGCTGAGGATCTAGGGCTCTCGCTAATGGTACATCGGGGAACAATAGGGTTGCTCTCAGCCTCTCCTCTCTTCCTCTACGGGGGCTACCCATTCCTCAGAGGGGCCGTATCCGAGCTCAAGGAGAGGAGCCCGGGGATGATGCTACTCGTCTCCATAGGTATCTCAGCATCATTCCTCTACAGTTTATATTCCTTCTTATTGGGGAAATCAGGAACCTTCTACCTTGAGCTCGCTCTATTGATCGATATAATGCTGATAGGCCATTTCATAGAGGCCAGAGTGATCTCATCAGCTACTAGCTCTGTAGATCTACTCGTAAGACTTCTCCCTTATGAAGCCCATCTCGTCTCAGATAGTAGTTACAGGGACGTCCCCGTGAGGGAGCTGAAACCTGGAAATATAGTCCTCGTTAAGCCAGGGGAGAGAGTACCAGCAGATGGTGTCATAATAGAGGGCACTTCTTCCTTTGATGAATCTATCCTAACTGGAGAATCCGCTCCTGTGATAAGGGGGAAGGGCGGCAAAGTCATAGCTGGTAGCATAAATCTGGAGGGAGCGGTTAAGATCGAGGTCACGAGAACGGGTGAAGATAGCTACTTGGGTCAAGTCGAGAGGTTGATCAAGGAGATAAGGTCCTCTAGATCTAGATTCAGGGAGATAGCTGATAGAGCTGCATTCTTCCTCACGATATTCGTTATAGCCTCAGGAGCGATCACCCTAGCCTATTGGTCATTGAACGGCTCTAGCTTAGATTTCGCTGTAGAGAGGGCTGTCTCCGTCGTCGTAGTTGCATGTCCCCATGCATTGGGTTTAGCGATCCCCATCGTCGTGCAGAGGGCAGCAACGCTATCCTCAAGCAGGGGTATACTTGTGAAGTCGAAGGAAGCTCTAGAGAGGGCTAAGGACGTGGAGGTGATAATATTCGATAAGACAGGCACTCTAACTGAGGGTAAATTCAGAGTCAAGAGGATAGAAGCTTTCAATAGCTTCAATGAGTTAGAGATCCTCAAGTTAGCTGCCTCACTGGACTACCTCTCGAACCACCCAGTGGCTAGAGCTATCGTGAGGAAAGCCGAGGAGGAGGGGATAAAGCTAGCTGGTGTAAGCGAATTCAAGAGCACTCCGGGTTTAGGTGTAGAAGGGATCGTAGAGGGTAGAAGGGTCTCTATCACCGCTGGATCGGGTCTCGTAACCGAATCAGGGAGCACGACTGTCCAGATAGTCGTAGATGGGGTAGTAGCTGGGGTAATTGAGTTAGAGGATGAGCTTAAGGAAGGAGTTGAGAGAGCCATTAAGGAGCTCAAGGAGATGGGTTACAAAGTTCACATGCTCACTGGAGATAGGAGAGCTGTTGCCTCTAAGCTTTCTGAGAGATTGGGAATAGATAGTTATCATGCCGAAGTGAAACCTCATGAGAAAGTCGATATAATAAGGGGGATGCAGGACAAGGGTTTAGCTGTCGCTATGGTGGGTGATGGTATAAACGACGCTCCAGCGCTCATACAAGCTGATGTAGGCATCGCTATAGGTGCTGGTACTGATATAGCTATTGAGAGCGCTGACGTAATATTAGTCAGGAGCGATATAGGAGATGTGGTCTACTTCTTCAAGCTAGCTAAATCTTCATATAGGAAAATGCTGGAGAACGTGCTCTGGGCCATAGGATATAATTCAATAACGATTCCAATCGCAGCTGGGGCTTTAGCGGGGCTTGTAGTTATAGGGCCCGCGATGGGAGCTTTGATAATGAGTATGAGCGACATTATCGTTGTTTTGAATGCGGTATCCCTCAAAGTTAGGTAGTTCTATATTTTAACTATAGTAATTTTTAAATTATTCATGTACTGTTTAGCATATGCACCACATACGCCCCATGACTAAGGATGCCCTCCTCTCAGCTTTTGGAGGGGAATCGATGGCCCACATGAGGTATCTGATCTTCGCTAGTATCGCTGAGAGAGAGGGATTCCCTAACGTAGCTAGGCTCTTCAGGGCTATAGCTTACGCTGAGCAAGTTCACGCTACTAATCACTATAACGTGCTCAAGGATTATAAGGAGGGTGCTAAAGTCTCCGCTGGGACACCAATAGGCCCGGGATCTACTTCCCACAACTTAGAGCTAGCGATAGAGGGGGAGGAGTACGAAGTGAAGGAGATGTACCCAGTATATATGGAGCTAGCCAGGTCTCAAGGAGTCGATCAAGCTGAGAGAAGCTTCAAATGGGCTTACGAGGCTGAGAAGATACATGCTGAGCTCTACAGAAGGGCTAAGGAGAGCGTAGATGCTGGAAATGATTTCAAAATAGAGGGGAAGGTATGGATATGCCCAGTCTGCGGTCACACTTATATAGCTGAAGTACCTCCAGAGAGGTGCCCAGTCTGCGGGGCCCCTAAGGATAGGTACGTGGGCTTCTAACCCCTAATTTTTTCAATTACCTCGATCAAATCTTCCAAAATTTTTTCGAAGAGCTCCCTCCCTCTATACGCTGAAGCAGAGCTTTGTCTCCCCATAATACCACTTCTCGAGATCTCATCCGTGTAAACGAATCTGACCGCATTGATCTCCTCTCTTGATAAACTCTCATCCCTTAATTTCTGAGTATTAACAGCTTCTGGGCAGAGGTACATGATCAAGGATGTTTCAGCAGCCGCAGCATGTCCTCTCTCCTCAGAATCGAAGAGATCCTCAAGTTTCGGACTGTTCCACCATTGATAGATGTAGACATAAACTCCTAAATCCTCTCTAGCTCTCCTAGAGAGTATCTGGAGCGTTGGAAGATTGCCACCGTGACCGTTTATTATTAAGACCTTCCTGACACCCCATCTCGCTAGTGAACTAATCAAATCTAGGGTATATTGCTCTAGAGCCCTCTCACTCACGCTCAATGTCCCAGGGAAGTTAATATGGTGGAAGCTGATCCCCACTGGGATCAAGGGCAAGCATAACGTACCTGTCCTCCTCGAAGCTTCCTTAGCTAGAGCCTCAGCTATTATGGAATCTGTCCCTAGGGGATTAGCCGGGCCATGTTGCTCTATAGAGCCGATAGGGAGGATAGCGATATCTCTCTTCGAAAAATAATCACTAGCTTCCTCATAACTCATGAGCTTTATCTCGTTCTTACTCATAAGACATCGAGTTAGTATAGATTAAAAAGCCCGCTATATTCAAATGAACTCATCTAAAGCTAAGAGGGGAGTTCATGGGGAACGCTCTATCGAAAATATCCATGATAGCTGAGGCTTTCTTCAGCGGCTTCTACGTCTCCATAACTAGGGGTCTCTTCATACCGATGCTCGCTTACTCCGGCTACCCAGTCCGCGATATCTCTCTGGTCCTCATACCTACAGCGATCGGAGGAATTTTAGTATCATCGATCGTCTATAGGGATCCCAGCATCTTCGAGAGCGTGTTCAAGAAGATAATAATCTCCTCGCACATATTGGAGAGGTTGATGTGGTCCTCACTCCCCTTCCTCCTCTCAAGCCCTTCCCTCCTCTCCCTAGCTTACATGTTAGCGAACATATCCGCAGCTCTAACTAGCATCTTGATAGGAGCTGCAGTATACTCTATGTTCAGCGGGGATGAGGTAATAGAGGTCTCGGTGCATAGATCTGCCGCATCATCCCTCTCCTCCCTACTCGGCTCCCTCGTCATGACTTACGTCTCCGCTACTTACGCGGCTCCCTCATCTTACTACTTACTCTACTTCACGGCCCTACTCATAGGTATCTCCGGCTCCCTGCTCTTGATGATGACGCCCATACCCGAATCGATATCTGAGCCTAGATCTAGCGTCGTAGAGGAAGTTAGGATAAGGAGCGGGACAGCACTACTCATCCTCAGCCTTATGTTCGCTGGTAGCAACATGCTCGGGATCTCTTGGAGCCCCTTACTGAGGGAGTTAGGAGCTCCCGTTTACGTAACGGTAGCTCTGACGATCACTGGGAACTTAGGTGGGATCTTAGGCTCATACATATGGAAGGGGTATAAAGCCTACATAATCGCTATGTCCTTGAACTCGTTACTGACAGCAGCTATACCTTTCATAACTGTACCGACTTACCACGTAGCAGTATCTCTCCTCACCTCCCTGACTTTCCTAGGGGTGAACTTACTGGGCATGCACATATTCTCAGAAGTGAATGAGAGGATCGGGAGGACAAGGGCTTCAGCTTATCTAGTGTCCTCGAACTACATAGGCCTCTTAGCGGCGAGCCTAATCTCATCATTCCTCCAATCCTCTTCCCAGAATCTAATCCTGGCTGGTTCTATCAAACTACTCTCAACTATCATAGCACTCCTCACGATACAAGAAGCTGCGATAGTCCCAGCTAAGAGGGCATACGAGATAAGCAAGCTCATCTACTCAACTAGCCTCCTCGGATATTCCTTCACGCTCCAAGCCTCTAGGGAGCTCCTCAAGACATTTATATCCGCTCTAGCCCTGACTACCCTCTTGCTGATGCTCTACGTATTATATAGAGTAGCTATAGCTCTCATCGGGGTGTGATATGCAAATAATCGAGGAGCTCTTGAGGGCCTTGAATGATGTGATCTCAGCTGTACCGAAGGTAGCTCTAGCTTCCTTGATCCTCCTCTTATCCTTACTCATAATCAGATTGATCAATAGGATCATAAGGTGGCTCGTCAAGACTGGGAAGCTCGAGGAAGGAATAAGGGAGCTATTCCCCGAGGGTACGAGGCTCCCCCTGACGAGGATGTTCTCATTCTTAGCGGATTCCCTCATACTCATAGCTGCTTCAGCTGCTATAATCAGGATATTCGTCCCGGAGCAAGCTCAACTTTACGGGGAGGCTATGAGCTACCTCACTAGGATAGGGAGCGTAATCATCTTGACCTTAGTCTCCATAGTCCTCACTGATGCATTAGTTAAGTCGATGAGGTTTGAGAAGAAGACAGAGAGGTTTTTCTTGATGCTCATCTCCCTCATAATAGCTACTCTGATAATAGATCTAGCTAACTTAACTTATGAGATAAAATTCGCTCTCTCCTTAGGTTTCGCGATAGGAATAGGCGCTCTCGTCGGTGTGTTCTCTGCATGGGCTTTCTTCGGAGAATATCTGGAGAGGAAGATGTCCTCTCGATCGGAGAGCTCAGTTGAGGATTGATCGAGCTAGCGTGAACACAACACTCAAATTACGGAGAGCTCAGATGGACGCAATACTTAAAAAATATGAATAGAGTGTAAGGAAGGTGGGTTGATGACCCTCATCACTCGAGAAGCCTCTTGCGAGGTCAAGATTTCGAAGGAAGTTGAGAAGAGGAGGAGTGTAATTAAGCCGATAAATGAGAGGATCGCTAAGTTGAGGGAGGAGAGCGTTAACGCTCAAGTGAGGGTATCTTTGGAGAGAGCTAAATTGATCACTGAATTTTACAAGAGCGATATCCCGAAGGGGAAATCGATCCCCGTGCAGAGAGCTTTAGCGTTCAAATACCTGATGGAGAGAGTGAGCCTCCCCATCGAGGAGGGCCAGCTCATAGTGGGCCTCAGGGGAACTGGAGTTAAGGAAGTGCCAACTTACCCGGAGATATGCGTCCACAGCCTCGAAGATCTCGAGATCCTCGATAAGAGGAAGAACATGCCTTATAAAGTCGATGAGGAGACTAAGGAGTTCTATGAGAGGGAAGCCATACCTTTCTGGAGAGGCAGGGCTATGAGGGATATAATATTCGAGAACTTACCTAAGGAGTGGATAGACGCTTATGAAGCGGGAGTATGGACTGAGTTCATGGAGCAGAGGGCTCCAGGGCATACTGCTGGAGGAGAGAGGATATTCAAGATGGGAGTCTTGGATATAAAGGAACAGATAAAGAGGAGGATGGAGTCCCTAGATCCCTCTGATCCCGAGTACTATGAGAAGATGGAGGAGCTCAAAGCTATGGATATAGTGGCTGATGCTATACTGATTTACGCTAAGAGATACGCTGATAAATTAGAGCAGATGGCTGAAGAGGAGAAGGACCCTGAGAGGAAGAAGGAATTAGAGCAAATGGCTGAAATATGCAGATGGGTACCGGCTCACGCACCTAGAACCTTCTGGGAGGCTCTGCAGCATTACTGGTTCGTGCACGTAGGCGTAACTTATGAGACGAACCCATGGGACTCATTCAACCCCGGGAGGATAGATCAGCACCTCTACCCCTTCTATAAGAGGGACATAGAGGAAGGGAGGCTGACTAGGGAGAGGGCTAAGGAGTTATTACAAGCGTTCTGGCTCAAGTTCAACAATCAGCCGGCTGTCCCTAAGGTAGGAGTCACAGCTGAGGAGAGCTTCACTTACAACGACTTCTCCAAGCTGAACTTAGGCGGTCTGACGAAGGATGGGAAGGATGGTGTTAACGAACTCTCCTACCTCATATTAGAAGTCCTGGATGAGATGAGGACACTTCAGCCGAATACAGCAGTTCTGGTCAGTGAGAAAAATCCGGATAGCTTCTTAATAAAAGCTTTAAAGGTAGTCGGCCCTGGATTCGGCGAACCTCCATTCTTCAATTTCGATGGGGTTATAGTGAAGATGCTCAGGCAGGGGAAGAGCTTAGAGGATGCTAGGACCTCTGGGGTGAGTGGATGCGTTGAATCCGGCTCATTCGGGAAGGAGTGCTATATACTGACTGGTTACTTCAACTTGCCCAAGATACTGGAGATAACTCTGAATAATGGGGTAGATCCGAGGACTGGGAAGAAGATAGGCCTAGAGACAGGGGATCCTAGGGAGTTCAAGAGCTTTGAGGACCTTTGGAATGCTTTCATCAAGCAGGTGAAGTACTTCCTGGACATAAAGATGAAGGGGAATGATATAATCGAGGCCCTATACGCTAAGTACCTCCCGGTCCCGTTCCTCTCCCTCTGGATAGATGATTGCGTTGAGAGAGCGAAGGATTATAACGCTGGGGGAGCTAGGTACAACACTCAGTACATCCAAGTCGTGGGATTGGGGACGATAACAGATAGTTTAGCGGCTATAAAGTACCACGTATTCGAGAAGGGAACTATATCGATGTCGGAGCTCTTAGATGCCCTCTCCAAGAACTTCGAGGGATACGAGTTCCTCAGGGAGATCTTGAGGAACCCGGATAAGACACCTAAATTCGGGAACGATAATGATTACGCTGATTCCATAGCTGAGGAGGTAGTCGATAAGATTGTAGAGCTGATAGAGAGCTACCCGAGGAGTCCTGTGAGGAAGGCATCTAGAAGAGTGTACTTCCTGCCTACAACAGTTCACGTCTACTTCGGGAAGGTGACTGGAGCTACTCCAGATGGTAGAGTCGCGGGATTCCCCGTATCTGAGGGCGTATCCCCAGTGCAAGGTATGGATAGGAGAGGCATAGCTGCTGTCTTCAGGAGCGTCGCTAAGTGCGATTGGGACAAGACTGGAGGAGCCCTCCTCAACCAGAAACTAACGCCGGATATATTTGAGAGTGAGGAGAACTTGAAGAAGCTCGCTCAACTCATCAGAGCGTTCTTCAGGCTAGGTGGTCATCACGTTCAGTTCAATGTAGTGAGCGCTGAGCTCCTCAGGGAAGCTCAGAGGAGGCCTCAGGACTTCCAGGATCTGATGGTCAGGGTAGCTGGTTACAGCGATTACTTCGTCAACTTGCCGAAGGGTCTGCAAGATGAGATAATAGAGAGGACTGAACATAAATCCCTCTGAGAGGAGTTAGCTTGAGAGGGACGATATTCGATATCCAGAGATTCGCGATACACGATGGCCCAGGGATAAGGACGAATGTATTCCTGAAGGGATGTCCCTTACACTGTTGGTGGTGCCAGAACCCTGAGGGGATAAGTCCCAAGCCTCAGATAATGTACTTCGAATTCAAGTGCCTTCACTGCCACTTCTGCGTCGATGTATGCCCATTGCAAGCTATAAGGATTGATAAGGGAGACGTCCATATCATAGATAGGGAGCTCTGTGATGCTTGTGGGAAGTGCAGTGATAACTGTCCATCTAATGCTCTGAAGTTAGTCGGGAGGGAGTACAGCGTCGAGGAGGTGATGGAGGAGATAAGGAAGGATGTGACTTTCTTCGATTCCTCAGGAGGAGGGGTCACTTTCACTGGGGGCGAGCCCTTCTTCCAACCTCTCTTCCTGAAGGGACTGCTAGAGGGATGCAAGGCTGAGGGCATACATACAGTAGTCGAGACCTCTGGGTTCGTATCCAGGGAGATATTGAGGAAGTTGATGCAGGACATAGACCTCTTCTACCAAGACATAAAGCTCTTCGATGATGAGAGCAGCTTATTATATACAGGAGTCCCAAGCAAACCGATCTTAGATAACATGAGGTTCTTGAGCGAGAGCAAGAGGGATATGGTGATCAGGTTCCCAGTGATACCGACTATAACGGATACGGAGGAGAATATAAGGGGGATATCTAGCTTCTTATCGACCTTGAGAGTTGAGGAGATACATCTCCTCCCCTTCCATGATGTAGCTGAGAAGTACGCTAGGCTCGGCATGCCCTATAAGATGAGAGTGCACGAAGCACCGAGTAGGGAGAGGCTCAAGGAGATAAAGGAGGTATTCGAGGGCATCGGGCTGAAAGTAGTACTATACGGTTGAGCTGATACTATGATAAGGATTATCTCTCTCACCAAATGAGAGGTATGAGAGGATGAGCTTCAAGGAGATGAGCGATAAGATAGCGTCGATGGTCTCTGAGGTAGCTGAGAGTGTAGTCACGGTCTATACGACGGTCCCCGAGATCTCCCTCTTCTTCGGCCCCAGGGTCCTGCACGGAGCTGGCTCGGGTTTCATCGCGAAGAAGGACATGGTAGTGACTAACGCTCACGTCGTCGCTAGAGCTAAGGAGATAAACGTAGTGTTCAGCGACGGTTCGAGTTCTAAGGGAAAGTTGAGGGCCCTCGATACTATGAGGGACTTAGCTGTAGTGGAGGTAGATACGGATCTCCCTCCCCTCAAGATGGGCGATTCTGATAGCGTCAGGATAGGGGAGTTAGTCTTCGCGATAGGTTCTCCCTTGGGATTGACGGGGACTTCTGTCTCCATGGGGGTCATAAGCGCAGTTGGAAGGGCGATAATAGATGAGGCGAGCGGTATCTACCTCGATGATCTACTCCAGACTGATGCAGCTATAAACCCTGGGAACAGCGGGGGTCCTATAGTCAGTTGCGAGGGGGAAGCTATAGGGGTAGCGACAGCTATAATACCTTTCGCTCAAGGGATAGGGTTCGCGATCCCGATAAACTCCGTCAAAAGGTTCCTCTCGATGATAGAAAAATATGGGAGGCCGATAAGGGCATGGATAGGGGTCTTCGTCGCACCATTGAACCCTAATATATCGAGGATGTACGGCATACCTCAGAGGGAGGGGTTGATAGTCGTCCAAGTCGTCCCGAGATCACCAGCAGCTTCGAAAGGCATAAGGCCGGGGGATGTCATAACTGAGGCAGCTGGAAGGAAGTTAATCAAGGCGAGCGACTTGAGGAATGCCCTAGAGGATAGCTATGGTTCGGGTTGCGTTAACCTCAAGGTCTACAGGGATGAGAGCTCATTCGAGATCTGCGTCCCCTTGATAGTGGAGTGAGCTACTTCCTGTAAGCTATAGCTACTATCTCGATTAAAGCGTTCTTGGGCAAGGCCGCAACTTGAATAGTCGCTCTAGCTGGTTTGTTCTCCGAGAAGTACTCACTGTACACTTCATTGAACTCATTGAAATGCGATAGATCCTTGAGGAAGACCGTGACATTGACTACGTCCTTGAGAGAGCATCCAGCTCCCTCCAGAACGGCTTTTATGTTCTCCAGAACTCTCTTAGTCTGCTCCTTTATACCGCCACCGACGATCTCACCGGTCTCAGGATCTATGGGTATCTGCCCCGCTAAGAAGACGAAGTTACCAGCTACGACAGCTTGACTATAGGGGCCTATGGGCTTCGGAGCCCTATCAGTGAATACGTACTCCACCATGAGACCACCTGAATTAATAGAGGTTGAAGGATTAAAACATGACTTGGCCGAACTCTAGCCCGATACCCCTGAGCCTCGATATGAGTAGATCAGCGTACTCCCTACCGGGGACCTCGAGCACGAGCGTGACTTGAGTCATGCCCGGATGTATCAATGGATTCAACCTCTCGTGCTCGATCTCAACTATATTGAAGCCTAACTCAGCTACTACATCGATCACCTTCTTCAACTGCCCCGGCCTCTCGGGTAGGACCCCCATGACCTTTATCTGTCTCCCCTCAAGCAGTAAGACTCTGTTCATTATCCTAGCGAGCATGGGCGGATCTATATTACCGCCGGAGAGGATGCAGACTACCCTCTTCCCCTCTAGCCTCAGCTTCCCCGATAGGAGGGCCGCTACTGGAAGAGCTCCTGCGCCCTCAACGACAGTTTTCTCCCTCTCTAATAGCAGGAATATCGCTCTCGCTATCTCCCTATCGTCAACCACTACTATATCATCGACGAATTCCTTCATGAGCTTCAGAGTCAATTCCCCTGGCCTCTTCACTATGACGCCATCAGCGATACTGTAAGCCCGATCAGACTCTACGACTCTCCCCTCCCTGAAGGAGAGATAAGAAGAGGGAGCTCCAGCTGGTTGAACCCCTATCACTTCCGCGTTGGGCCTCAATCTCTTGACAGCTACTGCTATCCCGGATATGAGGCCACCTCCTCCGACCGGGACTAGCACGATATCGAAATCGATATCGCTTATCTCCAAGCCTATAGTACCCTGCCCAGCTATTATCTCGGGGTCATCGAAGGGATGTATGAATGGGATCCCTTCCTCCTTCGAGATCTCCATAGCTTTAAGATAAGCATCGTCGTAAGTCTCTCCGTGGAGGATCACCTCAGCACCATAGCTTTTAACAGCGTTCACCTTAGAGAAGGGCGTATATCTCGGCATCACTATCTTCGCTTTCATACTCAGGAGGCTCGCTGAATAAGCTACTCCCTGAGCGTGATTTCCGGAGCTAGCTGCAACGACGCTCTTAACTCCCCTCATTTTGCTCATCTTGTAATAAGCTCCTCTCACTTTGAAGGACCCCGTCCTCTGGAAGTTCTCCATCTTGAGGAATACCTCTGCTCTCGATAGTCCCGATATCGTGTCACTCATTAGGATCGGCGTCTTACGTATCACGGGCTCTAAGTAGTCACTAGCTTCCTCTATCATACTGAAGATCTCCTCGGAGTTCATAGGGCTATCAAGCAGGTATCACTATAAAATCTCCAAGAGTACGGAGAGCTACCCTAGTCTGATCCTCCCCTCCTCATCCACACAGATCCTTACCTCTGTGTATCCTATATGCCATATCTTGGACTTACCGGAGCTCTCAGCAGCTGAGTAATAGAGGGCGTAATGCCTGCATCCCCCAATCTCTTCCAGCAGCAGAGCGGAGCTCCGGTAAATTATGAAGCTATCCCAGTCCTTTGATGATGGTACGAGTATGGGGAAGGAGCTCAAGTTCCACTCTATCCCATCCTCACTCGTAGCGAAGTAGAGCTCCCCGTTCCTCAATCCCCTCCCCTTATTTATCAAGAGGATGAAGGCATCATACCCTCCCTTCACTTTAACGACATCTAAGTGCCATATGTTCCTACCATAAGGGACACCATTTACTCTGCACTTCAAGGGCTCGCTCCAAGGGCCTAGAGGAGAGGGCGCTGTCCTCAGCTTTATTACGTTAGGCTCAGGCCTTATATCGACGTACCACATCTTATATAATTTATCGTGCACTACCGCTGGGGATATGAGACTCTCTGATTCAGTCTCCAGGATAGGGATCTTCTCGCTCCATCTAATGCCATCAGTCGAGTACTTCGCGTATATGCGTTCCTCAAGCCCATGAGACCACCTGAAGAAGAGCCAGAGCCTCCCCCTATCATCCAAGAAGATATCGGGATCTGAGTAGTGACCCTCGCCCGGAGCTTGCTCTAATGGGTTTCTGAGTCCTCTAGGAACTTGCCAGTTCTTCCCATCATTACTAACGACTATAGATGGATTCTCATGCATGTTTGAGCCGTTCGGATATGGAGTAAAGGTCATCCAGTACCTGTAACCTCCAATGGGCTTCTTTAGGAGGAGCACATCCGGGTGGATCGCTTGGCCAGATCCTTCGTAAGTCGGTATGTCCAGCATGTACCTGGAGTAGCCAGTGTCCTTTATGATTGGGATGAGGAGGAAGAATATCATTAAACAGATGAGTGTAGATCTGACCTCCCCCATTATCCGCATCGCTACTCCAGTTAGTTTAAATTAAAAAATTAAGGGGTCTCACCCCTCAGCTCCTTGAGCCTCTCCTCGATGTACTTCAACTGCTCCCTGAGATCTTTCCCTAGCTCCTCGAGGTATTTGATCTCCTCTTCCTTACTGGGAAAAGCCTCCTGTATTCCAGAGCTAGGAGGGAACCTGTAGTACCAGAATGGCCAACATCTCCCCCTTAAGACCCATCCGGGCCTCTCCCAGGGAGGAAGGTAGCTGAAGGGTCCGCGGCCCGGCCAGGGGCCCCAACCTCTCCACCACCTACCTCTCCACCAACCCATGCGATTCCCCATGTGAAATATGTTCTATAAATATTTAAGCTTTTCTATAAACCATAGGCTTCATCTAGCGGACCCGATCTCATTATCGCAACCTTAGTGTCCGCATTCTCCATGATCCTCACATGGTTCCCCTATTTCCTCGAGCTTCCCCTCAATTAAAGATCTCAAGGCATCACTAACGCTCATCCCAACTGCTCTATATACCTTGATCCCATATCCCGATAGGTGACTCAGGGCTCCGGGCCCTATGCTGCCCACGATCACAACGCTAACTCCTCTCCTAGCTAGGGCCTCGGAGACAGCTCTTCCGCCCCCTCTCCCAGCTCCATGCGGATTCTGAATGACCTCAACTGATTTTATCTCATCATCCAGTTCCACGAGCGTTATAGTCTTGGCCCTACCGAAATGGTAGCTCACCCTATCTTGAAGGCCCCCGTTATCCGTGAGGACAGCTACTCTCATGCGATCACCTCTGGAATATATTTCACAAATATTTAAGCTTGTCGAGATCGAGAGTGAGAGAGCAGGAGCATCACTTTTAAGTTGGATCTACCCCTAGAGGATATGGAACCGTTGATAAGGGGGATAATCACTGTAAGCATATTGATCATAGCAGCTAAGCTCTTCTCAGGTATATTCAGAGGGCTCAAGCTCCCTCCCGTCTTGGGGGAGCTCTTCGCCGGGATTCTATTGGGCCCCTATGCCCTAGGAGAAGGTATCTCTATCTTCGGGGAACCTCTAGTAGTCGTAAACGAATACGTCGAGGGCTTCGCTGAGATAGGGGCTATCCTCCTCCTTCTAGCCGCTGGCATAGAGCTGGGATTGGAGAGCTTGAGGGAATCCGGGAAGATAGCTGTCTTGATAGCTACTGGAGGAGGTATCTTACCTTTCTTACTAGCTTACTACTTCTACTTAGCTATTGGGAGCAATGAAGCAGTAGCTCTAATCGCGGGAGCTGCTTTCGTAGCTACTAGTATAGCGATATCTAAGAGGATCCTGAGCGACATGGGGCTGCTCACCACGAGGATGGGAGCTACTTTAATGAGCGCAGCTGTCCTCGACGATATAGTGGGGATAGTGGTTTTAGGTGTCGTCGTGAGCGCTATATCAGGTGGATCGCTCGATCCATTGTCTATCGCATGGAAGACAGCATCATTCATAGTGCTCTGGCTCATAATCCTCGGGATATCAGTAGCGATAATACCTAGGTTCATAGAGGCCCTGGAGAGCTTCGGCGGAAAGGGGGCTATGAAGGCTATAGCTATCTCCGCTGGCTTGGGCACGGCTTCCGTGACCGGAGCCTTAGGGCTCAGCCCCTTAGTCGGAGCTTACGCTGCTGGCTTAGCTATAGGTGAGTCGAAGTGGAGGGAGGAGATAATGGAGCTCGTCTCAGATCTGGAGGCGATATTCGGATCTATCTTCTTCGCTTACCTCGGGACCCTCTTAGATCTCAGGGTCCTGAGCGACCCGAGGGTAGTGAGCGTCATACTTATCCTCACAGCTCTCGCTATGGCTGGGAAGTTCATAGGGGCTGCGATACCATCGCTCCTTTCCCTCAGCTTGAGGGAGTCCATAGGCATAGGGGTGGGTATGATGCCCAGAGGAGAGCTGGGGTTGATAATAGCATCGATAGGCATCACTACTGGAGCTTTGGGGAAGGAAGCTTACGCTGAGATAGTCGGGATGGTCGCTCTCACGACTCTGCTATCCCCATTGATACTCGAGAGAGTGTGCAAGAGGGGGGTAAGTGATGATAGAAGCGGGATTGGAAGCTGAGAGGAAGTTCAGAGTGACTGAGGAGATGCTAGCTAGCATAGTCGGGAGCGGGAGAGTGGATGTCCTCTCAACTCCCTCGATGATAGCGCTCATGGAGAGCGTCTCAGAATCGATAGTAGCTGATAAGCTTCCGGGTGGTATGATAAGCGTGGGCACGATGGTCTGCGTGAGGCACAGAGCTCCAGCTTGGTTGGGGGATGAGGTAGTAGTTAGAGCGAGGCTCCTGGAGGTGAGCGGGAGGAGGCTCAAGTTCGAGGTCAAGTGCCTCAAGGGGGAGGAAGTAATAGGCGAGGGGGAGCATGAGAGGTTCATAGTTGAGAGGGAGAGGTTCGAGAGATCTAAATCTTAATCTTTTTTAGAAAAGAATATAACCCTCCATATCTGGAATATATGGTGACCTCATGAGGGTATCTGAGTTCATGTCCCCCAACCCCCTGATAATTAACCCGGATATGAACCTCCTTCAGGCCCTAGAGATAATGGCTGAGAGAGATATTTGGAGCCCTTTAGTTAAATCAGATAGGATATTAGGCTTCCTGACTGAGAGAGATCTCATAAATAATGTCATCTCCCAGAAGATAGCGCCTGAGCAACTCAGCGTAGCTGACGTGATGAGCAGGAGGTATGGGGTGGTTAGACCGAGCGATAGTTACGTAGATGCAGCTTCAGCGATGATGAAGGTGAAATCGAGGCTCGTAGTGTTAGAGGGTGAGGAGATACTGGGCGTAGTTACTGCAGCCGATATAGCAAGAGCTTACGCGAGCTCCGAGAGTAAGGTGCCTCTGAGGCCTTACGCTACTTGGAGCGTCGTTAAGATAGGCATCGGTGAGAGCGTAGAGAGGGCGATCGAGCTCATGAGGAAGGAGAGGATAGGTTGCCTATTACTTGAGGACGAGGGGGAGATAGTTGGGATATTCACTGAGAGAGATGTAGTCAAGGGATTCCTCATGGGAGGGGGTGATTACTGCGATCCAGTAGGGAAATACGCTACTCTGAAGTTAATAACGATAGATTCTAACGCTACTTTACCTGAAGCAGCTAAGTTAATGGCTGAGAATAGGGTGAAGAGGCTCCCTATAGTGAGCGAGGGTAAGATAACTGGTATAATAACGGCCAGGGATATAGTAGAGGGTATATGGAGGGAGTCCACTCTAGGGATAATAACGCCCTGAGGGGGAAGATGAGGGTATTAGAGAGAATAGAGATGGTCAAGGAGAAGTACAAGTGTCAGTACGTCCCCCTGATAAAGTTGACGAAGCTCCTCTCATCGATGGGAAAGGATGAAGCTGTGGAAGTGCTGATAGATACGGATAGGTTCAGTTTAGAATCTGTAGAAGCGTTAGCTAGAGCATACGGAGCTTCTTGCGAGATCTTATCATCTAAGGGGAATATGGTAGAGCTCTTGATAAGGAGGTGTCGGGATGATCGCTAAGATAAGAGAGGACTTCCCGATACTGAGGGAGATCATCTACTTCGATAACGCTGCGACGACTCAGAGGCCTAAGCAAGTGATAGAAGCTGAGAGGGAGTTTTACGAGAGGTTCAACGCTAACGTCCATAGGGGGATACATAGATTGAGTAGGGAGGCCTCAGAACTGTATGAGAGAGCTCATGAAACTCTAGCGAAATTCATAAACGCTGATTTCGAGGAGGTCATTTTCACATCGAACACCACTGACTCGATAAACATAGTAGCTTGGGGGTGGGCCGTTTGGAATCTGAAGGAAGGGGATAAGATCGTAACAACTGAGATGGAGCACCACAGCAACATGCTGCCTTGGAGGTTAGTTTCAAAGCTCAAGGGATGCGAAGTCGCTTACGTTAACGTAGATGAGTATGGAGTGCCCGTAATGGAGGATGCCGAGAGGCTCATAGATGGGAGGACTAAGTTAGTGGCTATCTCGGGTATGTCAAACGTTACAGGAGCTATCCCAAATATCGAGAAATTCACAAAGCTAGCTAGGGAAGTTGGAGCCTTAATATTGATAGATGGAGCTCAAATGGTCCCTCACATGCCTGTGGATGTGAGAAAACTTGATTGCGATTTTTTAGCTTTCTCAGGGCATAAGATGCTCGGCCCCACTGGGACGGGAGTGCTGTACGGTAAGAAGGATTTACTCAAGGAGATGACGCCCGCGAGACCCGGAGGGGGGACGATAGAGGACGTGACTCTCGAGGGTCAGGAGTGGGCCGGCCTACCGTGGAGGCATGAGGGAGGGACCCCCAACATAGCTGGAGGCATAGGCTTAGCTGCTGCAGCTGATTACTTGATGGAAGTGGGGATGGATTGGGTGAGGGAGCACGAAGTGAGGCTGACTCGTAAAGCATTAGAGCTCCTCTCTGATATAGATGGGATCAGGATCTACGGGCCTGAGAGGGTTGAGGAGAGAGGGGGTATAGTTGCGTTCAACGTAAAAGAGATGGACCCTCACATGGTAGGGGCCCTATTGGATGCCAAGGGAATAGCCGTCAGGACAGGACTTCATTGCGCGCATCCCCTCCATAGGAAGCTGGGGGCACCTCAGGGGACGGTCAGAGCTAGCTTCTACCTTTACAATACTGAGGAGGAAATTGAGATACTCCACGAGGAGCTGAAGGAGATAGCTGCTCTCTCCTAAAAAAGAAGAGAAGAAGAGTTCACCAGAAGCCGAGTAACTTCCAGTATGGAAGCCCTATTCCGAACCAGAGGAGCAAGTACAACACTGATAGCAAGAAGCCGTAGCCCCACCATTCCTTTATGTCTAAGTAGCCTGAGCCGAAGTATATAGGTGCAGGCCCAGTGCCGTAATGCGTAGTAGCGGCCATCAAGTTAGTCAAGTAGCCCAGGACGAGAGCTACGAAGAGAGGGGGAGCTCCAACGCTTACCATAACTGCAGCGAAGGCAGGGAAGAATGCAGCGACGTGAGCTGTCATACTCGCCATGAGATAGTGAGCGTAATAATAGATTACCGCTAGAGCGACGAAGGCCGCGAGCCACTCCCATCCTGAGACTACGCCCTTAGATGCCTCAGCTATCCAGTTTATGACCCCGAGTTTGTTAAGCCCTGTGGCCAATGAAACGAGACCACCGAACCATATCAAGGCGTCCCATCCGCCCTTCTCCCCGAGCACATCCTCCCATCCTAGCACTCCGAAGATCAGCATGAGGCTCAGGCCCACTAAAGCTGTGACAGTGGCATTCAGCTTTATCGTATCTCCTAGTATCCAGAGAGCTAAAACTATCAAGAATATCACCGCTAAGGTCTTCTCCTGCCTTGTCGTAGGCCCTAATTCCTTAAGCCTCTCCCTGGCGAGCTTAGGGGCTTCCTCACTCACTTTTATCTCAGGTCTAGTGATTAAGTAGATCAGAGGCGGTATTATGAGGAAAGTTATTATCCCGGGCAATAAAGCGCCTATGAGCCAATTGGTCCAAGTGACAGTGGCTTTTATCGTTTGAGAGGCTAGTTGAGCGACTAAGGGATTAGCAGCCATACCGGTGAGGAACATAGCGCCGGTCACGAGGGTCGTGTGGTACTCGTTGAATATGAGGAATTTACCGACTTTCTTAGCTGTCGGACCTGGTTCCGAACCGTAAGCATGGCATATGCTCCTCACTATCGGATAGATCACTCCGCCAGCTCTCGCGGTATTGCTAGGCATCGCGGGAGCGAGGACTAAATCTGTCAATGATATGGAGTAGCCTAAGAAGAGAGTCCTCCTACCGAGAGCCCTTATGAAATAGTAAGCTATCCTCTCGCCGAGCCTCGTCTTCAAGAAAGCTCTCGCGAACATATATGCAGTGAAGATGAGCCAAACTGTGGAATTAGAGAAGCCTGAAAGGGCATCCCCTATCTTCAGGACACCTGTCAGCGCTGAGACTCCCACACCTATTATCACTATAGCTCCCTGAGGGAGCGGCCTGAGTATCAGTCCTAGTATGACAGCTATGAAAATAGCGAGAAGCCGCCAACCGTTGAGGTCCATGCCTGCAGGAGGTGGGATGAACCAGAGGATCAGACCGACGAGGAGGACGAGCAGACCGTAAACTATCTTCCTTCCGTCCATGGGGGAACCCCCATTATGGATGTGAGTGTCTAAAATTTAAACTTATTTGATTTCGTTTCCTGTCGAACTATATTTTCCTTAAACTTACTCGAGAATAAAATTCTTATTTTTATATAATGATTCGATAGCAGCTTATAAATACGATATAATGTAGTGGGATGAGCTCCCTTTAAACTTTTACCCATATAAATCATAACAAAAAGTATATATAGAGGAAATAAATAATTATTCTAACTCAACCTCTTAATATTAATTTCATAAGAGAGTTGATTTCTATAGATAAACTATACAATAAGTAAAAGAGAGCTCGAGGAAAGGAACGCTACCCGATAGTCCGGCGGGCTGAGGTGTTCAATGTCTACTTCCTAGTAAAAATTTTTATTATTCCATTCCCTACATTCTCTCTATCGGAAGTGCATCTGTTGATCAATACTTTTGACAATATTAAGATTAATAGCTATTTCTTTAACCTCCTTGGCACTAACGCAACCGCTAGTAGTAATGAAGCTATTAGGACGGGGAGCCCCAGGGGAAATCCCAAGAGCTCATCCTCCACCCTCAAAGGGAGCGATAATGAGTTGGAGATAGAACTGAGGGTACCGCTGAATAGAGCGACTGGATAAAGGCTCCCACTCATCATCCTCAACCAAGAGAGAATGTATGAAAGAGTTATTGTGAGGAGAAGGAATGAGATGAGTCCTAATGCGTCTTCATGCTTCGGATAGATCTTCGTGAAGACGAATGCTAAGGGGATACGCCATAACCACCAGATAGAGCCCACTATGATGGATGATCTAAATAACCCGAACCTAATAGTCTCTTCGAGCAAGAAACCCCTCCAGCCTATTTCCTCAATTAGTGAGGCGATTGTATTTACGGTCATCCCGGAGAGGAAGCTAGAGAGCACTAACATGAAGCTCCCGAGCTCGTCGTATGAGATCAGCTCTAATCCAGAATAACTGACTTTGAGAGGGATTTCATTGATCGAGAGCGTTATGAAGTAACTGATAGCTATTATAGATACTGAGAATAAGAGGGAGTGGGCGATATATCTCCTCTTGAATGAGGGGCTCAGGAGTCTCTCCAAGAGCTCCCCGAAGTACGCGAAGCTTATCAGAGCTACCCCTAAGGCTGGTATCAAGAACCTGGAGGTGAGCAAGAGCTTAGATAGAAATGGGGAGACCTTAATAATCGCGAGTATCGTTATATCGAGCGCTATCGTGAGGGAGAATGTCACCAATATGTATTTCAGGAGCCTCTTCATCAATGAGTGTAGATCCCAAAAAATAAAAAATCTAACGGATCAGTGCTTCATAGAAACGCTGATTTCCGCTGTTGAATGAACCTCCCCCTCATAGGTATCACTGTCCCGCATCTAGGGCACTTCCACTTCCCCCCTTCCTGAGTCAAGCTGAAGTGAGTGACCCTACTCATCCTCCTATATATGAGGAGCTTCCCGCACTTCGGGCAGAAGGTACTCTCGAGATCGGGATCCCAGACGTTGCCGACGTAAACGAAATTGATCCCCTCTTTCATAGCCCTCTCCCTGAAGTGAAAGAGCTTCCTGAGATCTGTCTCAGGCTCCTTCCACCTATTCGCTGGGAAGTAGCGATTTATGTGCAGAGGTACATCTGGCCCGAGGGAGGAGAGGTGCCTATCTATTATCCAATTGAAGCAACTCTCAGAATCGCTCGCTCTGGTCACCACTAAGTAAACTATCTCGACGTGACCCCCCTCCCCGATGATCTCCCTAGCGTTCCTGAAGATCACATCGTGATTCACATGAGGCAATATCTTCCTCTCAGCCATCTCAGGGCACCCCTTTATGTCGATACTATAACCATCAGTTCCAGCATTGAGGAGCTCCCTCAGGGCCTCTAAAGTGAAGTAACCATTCGTGACTACCATAGAATAGAGTCCCGAGGCCTTCGCTAACTCAGAAGCTTCCAAGACGAAATCAAAGTTAGTTGCAGGCTCATTGAGGCTCGCTGAGATCCCATGATCACCCCTCCTCTTAGCTAACTCTATGAGGTAGGATGGCGGAACTCTAGGGACTTCAGGAGGCCATCTGAAGCTTATCTCATGATTCTGGCACCATGGACAGTAGAAATTGCACCCGTAATTTGAGTAAGTCAGGGCAGTGCTATTGGGCCAGTAGTGAAATAAGGGCTTGATCTCTATGGGCCTGCTCTCGATATAGCTCAATTTCCCATAACCTATATGGTATAAGCTCCCGCTCAAGTTAGCATAATTTCCGCAAGCCCCTCTCATTCCCTCCCTTATCTTACACCTCCTCTCGCAGACTAAACATTCCGAATGATCTTCATATCTCCTCTGGAGCTTCGACTCTACCATCATCTCCTCAACTTTACTACAGTAGTATTCCCCCTCCTCTCGAGCGTTAAGATACCTTCTCTCTCCATCCTCCTGATCCTCCTCCAGACAGTCGCTCTAGGGAGCCCTAGAGCTTTTGTGAGATCTGATTGGGTCATCTCACCTCCTCTAGCCCTCAGCTCCCTTATGATGAGTTCCTCTATCTCTCCGTATTTAACGCTCCCCTTCGTCCTGTTCTTGATGAGTAAGAGGGCTGAAACGCTCACTATAACGAGGATTAATGGAATGAGGGCTAATGTGATATATCCATCAGATGGGGCATACGCCTCAGGGCCTCTGAATGAAGTTGTATTCTCGGGGCTTTTAATAGAAGTGCTCTCGTTAGCGTTCATCTCAATAGTCATAGTTTCGTCACTCGAGCTCTCATTTCCCCTCGACTCAACTGAAGTCGTGGTACTGACTTCAGATCCCGTCACAGTCCTCTGGGGTATCGAGACTTTCTCGAGCTTATAGGATATCCAGAGGGTCCCAGTTCCAAAGCTCAGCTTTATCCAGTCTCCTTCGAAACTTATCTCATCTGGGAGTGATGAGATCCCCACTATAGTCGCATCAGCAGGTAGGTATACTTTAGTCGAGCTAGAGGGGAGGGAGAGCGTCAAGTTCCATATGACACCTATCTTCGACGTCAAGGATTGAGTCTGGTAGTTCACCTCGAATTGAGGTAAGCCCAAAGTATCCACCCTCAAGAGATTCCCAGTGAGGCTGTAATTTAGGATGAGGCCACTGCTAGTCACGATCAAATTCTGAGGGTCGCCCCCTATCTTGAGATCGTAGTACCTAGAGCTCGCACTTGATACGGATAGAGTGACATCCGCCCATCCATCTGGGAACACGATGAGAGTGGCCTCTATGACTGGAGCTGACGAGGACATTAGAGAGGGCAGGAGTATGAGCACGAGAGCTATTGCTACCTTCCTCATCATCCCATCGGATAGATCATAGAATTAAAAAATAAAATTGATGGGAAACTCAGCTCTTCTTACCCTTCCCCGGAGACTCTGGTTTCCCTTTATCCTCCTTCTTAGCCTGTCCAGGAGGCACCTCAGGCTTCTTATCCTTCCAGGCCTCCTTCTTCTCGATACCTGGAGGTAGCTTATCCCCTATGGTCACGTTGAGCTTCATCCTCTTGATCTCCTCTACCTTCCCCTCCTTTACAGCTTTAGACGAACTTTCCTTCAAGTATCTCAGTATTTGGGACATTAAACTATTCGCTTTTGCCATTAGTTGAGCTGCAGTATCTTTATCACCAGCTAAGGCATAAGCTCTAGCTTGCTCTAAGAGTGCCTCTACTTGATGCGAGAGGTTCTCTGCTTCGCTAGTGTTCAAACTCGCGTTCTTAGCAGCGGAGATCATAGCTTTCAACCTGGAGAGCCTGACTTCATGCCTAAGGATAGCGACTAAGAGACCAGGTGCTACTTTCGTGACATTAGTCAAATTAGTCGCGTTGACTGTCACGTTAACTGTAGCATTAACAGTTGCATTAGTGGTTACGTTAACTGTAACATTAGTTTCGATTGAGAGAGGAGCGTAACATTGGCCTATGATTATCCAAACCCTCCCCAATGTGTTTATCGCTTTCAGTGCGAGTTTAGCTGCTTCTCTATAATTCCCAGAGGATAGTAGAGCTTTCGCTTCAGCTATATAACTATCAGCCTTGCTCAAGATGATAGATATCTCCTCCTGGGCATTACTGCATCTCGATACACTAGTAGTTACGTTATAAGAGGTGATGTTTTCAGCACTTTGGTTACTCAAATTCCCCTCATAGCTATAATTACCAGCTGTCACGTTTGTCACGTTTGTTGTCGTCATAATATCTCCTGCTATAGTTATATTCCCTACTATCAAGGAGATCTCGTTCCTCGATTTCTCATAAAGCTCTATGAGATATGAAGCTGTGTAGGGCTGTATCGCTAACGCGAGTAACGGCCCCATGAGGAAGAGAGCGATAAGGAATACGGCTAGGATCCTCGCCCCCACCATATTTGGTCAGCTGTCCTCTCGAGAAGCTGATATAAGGATACCTCATGAGACGCGAGCGCTCGCTGAGCGCTTCAATTCAGTCATCAAATTCCTGATCTCGCTTAATGCCTTCTCCTTGTTAGCTAAAATTTTTTCAAGATATCTGAAATTTTTATTATCTATTTTCCCCTTAAAATCACTCAATCCGATCTTTATTGCTTCTATAGAGAGCTCTATCCTCCTCTCCTCCTCCCTCAGATCCCTCATCACTATAGAGATGAGCTCATCAGCCCTCCTAACAGCGTCTAGATGCCTCTCATATCCATCCTTATAAGTCCCCCAAGTCTTCCTCTCCTCAATAAGCCCTAAGATCTCCTCATCGTATTTCCTCCATCCTATTATCGATTTTATCCTCTTGATCCTCCTCATGATCGGATCCTCAGGCCTCAGTCTCCTCTTCAATGCTAGATAAAATAAGTAAGCTGTTGAAACCTCTAATAAGACCGTCATAGCGAGCGATATAGCTGAGCTAATCGGGATCCCCATGGATACCCTCATCTCAGCGGTACTATCCCCCTTAGAAGTCTTCGCTGTTATTAGGACGGAGAAATCTCCCGAATAAGCTATCCTAGGCACTTCGAAGATCCTATATATGACCCTGCTTTCTCCAGCTCCTATCGATATCGGCTCCTCTAGGGGGGAATCGTAAGAACCTATTGGGATTGAGATCGGGATCAGAGGGAGATGTTGCATCACTCTGATCTCGAAACCAGTGACAACGATTTCCTCCTCCCCCTTATTGGTCAGGAAGATCGTGACGTTCAAGTACTCCCCGGGGCTCACTATGACCTCTTCTGGGGATACTTGTATCAGTAAATCGCTCGAGATCCCCAGTATCAATAGGAGGAGGGGCCAGGGCCTCATGATATCACCTAGTCGAGAAGTGGACCGTTATATTCGCGCTAGGTATCATCTCCCTGACAGCTAGCTCTACCTTATGAGTGAAATCGTGGACTCTCTTGAAATCAGCATTCCCAGGGACTAGAATCCTTATAGTCACGATCCAAGGTTCATCTACCTTGAGCGATTCCAGAGAGTAATCCGTCCCCTTGAGCATTTCCTCCACTCTCCTCTCGACTATACTCTCTATCTCATCCTTGCTGTGAGTGAGTATAGGCAGATCAGCTGGATCGACGTGAACTATCGCCTCGACGACGCCGGGTATTCCCTCTCTCACCTTCCTCTCAAGCTCATCCGAGATCTCATGGGCCCTCCAAGCTTCTATCTCCGGCTCAACTACAGCATGGAGAGAGATCCTCTTACCCCCATCCGTCTTAGACATACTGACTGCATGCACATCTAAGACACCGCTCACCTCCTTAGATATCCCCCTCACTAAATCCTCTATGCTCTCTATACTCTTCTCCACTACGAGATCGACGTCCATGTTCAGCCTCTCCCTCATCGCTTCAGCTAGCTCGTGATCGCTCGGATGCTCAGGACCCACTCTAATAGATATGTCAGCGAAGAGGAAATTTCCCACCCTTCTAGCTCTCACTCTCTCCACTGAGATTATTCCCGGCTTGCTTAAACATACAGCTCTTATCTCCTCAATTATCTTAGGATCTATCCTATCTGTCAGATCGTATAAGGACTCCTTCGTGATCTTGACAGCAGATCTGAGGAAGAGAAGGGATATTAGAACCCCAATTATCGGATCCAATATCTTGAAACCAGCTCTTACGAATAGGAGGCTCAATATAACGGTAATAGATGTGAAGATATCGCTAGAGAAGTGCAAGGAGTCGGATTCTATTGCCCTACTTCCAGTCAGCTTAGCAGCTCTCTTCAGAGCTCTCGATCTCTCTACATCGACAACTACCGAGACCAGCATGACTGAGATCGGAATTATACCTATCTCTATCTCCGGTGGACTGGTAATCCTATTCAAAGCCTCATATAAGACCCAGATCATCGTTATAATTAGGAAGAGACCCCCTATTATTCCTCCCAAGCTATCGAGCTTCCTGTGGCCGTAGGGATGAGTTTCATCAGGGGGCCTCATGGAGTACTTAACTGATAACAGGGTCGTCAGAGTGGTCAAGCTGTCTAAGGAGGAGTGGAGGAACTCTGAGATTATGCTCAAGCTATTCGTTAAGAATCCTGCGTAGAGCTTCAGGACTGAGAGAAGGAGGGAAGCGAAAAAGGAGGATAGGAGCAACCTGTTCAGCTTTTCCATCGGGGGATCATATAGTGGATATTTTTAAGGTTGACATCCGTGGAACTGACTCAAGCCCCCCTCACTTGGAGGAGGAGGCCCACTATAGTCATAGCAGCTCCTGAGCCAGCGAAGAGCAACTGTATGAGTTGGAGGGTGCTCAAAGCATATGATGGGTTGAGCTTAACGATGAGCCCTCTCAATATCTCAGAGGAAGCCGGTGTGAAAGTTATCATGAGGGAGATAGTCAGGAAGATAGCCCCTGGGATAGCTAAGGAGATCAACCAAGAGGGCCCCCCTTTGAGTTCACCCCTGAACTTTAAGGCTCTTAAGATAGGGGGGACGAGGAGTATCACGAAAGGATACTCAGTTATGAAGAACCAGAGAGTCAAGGAAGTCCCGAGCATGAATAGGTCCTCAGGAGTGAGGGAAGGAGGTAACATACCTAGAAGACTTATTACAATCGTGTAAAGGTAAGCTACAGTTGCGCATCCTACCCAGAGCGAGATCTGGGAAGCTATTGAGAACTTCCTCCAGTTGAAATCCTTAGTCAACTTACCTAAGATGTAGAAACCTATGAAGTTCCCAGGCGCTGCTGCTAACAAGCTTGGAAGGTATAGAGCTCCGTGCTTCATGGAGTCAGCTATCACAGTTCCTATAGCAGCTCCGAGCCCTCCGACACCTGGTCCGTATACTATAGAGAATATCGCTGGGAGCACGACAGCTGGCCTGAACTGACCCCTCCCGAATGGGGAGACTAAGTAGGAAGTGAAGAAGGAGCCTATAGCGTAGAGAGCTGCGCATAAGCCAGTAGCTGATACCCTCTCTCCTATCCCCATGAGATCCCTTAATATCCCAGAGGATCATTTTAAAAGTGTATGTAAAAATTGAATTAAGTTAATATTATCATATATATCTGATTAGGGGATATATATGAGGGATCTGGGCAGGAGGTCGTTGATCGCTATAGGTAGCTCATATGCGGTGACGCTGCCTAAGGATTGGGTCAAGAGAGTAGAGGGAGGGAAGGTCAGGATAGTAGAGGGGCCCTCGGGTGAGCTCATAATACTCCCTGCGAAGGAGCCCGCCTCTAAGGTATCGATAGACCTGAGAGGTATGGAAGAGGGGCTCTGGGAGATGATAGCAGCTTATCTAGATGGGTACGATGAGATAGAGGTGAGGAAGGAGAGGATAAGGAGGAAGGATCTGGAGACCCTTAAGAAAGCATTATCGAAACTAATAGGGATGGAGATACTCGAGGAAGGATCCTCCAGGATCTTGTTGAGGTGTCTCATGAATTACTCGAGCGCTAAACCGATGGAACTACTCCTCAGGATGAAGGGCATAATCTCGGGGATGCTCTCAGATCTCAGGAATGCGATAGCTGAAGGGGATAGGGAGCTGATGTCACTAGTGGCTGAGAGGGACGATGAAGTGGATAAGATATACTTCGCTCTAGTCAGGAGCATTAGGAGAGCTATGAGGAGCCCTGAGATAATGGGGATGATAGGCGCGGATCCCATAAATTTACTAGATATGAGGATAGCTGCTATGATAATGGAGCTCATAGCTGACAATATAGTTGAGCTAGCTCAATCGGATTGCGATTGCATCGATCTGTTAGAGGAGATCTCGGACTTATTCGATAGAGGAGTCAGATCCTTCGAGCTGAAGGATTTCAGGGGGGCTTTAGAGGTCAGAGAGAGGGTAAATGAGATAATAAGAGATCTGCCTGCTGAGAAATCCCTACTCCCGCTCATAAATCTCCTCTTCAGGATAGGGGATCTTTGCGATTTAGTGAGCCCTAGGTTCTTATAAATTGGACGAGTGATGGAGGGGGGAATCATGGAGGAATGCCTTAAGTTACTCCTGATGAGGAGGAGCGTGAGGAAGTTTGAGGATAGGGAAGTAGGGGATGAAGTCATCGAGAGGGTCTTAGAGGTCGCTAGGTACGCTCCTAGCGCGAGGAACTCTCAACCATGGGAATTCATCATAATAAAGGATAGAAAGAGGATAGAGGAGCTCGGGAAAATTCATAAGTATGCTTATCCATTGAGAGGCGCTCCTCTAGCTTTAGTAATCTTATGCGACCCTAAGGAGTCACCGACATCATATATAGCTGATTGCGCTAACGTGACGACTTACGTAATGCTCGCTGCTCATGCTCTCGGGTTGGGAACTGTGTGGATACAGAGCTTGAGGGATGTCGAGAGAGTGAATGAGATAATAGGGGCTCCTAAGGATAAGGTGCCAGTCGCAATATTAGCGATAGGGTGGCCAGCTGAATCCCCTGACCCACCGAGGAGGAAGGAACTCAGTGAATTAACTCACCTAAATAAGTATGGGGAGAGGTGGAAGTCATGAGAAAGCTCCCTATAAGCTTCTTTCACCTCTTATCATATCCTAAGAACTCAGTCCTCGTGACGAGTGAGGATGAGAGCGGGAGAGTTAACGCTATGGCAGCAGCTTGGCACACGCCCTTGAGCGTGAATCCTCCATTCTACGGTGTGGCGATAAGCCCTAAGAGAGCTACATATAAGCTGATAGTTGAGAGCGGGAGATTCGGGATCAACTTCCTCCCATTCGAGCTCCTCGATTCCCTTCATACATGCGGTAGGACATCTTTCAATGAACTGGGGGAGGAGAAGATAAGGAGAGCGAGGATAAACCCGATTAGAGGGGAATTCGGGGCATATATATTGCAGGAAGCGTATGCATCTTTCGAATGCTCCCTCAAAGATATCGTGAAGGTCGGGGATCATGATCTCTTCGTAGGAGAGGTGAAATCTCTTTACTTAAGTGGGGAGTTGAGGGGAAATATCTTGGATGTCGAGAGAGTGAAGCCCATACTCTACATGGGTGAGGATCATTACGTAACTGTGGACTCAGGGTCCCTGAGGAGAGGGAGGGTCATTCAAGGAATCCAATAAGTCCCTCCAGAAGCTGTATTCCTGCTCCGCTCTGGGGAGCTCTGACCTCTCTAAGTAAGAGTCCCATCTCATCGCATACTGCAGGAAGAAGGGATCATCGATCCACTTGCCCAGGAAGTAGAGGAGCCTTATGTGAAGCCTATGATAAGTCTCATCAGCTCTTCCATGCTTAGGTGAATAGAGAGACCATTTCTCCCTCTCATAATACGGGAGGATCTTCCTTAAAGTATCTAGGCCTTCTCTCAAGGCTCTCTCACTTAAATCATCCCCTATCGACTCATTATATATGACTAGCCCCTTGAGGGAGAGCATGAACCCGTTCAAAACTAAGTCATCAGGCGCATTAGAGTACTCCAAGTAGAAAGGCCCATATCCCGTCTCCAGGACGAATCCCCCTTCCTCGTATGGTATTGAGAAACTTTTAGCTAAACCTATAGCTGCTTCCAAATACCTCTCATCCCCGAACTTCTTATATGCGATTGCGTAATAGCCTGCGCCTATCCCCTGAGATATGGAGGAGTTCCAAGGTATGGATGCCCTCTCCCAAGCGAAGTAGAAGTTGAAGAAGTACGAATCCCCCTTCCTCTCTAAGTATCGGAGCATCCAATCCATTATCTCCCTGAACTCGCTCCAATTCTTCCTGTAGAATAGAGCTTCAGTCGCTAGGTTCATCGCATTTATCGGATGGACGTTGAACCCCTGATTAGTTATGTAGACCAGCGGTACCTTGACCCCGCTAGGGGCGAACCTCTCGAAGAGCTCCGGTTTCCTGTAGAGCTTCATGTACTCGAGATCAGCCCTTATAGCATCTATTAACTGCTTCATCGCTGCATCGCTCCCCTTAACTTTATCGAACCTCCTCAAAGTGTCCTCGATATCCCTCATCAATGGGCTCTCAGCACTTTGATCCCTCAGTTCTATTGTGTTAATAGATAGTAGCAGTAGCAGGAGGAGGATGATGCCTCTCCTCATAGGGGTCCATCTACTGATAAGATATAAAGTGAGATTCAGTGGAGGTCCGCGAGATCCAAGCCCATGTCGATCTCAGCACAGTCATGCTATCTTTGAATTTTAAGCTTCTAAGGAGAGAGCTCAAACGCTCTCTAGGAGGAGGGATGATAGTACTAGGACTGAAAGGAGCTGATAATCATGAGATAATTCAAGAGCTCCAAATTCTCAGCTTCGTGCTCGATGTACTCAGGAATCCTGAGAAACTGTTAGTACACCCGGCCTCGAGATATTCAATGGTCATAGGTTGCTCCATGGCCTCCGGTGTTAGAGCTCTCTTTCAAGCTTTGATAATCCTACCTGTAGCCCTCATAATCGGTGTACGCTTCATTCAAAATTCGGTGTACTTTACGCTAGCTTTCATGATAATCTTCATTCATGAAGACAAGGGAGATGTCTATGGGGATAGGTCAAGCTATAGTGATGCCCCCTTTCTTCGCTAGCAACGCTTTATACCCGATACAGATGATGCCCCCGATACTGAGGGAGCTCTCATCAATCGACCCATTGAGCTACGTAGTAGATGCCGTCAGAGGGTTACTCATCACTAGAGAGCTCTCCAATCTCATACTGGATATAATCGCAAGCTACATCCGATATCATAATGTTCGTATGGGCATCTATTAGCTTCAGGAGGATCATAGAGTGAGAGCTAATGTTTACTAACTCAGGAACTTCCACTCTTATTCCTATATGGGAGCTCAATAAACCCATTATCCTTAATTCAAGCCTGGAAGACTCTCCATAGGATAAAGCCAATAGTTATCCAAGAGTTTCCTAAGTTCATCTATCAATGGACCCTTAGCTAAATTCGTATTAATGGAGAAACTCCTATTACTGATCCTCCCGCTTTTATCTATTTCATAGAAAAGGCTCACCAAGAGATAATTCTTTCCCTCAGGGATTTCCCTAATGTTAGCGTGAAACTGCTCCCCGAACTTCAACTTGCTCCTAGGTGTAAGCAGGACTCCGGGATCCCTCTCCCAGACGTAGAGCAAGTCGAGTCTCTGGGGCATAATTACACAAGAATAGAAAATTAAATTAAAATTTTCAGTTAAAAAATTGGAGGAGACAAAAAATTGGAGGAGACTAATTGTGATCGGCCGACTATATAAAAATTCTGAGAGATCTAGTGAATTTTAAAAAATGAATTCGATGTCCCGTCATATTGGCGAAGTTTTGCGATTATATAGAGCTGAACTCTGGGAAACGCTTATAACTGATGTATTCATATACTGGTATATGTTCAGACCAGTTCATGGGATACTCCTAGATGCCTTACTATCCAGCCCCCAAGGGAGCTCCATGAATGCTTTGGCGAATCGCGTGAGGGGGAAGGTAGCGAGATCTATAGTTCTAAGGGAAGTCAAGAAGTTAGTTGAGATGGGGCTCGTTGATGTCTCTGAGGACTCGAGGCATAAGCAGAGGAAGATAATCTTGCCTAATGAGGACTTAGTTCATCTATCGAGTAAGCTCTCTGAGATTAGATGCGATCAAGATGCCTTAACTGGCATCGGAAGGATGCTCTCCCTCCTCAGAGATGCTAAGAGGAGCCACTTTAACAAACATCTGATAGATTACCTGAAGTACAGGATCAAGGAGGAGTTCTCCACTATTTTAGAGGTGATAGAATGAGTGAGAAGATGGTCTTGAAAGTGAAAGGCATTGAGAAGGCAGTAGAGCTTTTCATGGACCTTCAGAAGAGATATCCCATGAGATCGATAGAGGTGTACGTCTATGGATGTAGTGATAACGAGCGACAGGACGATGATAACTGATCACCATGGGAAGGAATTCTTAGGGTTCATGACGACAGCTCCCCCGATATTCCTCCCGGAGAAGATATGGATGAGTATAGCGGCACCTAAGATCAAAGTTAATGAGATAGGTGAACCTTGCCAAGCTCCTTACGGTTTAAGGAAGATAGAAGCAGCCCTCCTCGATGCTGGGATAGATGCAGCTGTCATAGATCCCGATCACTTATCGAAACATCCTGAGGCTAAAGTAGTGGCTATAGGCCACCACGATTACTTCGCCTTAGGCCCTCCGAGCAGCGAATGGTGGGTGCTCACTGGGAAGGAGCCAGTTAACGCTAGGAGCTTCAGGAAGTTCATGGAGA
>CAZFIJ010000040.1:0-8043 GCA_964519515.1 uncultured Nitrososphaerota archaeon
CATTGATAGGTCAGCGGGGGGCTTATAGGCGTAGAAGAGGAAAGGGGATAATCTAAGTAGAATGTGTATCCTGGAGCATCTATATCTAACGCTAAATTTGAGATAGCATCTGGGGATGAGTTGTTAACCGTTAGGAAGCCCCAAAGCCTGATGGCATCATGACTACCATCTGTGTTGAATTTAATCGTCGCGAACTCCCTTATATTTATGCTCAAGCCCGGAGGATCTACGCCGACGTTGAAGGCATCCATTAAGTTGTAATCTCCTGAGAAGGAGAGAGTCATATACACGTGCTTCGTCTCTCCGGCATCTATCTGGTTGAACAGCCACCAGTAAACAGTACCAGTGAATCCGTAGGAGTCATAATCACCACTCATAGAGGCTATATCTATATTTTGCGGTTTTATCCAGTAAGCTATAACATTGTACTGCTTAGATCCATGAGCCGTAACGTTTAGGATGGCTGAATCTCCCCGTATCCTGATGGAAGCGGATACGTTCCTCCTGCAGATGACATGGACGTCTGGGCCGAACTCTGATGTCCCATTCAGAGTGGCTGTAGCAGTTATTAAGGAACCGCAATCCACTTGAGGGGCAGTTATTTCACCATAGAAAGTCGATTCACCATCAGCTACCAATCTACCGAGCCATATCCAACCCTCACCATACTTATCTGGGAGCGTCCCTCCTCCTGAGAGGTTATTCCCTATCAGATCATCTCCTTTCGTCGAGTTCCTGACTAAGTAAACGTCTATGATGGAGTTCGCGAAAGTTGAGCTAGGGCTCAATCCCACATACCCCTTAAGTTGAAGCGTGCTGCCAGAGAGGAAGGCGTCCGTTATCACGGGATAATCCATCCCCTTATTCGGCTGCGTCTCTGATAAGATCCCATCATTGAGTGAAACATCATCTCCATTCGGATCGCCCGAGATATCGAGGTCTATCCCCACCCTCGTGTTATTGAATATGCTGTTCTTCGTCACGTTAGCTACAGGAGCGCCAGAAACGATCACTCCTACCTGATTTTCAGAGATTATGTTACCCTCCAATATCGCCTTAGTGTATGATGAGAGGACGCTGACGCCCCACCTCGAGTTATTGATTATCGTGTTATTCATGACCAAATTCACTCCGGAGCTCTGCTCAGGGACCCAGACTATTAACTCCAGACCGGCTCCCCCATCTATCGTTGAGGTGCTCCCATCGTTCCTATTCCTCTCGATCAAGTTATGAACGATCTTATTCCCATTGGTCTGGAGGCTTATCCCATCCCCGACGCTAAATCCAGCTCCGCACTCTCTCACCCAGTTGTCCTCTATCGTAGCGTTAGCTAAGTTGCCGCTGTTGACCACTATGCCGTAGTGGCCTGAGGTCACTATGTTATGCCTTATGAATGCTGATAAGTTGCTTGCTATTATCGAAGTCGAGTATTTGCCCACGCTTATCCCGAAGATCACCTTGAGGGAGTTCGTTCCATTCGCGTAAGTACCTATGAAGTTATCCCTTATCATGTACCTGCCATCGCTCCCCCTGACGATCACAGCGTAAGGCGTATTGTATATGCTGAAGCCCTCTATCTGAGCTTTCCTAGCGCTAGCATTGAATACTTCGTAACCGTTGCCATCTACCTCTATCCTAGGTGTCTCGAAGTCCCCTATCCTATAGTTATCGAGGCCAACGTACTTACCCTCTATGAATCCGTGAGTTCCAGATTGAGTCTTAGCCGTGAGGTTCACATCGTCCATTATAGTCGGGAGGTTTGAGGACAGCTTTATCCTCCACACATCTATAACTGAGGAGTCTAAGTTCTCTTGCTTGTAATTAGGATCGCTCTTGGGTATGAGGAAGTAGCTCTTCTGCATCCCCTCTACAGCATTAGAATTCATTATGAACTGCCTCAAGCATCCTTGGCAGCTCTTAGGTCCTGGATCATCATCTTCATCCCTAGTATTAACTACCACTTCATAACTGAACCCGAAGTCTACGCTCTCCCCCATGTAATTGCTAGTCTCTATCTCAGTTATGTGCTCGCATCTATCCGGTATCCTCCAGAGGACTAATGTATCGATGTAGTAAGTAGCGTCCCCTTGAACTAACACTCTATCGAAGCTGTTGTAAGTCGTATCAGTCGCCCTAACTTGAGCGAGGAGGTTGCCATCGGTATCGTAAAGTCTGAATATTATCGTGTTGTTCGTTAAGAGTATGAGCTTCCAGAAGTACCAACTTTCATCTGGAGGATCGTAATTAAGTGTCGACAGTATAGTAGCAGTCCCACCCGTCCTGCGGGCTATCTGAATTCTATTAAACCTATGATTGACGATGAAGCCGTAGCCGTTGTAATTACTATCTACTAAGCTGACGCTGACCCTGCTCCTCACTCCTACTGGTATGGGCCTGAACGCGTAACCTTGGAGGATGTAACCCCTCCCTATCGTAGCCCCTATGAGCTTGTAGCCACCGTTAGGCTCGTTATTCGCGTCCCTGACGAGGCTGTAGCTACCGTTGTAGAACTCGGCATTGGATTGAGCGACACTACCTGAACCGTAATTGAACCATCCCTGCCAGACCTCGAAGTCATCTCTGAAGATCAAGCTGAGGCAGGAGTCACTGAGCCTGGGGTCTAATCCCCCGTATTTAGCTCTGCCGACGTAAGCACTTCCATTCCACTCTACTTGATATGTCTGCTCAGCCCAAGTCTCATCTACGGAGTGACCAGCGTTTATCTCAGCTGTCAGGTTCCTGGAGTTAACTATTACGAAGTATCTACCTTCTTGGATTGAGAAAGCATAGGAGCCACCGCTATCCGTCTTCCCCCAAGTGAATAACACATCATCGAGAGGCTCGAAGACACCATCTCCATCGTCCTCGAAGGCGTACACGAGGACGTTGCCCATCGGCCTGTCCTCACTGCCGAGCGTAGCTAAGGGTTCCCTGTCCTCGAAGACCATCCCTTTAACGGGCCCTAAGTAGAAATATGTCTCATCGACGTTGAAGAAGTCCGTGTAGTTCACCTCGTAAGGCCTCCCCGGTATGTGGATCAACCCGGAGTAACCGGGGTAGATCGAGGTGGAGGAATCGTTAGCTAAGACTACGACCCTCCACTTCCCGAGGGGTGAGCCCGGGGAGAGGAAGTAAGCGTTAGCGTTAGTATATATTCCATCGTTGGGAACCGCATCACCGTTCGTCCCATCATCGTAGAGTTGAGCATTAGTTACTACGGCTCCGAGTGGGTTGTATATTCTCGCTATCACGCTCGAGGGCCTGGCATCCACTCTAGCTTCCACTCTTAGGGGGCCGTAAGAGAGAATCCCTCTAGGAGAGGTGATGTTGACGCCGAAGCCCTCGACCATGCTGGAAGCTAGAGAGGATGTTAGATTCACGGGAGCCCAAGTCAAGTTATCTACGTAAGCCCAAGTCTTATATAGATCATCAGAATATGTGTGAACGAGGAAGTAAGCCCTCACCGTCTGACCAGCGTAAGGCGAGAGATCGAAGGAGGCTGAGAGCCAACCTGAGTCTGCAAATGTTCCGTAATTATCTCCTGGATTTGGATTGTAGTTGCTAACTATAGTAGCGAGCGTACTCCCAGCAGTGTCCCTGAGTTCAGCTCTGAAGTAATCGTAGTTAGCTGAGTCCCAAGATTCGACCCTGTACCAGAAGTAAAGGATTCCTCCATCTGCTGGCACCCTGAACTCGTAGTAAGCCCATGTATCCTCCCCAGTAGAAGTAGAGTCTTCACTCCCGCTAGGCGTCCTATAGCCTAGGACTAGAGAATAGCCACCGAAGACAGGGTTTCCATCATCTGTAACGTAGTTTGGGCTTCCGTATGGATCGTAAACTGTGTGAGGACCTGGAGGGCTCGCTTGTATTATCGACCCTATAGTTGAGGGGTTCCTGCCGTATGTCCAGTAATTGAGCGTGCCTGAATCGAGGCCAGCATTCAGAGTATTCAGATAGGGTTTTGCCCCATTCTCAATTATATCAAAGTATATGTAGAACGTGGAGGGGCCTCCCAAATCCTTATGGAGGATGAACTTCACCCTCCCGAACCCGCTACCGAGGGGCACGAACTCCTGGTTAGGGACTAGGTTCCCTTGATCATCGACTACCCTAACTGAGTTGGGATCGAAGGTCCCGGTGACGTTGAGTAACGATAATAAGTAGTTGAAGTCGACGTCCAACCATATCGTGTGATCTCTCATTAAAGCTGGGAGCTGTAGGGGGACTCTGTAGTGCCAATCGTACCCCTGAGCTACGCCATCGGGATCCCACCAAGGCGGGACCCCGTACAAAACGTAGTAATATCTATTGGGATCATCGTAGAATATCAGCGTATCTCCGCTCTGGTACCACGAATCTATCTCCCTAGTCCCGTTCTCATCTTCAGCTAAGACCCCCTCCACTAGAGCCCCCTTCGGTAGCTTGACAGCTACCCTCACCCACCCTCTCTTCTCCCCCAGTTCCACTAAGATCTTCCCATCGGCTATCAATTCGCTCCTCACTACTATCCCCTCATCCTCCCCTACTTCCTCCTCCTTCACGAATAGCCCGTCCTTGAGCTGGAACATCCCCGTTAAATTCTCAAAACCTTCCATCCTGTAGAATTTTACCTTCCATTTCTTCCCAGATCCCTTGGCTAAGATCTCTTTCACTATCTTCGGCTCCTTATCCCGCTTCACCTCCTTCCTCATCTCCTTCTCAATGCTCTTATTGGCTTCTGAGCTCTTGGGACGCAGTATCATGTTGAAAAGGCCATCTGCAATACCATCGGGATCATTCGGGGATCCATCCTCCAATAAAAATTCCTGAACGCCATCTGAAAATCTCGTCCTCAGGTGAAGCTCCTTTCCATCCTCACTTAATGCCTCCAGCTCCTCGGATCCACGGACTCTGAGTATCGTCGTGAAATTGCTATGGGATCTGACGCTGACGTATATTCCGCCCTCCACCTTAGTGGCGTTTACGCACGAACCATTAGCCTCAAGCCTCAGGCCATCTAGGGAAGTCGAGGAGCAGTTTTTACTCAGCCTCATTTCGGCATTCCCGCACTTCAGTATGACTTCCTCAGAATCAGGGAGGCATATTCGGAAGCTACCGTTCGTCACTCTGGACTCTCCGCTCAAGTTCGAAGGCAGAACGAGGTAGCTGACCGAATTCGGAGCTATGGAGTAATAGCTGACCCTGCCCTCCACATAGTCCCCAGTGAAGCTAGCATCTATCGAGTAGCTGTCCACGTAAAAGTTCCTCGAAACCCCATTCAGTTCTATCGAATACTCACCTATCTCAACGTCCCTGACCAGGGGATACTTATATATCCCCGGGGGGACTTCAGAATCTAGCAAGACCCTCCCGGTCGGGGACCTTATTATCAGGTTCCCTCCGGATGAGCATACCCTCAGCGTATCCCCTGGGAAGTAAACGTCTCTATCTGTCGATACACCCTCTATCTCGAAGGAGGATCTGAGGCCCCTCTCGTCATTTATAGTCACTTCAGCTGGTCCTCTGAGCTCTATACTTCCATCGAATGGTGATGTAAAGTTCCAGAAGCATGATCTCACCGTTACATTCCCCCTTACCGGCTCCCCGCTCAGAGCATCTCTAGCCTTTAGGCTCCCATTCGAGTAATCGATCTCTATGCTAGTTACCTCGAACTCCCTCTCGAGCGTTACGTTACCTACTGCCACTATCAAGCTGTAATTACCGAGAGCGATAGGCTGAGGCAATTTGAACCTCGAGTACCAGTGGGTGGAGTTGATTCTCTCGAGATCCGGAATTATTGAAGAGTTCAGGGGAGTCACTATCTTCAGATCGGGCTTCTCATCTCCCTTGATGGTGATCCCGACATCATCTTGAGGCAGAAGGCATTCCCTCATATATATCTCAGGCAGATATATCCGTTCAGAAGCCCTCAGGCCTGAGAAGTTCGCCTCTATATGATATTCCCCTGGATCCGCTTTAAATGGAGCGTTATAAGGCATGCCATTCACAGTTATGGAGGCGTTGACGATTCCCGAGAGTTTGGTCTTAGCGATCACTTTTATGACGTTGGGCTCGGGTGAGATTATCTCTATGTAGAGCTCGTCCAATGTGAAGCTGACTTCGACTTCGAATCCATCGCACGAGTTAACTATCTTGTAGATACCTGGCTCGAGGCCTGAAGTATTCACCTTGAGCTCTAAGTGATCTGAGCTACCTTTGAAGAGCTGTATGCTCACGTTCTCTCCCAAGAGCTTCACATCGCAAGCTTGGATGATCCTCACATTCAGGATATCCCCTGGGCTCAACAGTTCCTCATCCAGTTGCATCTGGGGAGCCGCCCCCATTATGAGTATTGGGATGGTTGAGGGGATAAGTAAGATTATTAGGGCCCGCAATCATCTCCTCCTCATTAGAGCTATAGTAACTATTGAAGCAGCTATTATAATCAGCCAGATTACGGGGTACCACCTGATCCCCATGTTCGGGAGAGGGAGCCTCGAGATCTCTCCCTCTATATCTATCGCCTCTCCTGACTTGAGGGGCCGAGCTTCTCCCTTTAGGTAAACGATGTTCATCCCACTCGGAGGTACCACTTTCAGATCAACTTCCTCTACCTCGTACGAGAAAGGTCCTATCTTCGCTTGGAACTCATCGAATAGTATACCCTTGCTCAGGAAATCCGATAAAGTTACGTTGACCCTCACATTAATGGCTTCGCCTGGCTCTATGACCTCCCAAACTGAATACCTGACGGTGCTCTCATTCACGATGACCTCAGCCCTTTTGCCATTGACTGAAGCTGATGCCCTCAATACCCTGCCGCTGTTGAACTCTAGGTAGCCGTAGCCCGGCACTACTGGGACCCAGGCCTTATTCTCTATATCGTAACTCAAGCTCATGGTAGCTGATCCATCATCGCTCAGGGCTATGATGATGTCGACTCTCTTATAGGTCAATGGATCTTGAGCTGATAGAGGGAGAATTGAGAATAAAAGAAAGAAAATTATGGGGAGCGCTCTCATCTCTTCCTCCTCACTAACACTCCAGCGATTGAAACTATTAAAGCTATCGCCAGTAAGAGGGGCTCGAGTGTCGAAGCTCCGAAGCCTACCCTACTGTTCGGGGAGGATATCGCTACAGCATCCAAAGTATTCCTAGGATCTACTCCCACTATGAAGAGGTTCGTGGCGTTGTAAACTCCGGTCCCGCAGACTCTGTACTTCACGAATATGGGATTGAAGACGTCCATGTTCAGGTTCTCATAACTCCCCTCGGCTGAGACCACGACCCATCCTCCACCGCTCGTCAGGTTGTCATCAACATATGCTACAGTGAAGTCCGTGGCGCTGCTACCACTACCCAGGGTGAAGCTGTCCCCCTCAGCGTAAGTCGTGCCACCTATGTTAACGTTACTCCCGTCAACGGGATACACTGTTAGTGTTAGCGTGCTCCCATCTACCAACTTGAAGTCTATGTCCTTAGCGTTACTCGAGCCAGTCCCCTTGAAGTAAGCTGCGAAGCCGTTCTGAGGGGCTGGAACAGGGTATTCCTTCCAAACGTAACCCCTAGAGTAGCCACTGGGACTCGTTATCAAGCTGTAGTCTGGGGGACTGTTCGAGTCAGCATCGACTGCGAGCATGCTGTGAGGAATGAATATCATATCACCCTCGGTCCCAGCTGGATCCGGGTTGAAGCCAATAGGGACGACGTCGTAGAACTCTAGGTAAGGAGTCTCCCACTGACCTAAGTTCTCGAGCGATATCCCGATCACGTAGCAACTCGCTGAGGATTCTGAAACGACTTCCTTCTTTGCTTTAACTAAGTAGCCTCTCACAGCCCATATCTCCTCGTACACTCTGTATTTGACGTCATCGTTCGGCCAGACCGACGTGAAGTTGTTGTAGTTCCACCAACCCTTCAGCTGATCGTTCGTTATCCTGAACTTAGCTAGGGCCCATATCTTGGGGATCCCGTTGTAAGTGAACGAGAACGGTCCGTAAGTGTAGCTATCTCCAGGATCCAGTTGCGTTATGTTGAACACTTGCTGAGTATTGAGCGAGCCAG
>CAZFIJ010000041.1:0-5103 GCA_964519515.1 uncultured Nitrososphaerota archaeon
TGTATATACCATCGCATGAATATAGAAATATATTAGATTTAAATAAGCAAAATACTCAGAGATCTTTAATATAAGACATGAGAGAAGATCGCACCTCATGAGAATTAATAGAGAGTAGCTACATGGATAGCGTCACCAAAATTGTGGTACAATTGTACACGACCCTGCCTCACGAGAGCGCGATCCGGACTAGGAATGAATGAGAGTGAGATTAGCTTCAATGAGAGAGATTTAAACTCATAGAGGGTTCCCTCACTTCCCCTTGAACTCAGTGTAACCGCATCCCCCACAGCTGTACCTATTCTCGTGCTCAGCCATGAAGCGGCCGCACCTAGGGCATTGCCTCCTCTTCCTAACTAAATTACCGCCTTCCACTGAGTAGTACTTCCAAGCTTGAGCTGGTTTATGCTTCAAGAAGCTTCACCTCCTTCATTCCTCCTCACTATATGCTTAGGCTCTATCATCAGAGCCATAGCCCTGCTGTGGTAGACCATAGCCATGACAGTAGCTTCTTCCTTCCCGTACTCAGTGGATATCCTCCTTATGAATATATTGCTAGGCGCCTTCCCCAATTGCCTAGCTAATATCTCCCTTATCTCCCTCCTGGACGGAGTCCCTCCCTTGAACCTTACCTTAACTACTACTTCCTCCCTCTGCAGCAGCGGGTTCTCCCTCCTCTTGACTAGCTCTAATTCCATTCGCTCACCACCTCACGGAGCCGCGTCCCTTTTTATATATTTCCATCGGGATCGGGAAGCTCAGGAGACTTCAGTATACCTTCAGAGCGTAAATCCCAGCTTTCTCATGCCCTAATGTCTTAGCGACTTGGGATTTGAATGGATCGACTATAGCTACGATGCCCTCCCAATTGTAAGTGAAGTCATCAGATCCGCACACCGGACAACTCTCCTCCTTATCCTCGGAAATCGCTTTACAATTCCTGCAAGCTTTATACCTCATTCTGCTGCCTCCCCTACTTTCCCGAGTTTCGGCTGCCTCATAGTCAGGGCTACTTTTATCACTGGCTCATTCCTCAGTGTAGCTGAAGGATCGGGCTTGCTCACAGCTGTTATCCTAGCCCTGACTACATCCCCGGGCCTGAAAGTCACTTTGAGCTTCCTCCCCTGTATAACCCCTCCCCTATGGACGAAGACATCGTCCCCTAGCTGAGAGATGTGGACGAAACCGTTTATAGGGCCTACTGTCACGAAGACTCCGTATTCGACTACGTTCTCCACCTCCCCCTCTATTACCTCGTCCTTCATGGGGATGTAGCTCAAAGCTTTGAAATTGACCCTCACGTAGATGTTGGGGCTCCCTATGACTGAAGCCCCGTAGCTCATATCCGCTATCTCCAGTACATCTAATATGAGGCCGACGTCCTTCACGAACCTCCCCACGTACTTAGCTCTGAATTGCCTCTTCAGTATCTCCCTCAAGTCCTTCCCCAAGTCCATTGGCCTTATGTAACCTACATCACTCATCTCTACTTCATAGAACAACGGTACCACCTTTTTATCGCGACATTAATTGGACCGATCCCTCTATTAAAGCTTTCCCGCAGCTGCTTAGGTCAATCCTCAGATAGCTTAGACGGATCCTCTAAGACCAGCTTCTTCTTCGCCCTCAAGTAGACTACAGCCACTCCCTCCTTCAGGAGTTCGTTCTTCAACTTCAAGTCGAACGTGACTACAGCGCATCCCAATTCTTTAGCGGCCCTCACTATATCTTCATCAGCTTCACTATCGAACTCCTCCAGCACTCTGACTCCGTACTCCCTCACGACTTCGATAGCTACTCTAGCCCTCCTCTTCCTCTCAGCTAATCCCTCCAGCTCCCTGATCACAGATCTAGTCGTGAGCAATTCCGCCTTGGGGTATATAGATATGAGCTCCTCCATCCCCACGGAGAGCTCAGTTATCCCCAGGAGGAAGGAGGAATCCAAGAGTATCTTCCTCATTGAATCACCTATGGGCCCGGGGGGACTTGAACCCCCGGCCTCCCGGTTATCAGCCGGGCGCTCTGACCAGTCTGAGCCACGGGCCCCGATTGACTACAGTAAGTAATTAAAAACTCAACTCCCCGTGGGGTAGCGAGAGATCCTCATGATCCCCTCGATCTTTCCGCTGAGGCCCCATAGATTATCTATTTTTTATGGATTCACTCTCTCAACTTTCATCTTTTTCCATTTGAGTGGACCGGGCGGGATTCGAACCCGCGGCCTCCGCCTTGCGAAGGCGGCGCGCTACCGACTGCGCCACCGGCCCACTATAAATCAGCTCCCCCCTTTAAAATTTAATCCCTCATCTCATACCTCAATATCGCGACTATACCGCCTAAGGACCTGAGCTGCATCCCCCACTCCGTATTGGGGCTTATCACGTATACCTCAGCGCCAGCTTGCTTCCCCATCTCCCCGAAATACTCGACTAAATCGATCTCCTCCACACTGTAGCTAGTGGCCTTACAGTTCGGGCACTCCCAGGACTCTACACCCTCCTCCTTCCTCAGTATCCTCCCCTCCTCGTAACCGCAGATCTCACACCTCACTTTGATCTTCTTCATCGGGAGTTCCTCCATTATCAGCACTCTCTCAGCAGCTCCAGATTCTATAGCTCTCTCCACTTCCCTGAACCCGTAAGCCACTTTACTCGGGTTCTTAGCTAAGAGGCTGAAGACCTCCTCCACGAGGCTCCTCTCCTTGTGCAGAGTGGATTCCTTGAGCAGGTCCTCAGATTTCATTATCAGCTCCCTCAATCCCTGCTCCTCAGTGTAAGATAGGGGGAGGTTAGCTATAACTCTCTCCTTCAGCCTGTAATCTAAGTAATTCCCCTCCTCGAACCTCTCTCTAGCGTCCCCAGGCCCGCCTATTATTATGCCCTCTAGTTCATCCAATAGGGGGAGGAAGGCCTCATTGACTCTGATGCCCAACCTCTTGAAGAAATCGTGCACCCTCTCCTCCCTTATCCTCTCGAACCTCCTCTGACTCTGACCACCGGCGCTGTGCTTCGGAGGTATATCGGATGTGACCCAATCCACTATCTCATAATTCGATCCCCTCAGCGTAGCTATCAACCCACCTCCCCTATCCATGACTATCAGCCCGTAGACTCTCTTCTCCCTCACCATATCCTCCAAGGGCTCTAAGTAGAACTCGTGATCGCAGATGTACTGGAAGGATCTTACGGGTTCTGGAGGCTCTATCACGTATATCTCTATCTTCTCAGTCCCCCTGTCCTTCCCCTGAGGTACCGCTCCGCAGAATATGACTAAGCCGTTGCTCGGTATCTCTTTATACAATTTCAACCTCTGTATTATGCTCTCTATAGCGCTCTGTACGTTCTTCCTCGTTAGTTTATCCTTTATATTCCCCGCTTGATCGTACTCATCCCTCAGATACTTGATCACATCGTAAACGTTCTTATTCGGGGGTATGTAGAGTGATATTAACTCAGTCCCTCTCCCCACTTTAGCCCTCAACTCCTTCAGAAGTTTCTTGAACTCATACCTCTCGTACATTAGTGACATTTTCCCATTCCGATGCTAGGCCCTCTCCCATAATTTAAAAGCTATCGATACCGAACTGCAGCGTGCAGTTAGTGATCTTCGAGGACCGAGGGGTCGATGCCCTGAGCCCCGTAACGGATCTGATACCCATGCAAGAGGCCATAGTGGGTGGAGCGAAGCAGTTCATCAGGTTGGAGAGGCTCCTGAATATGGAGAGTAAGTGGATCGTCAGGGATCACATGAGAGCTAGAGTGCCGGATTCGAGGAAGCCCGATTACGGGTCCCCAGCTATCATGTTGAATTCCAGGCTCCTCTCAACAGATCTAGACCTAAAGCTGGATTACGGTGAGGCCCTCGTCTGCAGGGGCCAAGTAGTAGCGGCTAAGGTTAGGAGCTTAGAGGAAAGCTTGGAGTTCGAGAGGGCTAAGCCTTGCGAAGTTAAGTTGCTCGAGAACCTATGGGATCTATGCCCCACTTCCGTAGTGGAGCACTTGAGGAGCGATCTGATGAACATTTACGGGAGCAGCGAGATGAGAGCTGATGTGAATGTGATAGGGAAGCATGCAGTAGTGATAGAGGAGGGAGTCGATATCTTAGGCCCCCTAACTATAGACGCTAGGGAGGGACCTGTGATAATAGAGAGAGACGTCTTATTGGAGCCTTACTCTTACCTCAAGGGCCCCCTCTACGTGGGAGCCAACTCCCAGATAGTATCTGGCAGTAGAGTGGCCGGTAGTTACTTAGGCGTCTCCACTAGAGTGGGCGGTGAGGTGACCACTAGCATCATATCGGATTACTCCAATAAGTATCATCTGGGTTTCTTGGGCCACAGTTACGTCGGTAGGTGGGTCAACATAGGCGCTGGCTCCATAACTTCCAACTTGAAGAACACTTACGGAGAGGTCAAAGTGAGGGGAGTGGCCACTGGGCTAAGTAGGATAGGGGCTTTCATAGGGGATCACGCTAAACTCTCTATAGGCACTCTAACTTACGCTGGTACTGTGATAGGGACGGCATCGCATGTCCACGGCTTGGTAAGAGAGGAAGTGCCTCCTTTCACGATATACGGGAAGAGCTTGGGCTGGGAGCTCGTGGAGATAGAGCTAGATTCTGTGATAAGGACTTACAGGAGGATGGCCCCTAGGAGGAACGTAGAGCCGGATCCCAATGAGGAGAAGCTCCTAGAATTCTTATTCGAGAGAACTGAAGATTTAAGGAGGAGGATGGGCGTCAAGAAAGGTAAGCTCGGGGAAGTTTGAAGCCGGGTGGGGGATTCGAACCCCCGTCCACGGGTCTGCAGCCCGCTGCCTATGCCGCTCGGCCAACCCGGCGATCTAATTAGACAGCTTCAGCCTAATAACCTTTGCTATCAGCTTATATCGAGAGTATCACGATATCCTAAAAATTTTTAACTTTAAATCCATAAATTTTCATATTATATTTTGATATTAGCGATCGGTGTGCTCATTTTCCCTGAAACTCCGCGACTCTCACTCGATGGTCCTGGGAAATTTTATATTTGGGAAGCGTCAGGAGAATAGAGCCCCCAGTATGTGGGCCCGTAGCTCAGCAAGGATAGAGCGGCGGCCTCCTAAG
>CAZFIJ010000042.1:0-67353 GCA_964519515.1 uncultured Nitrososphaerota archaeon
CTCTCTTCAGCTCTCTTTAGGAGATTCCTAGCTATTCGCTCCTGCAGGAATTCATAAGTAGGTGATCTAGTGATCCTGAGTCATGAATGATAGAATCCGTTAATATTTAAATCCAGAGTTCCATAGAGCTTATGCGTATACTCAAATGTGAGAGGTGCGGGAGGATCATTGAGGAACATGTAGAGGGAAGGGGCCCTATCTTATGTTGTAATGACGAAATGAGAGTTCTAGTCCCTAATGAATCCCCTGAGCTCCTGGAGGAGCATAGACCGAGGATCTACCACGAAGATGGGATCCTAGTGGAAATAGGATCGATACCCCATGAGATGAATGAGTCAAGTAGGATAATATGGGTCGAAATCATGAAGGGAGATGGCTCCAGGATCAGGAGATATCTAGAGGAAGGGAAGAGTCCTGAAGCCTCTTTCGGGGAGATAGATGGAGATATTGAGATTAGGATCCTCTGCAGTAAACATGGCCTCTGGATCTTCGAGCATAAAACCGCGAAGCTTGACACAATGGAAGCAGTGAGGAAAGCTGTTGAGAGATTCAACGAATTGAGGGGAAGGGAGTCCTCGGCTAGGATATTGGAGATATCGGGCGAGTCAATCATTGTGGAATTTACCGGCAATTTCTGCAGGACCTGTGGATTTTACGACTATTTTGAGGATCTCAGACTCCTCATGGAGGATTATAATGTAAGAACTTCGATAAGAGCCATTGAGGAATTTGAGGATGGTTCTATAGTCACTTATTCGATAGAGAGGGATGGGGATGGGGGTGGATGATTTAGTGAATGACTTGATAAGATTGAAAGGTAGCAAGGTGAGGGAGATCATAGAGAGAAGAATGAGGGAATTTGAACGTGAGAGAAGCGATGAAGAACTCTTTAAAGAGTTGGTCTTCTGTATACTAACGGCCAACTTCAGCGCAGAAGGCGGCCTGAGGATCCTAGAATCTTTAGGCGATAGTATCTTCACACTAAGTGAGGAGGAACTAGCCGCTAAGTTAGCTGAGCTAGGTCATAGATACCCTAAGAAGAGAGCGGAATTCATAGTTGAGGCTAGAAAGCTCATCTCAATGCTGAGGGATATCATATCCAGCTTCAGGGACGAGAGGCTCTTGAGGGAATGGTTAGTGAAGAATGTGAAGGGATTGGGCTATAAGGAGGCGAGCCATTTTCTGAGGAACATCGGGTTCAAGAATGTCTCGATAATAGACTTCCATATCCTTGACCTTTTGACGAGATATGGTATACTTGAGGAAAAGCCTAAAAGCCTGAGTAGAGCTAGATATCTGATGATAGAGTCTATTCTAGAGGACATCTCGAGGAGGACGGATATGAACCTGGGGGAGCTCGATCTCTATCTATGGTATATTGAGACGGGAAAAGTTCTTAAGTAGATGTAGGAGAGGCAGCTAATATGAAGGGGAAGAGTGTTGCTATAAGAGTAGCATTAACTTCAATCTTCGCTGCTCTATATACATCTTTAACTGTTGTTTTAGCCCCGCTCTCATTTTACGAGGTACAAGTGAGGATCTCAGATTCCCTATTAGCTCTCTCCATACTTTTCGGCCCACCTGTCATAATAGGAACATCCCTAGGATGCTTCATCGCAAATCTCATCGGCCCATTTGGCATAATCGACGCTTTAGGAGGGTCTATTGCAAATTTAGTCGCGACTTACATCGGATGGAAGTTGAGGAAAAGGAGAGCATTTGCGTTAGTCCAGATGCCGATCACAGTCTCCTTAATAGTATCAGCTTATCTGCACATTCTGTTAAATCTTCCCCTACTAGTAGTCTTCCTCTACTTGCTTGCGGGATCCATCGTATCGATAGATATCATAGGCCTGCTCCTCCTCAGGGTGGTCGAGGCCCGTTACAACAAATACATATAATTTCAAACACCAAAAAATCCATCTTTAATATAAATAAAAATTCATCGATCTATTTCATAATTTTTTATACTTTCTATCGCCTATTACGAGCAAATTTTTAGTTCCATAACTGTGTAACAAATATTTTTAGGTTATACACCCCCAGCCAATTCGATCTTCAACGATTCCTGCTATAGCTCCGGTCTCAAGGAATGAAGGGGAGGCCCTATGAGGTCGAATAGGAAGGTAGGGATCATCGGATGGGGTGTCTACGTACCGAAGTGGAGGATAAGATCGGAGGAGCTCGCTAGAGGATGGGGAAGGGAATGGAAGCGATACGCAGCAGGTATAATGGTTGAGGAGAAGAGCGTACCCGGATTGGATGAGGATACTCTCACTATAGCATACGAAGCGTCCTTGAATGCCCTGAGGAGGGCTAGGATAGATCCATCGAAGCTCAGGGCTGTATACGTTGGCACAGAGTCAAAGCCTTACGCTGTTAAAACTACAGCGACGATACTCGCAGAGGCTTTAGGCGCCGGAGGACCGAAAAGACTTACTACAGGCGCTGATTATGAGTTCGCATGTAAGGCAGGGACGGAAGCTATTCAATCGGTGATAGGGCTTGTAGGATCTGGGATGATAGATTATGGGCTAGCAGTAGGGGCTGATACCGCACAAGGGGCCCCTGGAGATGCCTTAGAATATACTGCATCAGCTGGAGGTGCAGCATACGTTTTGGGACCTGCTGATGATTCTATAGCTATTATAGAAGCGTCCATATCTCATGTGACCGATACGCCGGATTTCTGGAGGAGGCAACATGAGCATTATCCAGCTCACACGAGAGCTTTCACAGGAGAGCCGGCTTACTTCAAGCACATAATATCAGCCGCGAGAGAGTTGATGAGCTTAATGGGGACTGGACCCAATGATTATGATTATGCTATATTCCACCAACCCAATGGTAAGTTTCCACTGAGAGTAGGGGCTAGGTTGGGTTTCACACCTGACAAGATAAAACCTGGGCTCATAACTCCCTATATAGGCAATACTTACTCTGGCTCAGCTCTGGTCGGTCTCGCTGCAGTTCTAGATCAAGCGAAGCCCGGGCAGAAGATACTCCTGGTCTCCTTCGGATCTGGTGCTGGCAGCGACGCCTTCCACATAGAGGTTCGCGATGGGATCGAGGCTGTCCAAGATCTCGCGCCTAAGACGATGGACTATGTCTCGAGGAAGGAATACATAGACTACGCTATTTACGCTAGGTTCAGGAGGATGATAAAGATGTTACACGATTTCAGCGGGTACTGAGGTGATGATCATGACATACATCATAGGTGCGGGTATTTTAAAGGTTGGAGATCATTGGGAGAAGTCATTGAGGAATTTAGCTGCTGAAGCATCAATATTGGCTATAGAAGACGCGGGAGGAGTTCCAGTAGATTATGTCGTGATAGCTAATTCCCTCTCAGGAGTGGTGAATGCTCAGGAGAACCTCGGATCTTATGTAGTATCACGGTTGAACCTTAAGGGAGTGCCCGCACTGAAAGTTGAGGCCGCTAATGCCTCTGGGGCTGCTGCCGCTATTGTAGCAAATTCATTGATAAAAAGCGGGGAAGCTCAGAGAGTTCTAGTCATTGGAGTTGAGAAGATGACGGATTATACATCTCTAGAGGATTCTAATGCCGCTCTATCGACGCTCATAGATTCTGAGTATGAGGCATTCCACGGGGCTACCCTTGACTCCCTACATGCTCTACTAATGAGGGAATATTTAAGAAAATATCAGATAAATAGAGAAGATTTCTCCTATTTCCCGATCTTAATGCATGAAAATGCTACAGATACTCCGCATGCTCAATATAGATTCAAGATAGATCTCGACGCTTACATATCTTCCCCTCTAATAGCCGAACCGATAAGCATGATGGACGTTCCCAGCCCCTCTGATGGCGCTGCTGCAATATTGCTTTCAGCGAAGAGTGAAGGCCCAAATGGAAGCGTTAAGATATCCTCATTCGGCCAGGCTACTGATAGAATATCTCTATATGATAGGGAATCTGTCTTAGAGATGCCATCAATTAGGATGGCATTCAATAGAGCTGTCTCGAAGTTGAATAACTTCAAGCCCGATTTCTATATCATAGGGGAGTACTCGAGTGTGATGGGCTATATAGCTACGGAGGAGTTGGGTCTAGCTGAGAGGGGAAAGGCTTACAGGCTTTTCATGGATGGAGAGGCCAGAAGGAGCGGATCCGTCCCCATAAACCCAGAAGGTGGTTCTAAGGCGAGAGGAGATCCTATAGGAGCGACTGGGGTCTATCAGTTAGCTGAAGCTTACCTCCAGCTCACAGGAAGGGCTCAGGGATGGCAGGTCGATGGCGCTAGAAGGGCCCTCGTCCTCAGCATCGGTGGAGTGGGATGCAATTCCGTGGTCCATTTAGTTGAGGGGGTGTGAGTATGTGGGCTTACTGGTTGAGTGTCCCCGCTCATTGGAGGGAATTGCCAGCTAGGTATAGGCTGGAAGGGGGCTTGTGTAGTAACTGCGGTCACACGATGTTTCCTAAGGGAGAAGTATGTCCTATCTGCGGATCTAAGGACATAGTTACCAAGCAACTCCCGAGGAGGGGAAAGGTGATCAGCTACTCTGTTATATGGAATGCTCCCAGAGGATATGAGTACTATACACCCTACATCGTGGCTCTAATTGAGCTGGAGGATGGAACTAAGTTGATGAGCCAGTTAACGGACATCGAACCCTCCCAAGTGACTGAGGGTATGGAGGTCGAGATGGTACTCAGGAAAGTGAGGGTCAGCGGCGAGTCCGGGATAATTGCATATGCCTATAAATTCAGGCCCCTACTGAAGAAGAAATGATAAAACGCTATAGCCCAGCGTTAACTTCCGTCCCTCCCTCTATTTTTCATAAGAGCTCTGGGATCTGATGGAATCGAGTTTATGCAGGCTTCATCTGTCAAACGGGTTGAGCCGATCCAGAGCTATCAGCGTTGAACTTCATAGCAGGTGAGGGCTGTTTCCAACACTACCGTTTTTTAACTCCTATCGTAACACATCGAGATGCTCCATTACAGGGGTAAAGCTAGAGAGATCCTCTCAAGTCTTGGGCTCGAGGATTTCGATAGGATAAGGGTTAAGAGAGGAGGCGATGTTTACGAGGGGATACTCATCCCAAGGCCCGAGATACTCGACGATGAGCACGTAATAATTAAGCTAGATAGTGGATACAATATAGGCATCAGTTTAGAAGGAGCTGAGATAGAACTAATTTCCAAGGGATCGAGGAAGAGGGAGAAGAGACTCCCAGAGTTGGGTTATAGAGAAGATCTTCCCGGGGTTTCGGTGGTCGTTACGGGAGGAACTATAGCCTCTAGGGTCGATTACTCGACAGGAGGTGTCATAGCTCACGAGAGGCCTGAAGAACTCCTCGATCTTATTCCAGAGCTCGCTGATATAGCTAATTTGAAGTACGTTCAACTCTTCGCGGAGTTCAGTGAGAACTTGACCCCTAAGCATTGGAGAGAGATCGCTAAGACAGTAGAATCCGAGCTAAGGGGGGGAGCTGAGGGAGTAATCGTAGCTCATGGCACAGATACGATGCATTTCACTGCCTCCGCTTTAGCATTCATGTTGAGGGATTTAGATAAACCCGTGGTCTTCGTGGGATCACAGAGATCTGTGGATAGACCATCGACAGACGCTGTGCTTAATATGATAGCAGCGACGAGGCTAGCCGCTCAAGGACCTATAGCTGAGTCCGTCATAGTGATGCATTCCAGTCCCTCGGACGATCATGCTTATGCCTTGAGGGGGGTGAGAGCTAGGAAGATGCATACATCTAGGAGAGATGCCTTCCTCCCAGTGAACGATCTCCCGTTAGCTAGGATAAGTAGGGAGCGTATTGAATTGATCTCACAGAACTTCAGGAGAAGGAGGGAAGGGACTAGCGGAGTATATCTCGACGATAGAATCGATGAGAGGGTCGCTTTAATTCAAGTATGGCCTGGAATTCCACAAGGTTTCCTGAGCTCCTTGGAGGGGATCTTCAGAGGTATAGTGATCGCTGGAACTGGGCTCGGCCATGTCCCAAAGCAGATCATACCTGAGATCAGAGATCTAATAAGGAGAGGGATCCCTGTCGTCATCTCCTCCCAGTGTCTGTATGGAAGGGTAGATTTGAAGGTTTATGAGACCGGAAGGAGACTTCTTGAGGCAGGAGTCATACCCGCGATGGATATGCTGCCAGAAGTAGCATTAGTGAAGCTCATGTTCGTCTTAGGGCACACTGATGATCTAGATGAGGTGAGAGATCTCATGTTAACGAATCTCGCTGGGGAATTGGGAGCACATCTAGGGCTCAACATATTCCCTCCTTGCTGGAGGTGATCTCTTGGAGGACGCCTTCTACAGGGATGTCGGATTGAAGGTGGGACTAGAGATACATCAGAGGCTCGATTCTCATAAATTATTCTGCAACTGCCCTTCGACCCTGAGAGAAGAAGAGCCTCATTCCTGGGTAAGTAGGAACCTTAGTGTTTCTTATAGTGAGCTCGGGATGATAGATCCGGCGGCTAGATTCGAATCCTTAAGGAAGAGGAATTTCCTCTATGGGATATACTTCGATACGACATGCGAGGTGGAGATAGATGAGGCCCCACCTCACCCCTTGAATGAGGATGCTCTCGAAATATCCATTCAAGTGGCCTTGATGCTGGGGATGAAACCCGTCGATGAGATACATGTGATGAGGAAGATAGTAGTCGATGGTAGCAATACTACTGGTTTTCAGAGGACTGCTCTAGTTGCTTTAGGACATGAGAAAAGCTACATAGAGACTTCAAAGGGAAAAGTAAGATTAGAAACACTCTGTCTCGAGGAAGAATCCGCATATATCATTGAGAGCACACCAGAATTCGCTAAGTACAGACTAGATAGGTTAGGAATACCCCTAGTTGAGATCTCCACTGCTCCAGATATATGGCACCCAGAGCAAGCGATGGAGGCTGCTTTGAAGATAGGGAGGATCCTCAGGGCAACTGGGAGAGTTCAGAGAGGTATCGGGACGATTAGACAGGACATAAACGTCTCTATAGAGGGAGGAGCCAGGCAAGAGATAAAGGGGATACAGGAGCTCGAGCTCATACCTGAGGTGATCAGAAGAGAGATCTTAAGGCAGCAGAACCTCTTGAAGATCCAGGAGGAATTGAGAAAACGCGGGATCAGCGAGGAAGATATAGATGATCCGATATATGATATAACGGATGCCCTCTCTCAGACAGGATCTCAGCTGATCAAGAGATCCCTTTCCAAGGGAGAGAGGATCTTCGGGATGAGAGTTAAAGGCTTCAGGGGATTGATTGGCAGGGAGATACAACCAGAGAGACGTTTTGGGACGGAGTTAGCTGATTACGCTAGAGTATTCGGTGGTGTCAAAGGTATACTGCACGGCGATGAATTACCAGGTTACGGTATAGGGGATGAGGAAGTAAGGAAGATCAGGGATATGCTCTCATGCGATGATGATGACTCCTTCATATTAGTTATAGGGGAGAAGTCATCCTCTACAATAGCTTTAGAGTCCGTCAGATCGAGGATCAGGTTCTCCATTAAGGGAATACCTAACGAGACTAGGAAGGCTTTGCCAGATGGGAACACCTCCTTCATGAGACCAATGCCCGGAGCAGCTAGGATGTATCCTGAGACAGACATACTTCCAGTTAAAACAGCTACGATAATCAGTAAGATAAGAGAACTCCCAAAGATGCCTGAGGAGACTGTAAACGAGCTTATTAGGGAATATGGGATTAACAGCGAGCTTGCTTGGGATTTATATGATGAAGGCAAGATACCGCTCTTCAAGAAGCTCGTTAGCTACGGGGCCCCGGCGAGCTTCACAGCAGCCACACTGACATCGACGATGAGGATGCTCAGAAGGGAGGGGGAGAATATCGAGAGGATCGCTGAGGATCATCTAATCGAATTATTCAAATTTCTGGGAGAGGGGAGGCTTGCGAAGGAGGCTGTCCCCGATATACTGAGGGGAGTTGCGAGGGGCGATTACTCAAGTGTCCATGACTACTTGGAAGCATATTCGATGAATTTAGATGAGTTGGATTCTTTAATAGATTCAATACTGGAGAGATTCAGGGATAAAGTATTGGAGAGGGGTGATAGGGCCTTCGGGATGCTCATGGGGGAGGTCATGAAGATCGCGAGGGGGAGGATAGATGGTGCTATTGTGAGCGAGAGGCTGAGAATTAAGCTAAAAGAATTTCTCAAGACTTGACTCCTTCCTATCCTTTATGATCTCATCGAAATTCATGTCGAGAGCCCCTAATATTTGCTCGAATGTCGATCTCATTATCTCCACATACTTCTCCTTATCTATCTGCGACTTGCTAGCTAGTTCCACAGGCATCACTCCCTCCCTCCCGACGACCTTTACGTACTTAATCACTTGCCCTACCTCAACGCGTTTACCCATGCTCTCCAATATCCTAGCGACCTTGACGTGTTGAGGCGTGGTCTTAGTATAATCGTCGGGGCTCTTACCCAGCATGCACCTGAAAGCGAGCTTCTCCAAATCATAATCTCCGGACTCTAACATCTTAACGTAGCCTCTTATGGTCTCCTCTATCTTCATCTTCGCATTTGAGAAATCTTCCGGGCTTCTGACCTCTGATAAAGTTTTTATGACGTCATCGAATGCTTCTTTCACTAGAATAGGTATGTTTCTCTTCTTACCTAACAATCCCTTTATCACGACAGATCCATCTTTAGTTACTCCTAAGTAGTTCTTCTTCAATCTCGAGAAAACCACGTACCTGTACCACTTATCGAGCTCCAGGTCTATTCCTAGCTTCTCTTCGACCCTCCTCTCGAACTCCTCTATCTGTTCTTGCGTCGCCCCCCTGATGAATAGACTATCTGTATCCCCGTAGATGACCTTCAGATTCATCTTACGCGCCTCATCTATCGAGAGGAGCATCGCCTTCCTAGCGAGAGCTGTGATCATCTCAGCCGCGGGAGGGGAATAGAGAGGGAAGTTCTCATATCCAAATACTCCATAAGAAGCATTTAGGAAAACTTTGAGGCTCCTTTGAACGGCATCAAACCACTCCCTTTTATTTTCATCCTTCTCCTCCTTTGCTCTCCTCTTATACCTCTTGACCCTGAGATCCCTTAACGCTTGAATCAAGTATGGGACTATTCCCCTCTCCTTCTTACATATCCAATGAGGGAGTTCATTGACTGGTCTGTTTTCCCTACAATCCTCATGAGGGCAGTTTATTGTCTCGAAACTGACTTTCCAACGTCCTATTATCGATGGATATAGACTAGCGAAGTCCATCACTGCCACATCGAAGTGTATGCCAGGGACTGGCTCCAGAACTATGGCTCCCATGTACTTCTTCCCCTTTATGATCGCTTGAGAATATGTCCTCTCCCCTCTCACTTTCATTATCTCCTCTTTTTCAGGGATGAGCCAGCCCCTCCTCCTATATTCGAAGAATATCATATTCCTTATCCATGACGATACCCCCTGCCTCGATACTTCCTCGAGCGACATCTTGCTTATCCTGGAGAATAGGAAGAGAAGCCTGATTATCTCTCCAGAACCTATATTTCCGAGCTTAAATGTGAGCTCAGCATCCTTGAGGCAATATTCTGCTAAAGTCATGGTCTCAATGGAGTAGAAATCTCTGGCTTCTAGTTCCATCTTCTTCTCGCCCAATATGGCTTCAGCTACTTCATCTAACGTGTAACCTGCATATTTATTGTCGAAAACGTAAACTTGTATTGATCTGTTGCTGAATAACTTGTAAAGATCTATGTGGATGCCCGTATCTAATATAGCTCTGTCCTTCTCGAGCCTCACTGGCCTATCGCTCACCCCCAGTTTCTCAGCCCTTTTAGCTAAGTACGGGAGATCGAAGTTATCTCCATTATAAGTAAATAAGAGAGGATATTCACTTATTCTGTCCAATAAGCTCCTTATAAGCCTCCCCTCACTCTCATAGCTTATCAGTTTAGCACCGTTTGGTAACTCATCAGGGAGGCTCCCTCCTCTATGCAAAACATGAACCTCCTTTCTCCCTGAGCTATCTACTATTGCGGCAGCTGCAACCGGTTTGTCCGGTTCCCTTGGATCAGGTATCTTATCTAATGGAGATAGAACCTCTATATCGAGTGCTGCATTCGGCATGCTCGGAGAGGGTTCATCGAAGAGTGGGATCGTCGAGAGTAATATGTCCCTAACTTCACCATCAGAGTTAAGCAAATCCTCCTCTAGTTCAACTTCTATACTAATCCTCCTCGGATTTCCTGAATCATCTACCTCATAGAGACATCCCGGTATTAGATTTCTATCAAAGATGAAACAATCATAATATTTTATTCTCGCCTCCCAGACATCGTATCCGAGCTTAGCTAATGTATCTCTCATGTTTTTGGGGGATCCCCCTATCGCAAGCGGGTCCTTAGCCTCAACTTTAGTTAACTCGACCTCCTTATCTCTGAGGATATCGTATTTCCTGACTCTTGAGATCGAGTGAATCCTCGATGCGAACTCCGAGAGAGCTTCAGATATCCTCTCCTCAGGAGCATTAGTGAGGAGATATGGCTTATGTTCTGTTTCGTCTTTAACCAGAAATATCTCTCCGCTATCCGCATCATAGAACTTCATCACAGCAGCTCTATCATCTCCTGAGTAGAATACTGAGAGTAGGACTCCTCTTCTCGGGGGCATCCATAATCTAATACGGGAGGGAGAATTTAAATAAGGTGTCACTAGGGGTTGCGAAAGAGGTGTTCACCAATGAGGTACAAGCTATTCGCGGTAGCTATGCTCACGTTTATGCTAGCTAGCCAGATGAGAATAGTAGATTCAGCGTATCCAATGCCAATAGCGACCATCCAGATAAGGGAGGATTTCTCAGCTACGATGAAGGCGAGCGTATATAGAACGTTGAGTGGTGATGAAACGCTCTTCTTCACAAACACCTTGAAGGCACCTATCCTATATTGGATGAACTTCAGAGGGAATATCACGATGAATCAAACACCTGCTGGGCTTAGAGGAGATTATAGATTCTTATTTTACCCTCAAGTCGGGGATCCAGAGAATAGAGCGGACTTCCTCAGGAAAGCTGTCGCCAGAGGCTACATCTCAAATTCGACGATATTGAACATGATGAGCTTCCTCTATGGGAGAAACTTGTTAATTTTATACGGACTTAGATGGAATCTCTTCAATGTAACTTATAGAGGAGTTCCCGAAGTTAACTATACTGGTATAGCTGCGATATCATCAGCTTCCTCGGACTCGAGCGTGATAAAGAGCTTATGGGTCTCATATAAGAGCGAGACCCTTGAAACTCAAACAGTAGTCATAAGTTATGAGATATATGCCGAGACCAAACCTCTGACACTCAAGAAGAGTGCTAGTGGCGATTATTATGTGATGGATCTGAGCCCCCTCACCTACTTACTACCTGACGACATAGCTTGCAACCTCTGGGTCAACTTCACGAATCCATCTATACAGATAATGGGGGGCAATTTAGCACCTAAAGTGATCGTCTGGAACAACGCACTCTGGGAGTTCGTTCCCCAGCTTCAAAAGGATGGGAAGTCCCTTACAATAATAGTTAAACGCTCTGAGATTTACGTTACACCTCAACTGGTTCTCTTGGCTTCATTACCCCCAATCGTAGTAGGAGCATATATCTTCTGGAGGATGAGGGGAGAATTCTTGAGAACTGAAGGGAGATCTAAGGAAAAAAGTTAATTTTTACATGGCCTATCATACATATACCATTTTTGTTAGCTCCGCACAAGTAGAGTGGAATTTTTATAAAGGCTGGGCCGCAGTGCCTCATGTAGGGGTGTAAAGTATTGCCTACGTGGGGATACTCATACGCGGCTCAAGGCGAGAAGGAGGCAATGGCTTCTGGAAGGGATTTGAGAGTATCCTTCAAGGAGATGGTAGAGCTACTGAGGGAGATAAGGGGAAAGAAGCTATCAGAAGCTTATAATATACTAGACGATGTGATAGCTTTGAGGAGAGCGATCCCCTTCAGGAGATATAATGGGGGCGTACCTCACAGGAAGGGCATCTCTGGAGCGGGCAGATACCCTGTTAAAGCCGCTAAACTCTTGAAGAAGATCTTGAAGAGCGCGGAGCATAATGCGATGAATAAGGATCTAGATCCCGATAACTTATACGTGAAGCATGCTGCAGCCCAAATGGGGATGAAGTTGAGGCGATTTTTCCCGAGGGCCTATGGAAGGGCGACCCCTAAGATCGAACAGATGGTCCACGTGGAGATAGTGCTGGAGGAGAGGGAGGAGAGTGAAGAATGAGCTCCGCGAAATCAATGCCGATATATAAGAAATTCGTCCAGGAGGGTATCGTTAAATATAAGCTCCATGAGTTCATGGAGAAGATATCCGATAAGGCGGGATTTCACGGAGTAGAGATCTCATCCACGCCTATAAGGGATATAATAACTGTTTACGTTGAGAGCCCCGGTGTCATGATTGGCAGGGGTGGTAGGACATCTAAGAGGATAAGTGACATCCTCAGGGAGGAGTTAGGAATACAGAATCCATATATACAAGCTAAGAAAGTTGATAAACCCTTCCTAAGCACGAGGATAGTCGCAAGCTATATAGCCAGGAGGATCGCTAAGGGGGAGAGGTACAAGAAAGTAGCTTACTCAGCTCTAGGGAGGGTCATGGCTGAGGGAGCCAAGGGAGTTGAGATAAGGCTTTCTGGAAAATTTGGAAGTCAGAGAGCCAGGGAAGAGAGATTCAGGGAGGGAGTTATATATAGATGTGGCCAGGACTACATTGAGAACGTTGAATATGCAGTGAAGCACGTCTTAATGCCGCAGGGTATGATAGGAGTGAGGGTAAGGATAGTCAAACCAGGCGTGAGGGGACCCGATGCTGTTGTGATAAAGGAGGATGAGATAGAGAGAATTAGAGAGAGGATAAAGTCTGAAATAGAATCCTTATCGGAATCGGAGGTCGTAGAGATACCTGAGGAGTTGGAGGGAGAGCTCGAGGTTGCTAGTGAGGTGAAAGAGGATGAGTCCGAGCAAGCTTGATGAGCTGAGGGGATTAGAATCAGAGGAATTGCTGGAGAGGCTTAAGGAAGTGGAGAGAGATCTCTTCATTAATGAAGCTAAGAGGTTACTTGGAGCAGCTGAGAAAACCCATCTAAGGAAAGCTTTGAGGAAGGAAAGAGCGAGGATACTGACGATATTGAGGGAAAGGGGTATAAAGTTATAGGTCCAGTCAGGGCTAGCAATATACTATATCATGAGCTCATAGGTTTAGAAGTGAGTGTTTTCAGTTCCCCGAATCTATCTGAGGTAGGGATTAAGGGGAGGGTAGTATATGAAACGAGGAACTGCCTCATCATTGAGAGGGGAGATAGGAGATCCCTCATCGCTAAGAGTGGTAGATTATTTTTATTTAGGGTAGATGATGGTAGCTCTGTGTTGGTATTGGGTGATAGGTTAGTAGGCAGGCCTGAGGAGAGGGTGAAGAAGGCATGAGAAAGATCTCGGAAGATCTTTTAGAGGATATAGCTCCACCTGAGAGGAGTTGTGATGATGATAAGTGCCCCTGGCATGGGAACATATCCCTAAGGAGGAGCTCTCTCGATGGCAGAGTCATAAGCACTAAGATGACGGGGACTGTCACGGTGTTAGTTGAATATCTACACTATGACAAGAAGTATAAGAGATATGAGAGGAGAAGGAGTAAGATACATGCGCATCTGCCCCCTTGCATCGAAGTTAATGAGGGAGATCTCGTTAGGATAGTCGAGACTCGCAGGTTGGCGAAGACAGTCAGTCATGTCGTTCTTGGGAAACTGAAGTAACTCTCCTCCAACCATAGATCTTTTCGTCGTAGAATGGCATCTTCTCAACTCTCACTTTCAGTTTCCTCTCCTCTCCCACATCGAGTTCCCTACCGATCTCCGCGTACTCCTTCTTAATGTAAGCCATTCCTATGCCTCTCTCGATAGTCGGACTAAAAGTTCCGCTCGTCACGATCCCTACCTTCTCCTCACCTATGTATACACCTTCGCCCCTCCTAGGGGCGCTCCTACTGAAGCTCAGTACACCTACTCTGACCCTCTCAATGCCCTTGTTGATCGCCTCGATGATCGCTCCTTTGCCCACGAAATCCTTCCCCAGATCGACCGCGAACTCGAGCCCAGCTTCGATAGGATTGATATCCTCATCTATATCATTGCCGTAGAGGACGAGCCCGGCCTCGAGCCTGAGGATGTCTCTGGCGACCAATCCGCATGGTTTAGCTCCCGCTACTACCAGAGATCTGAATAGCTCCGAAGCTAGCCCTTTATCTCCTATTATCACTTCATAGCCATCCTCTCCGGTGTAGCCAGTTCTACTGACAATGAGTTCTTCTCCCCTCCAATTCACAACAGCTAAATTAAATTTTTTTATTTTTAGTTGAGTTTCAGTAACATTGTGGAAAATTTCTCTCGCCTTAGGCCCCTGAATCGCAAACATAAAAGTTCCTAATGTTACATCATCAATCCGGATATTCATATTCCATTTTTTTCTTAATTCATTAAACCAGTTTAATATTTTTATTCTATTTGCTGCATTAGCAACAAAAATATATTTATTATCAGATAACCTGAATACCACATTATCATCCCTTATCCCACCCCCTTCATTGAGAGTGAGCGTATACTTGCTCCTGCCAACTTCGATATCGACGTTATTAGATGTCGCTCTCTGCAGGAAGTTGGATGCATCAGCTCCTTCGATTATGAATCTACCCATATGGGAGACATCAAATATCCCACAGTTCGTCCTCACGGATATCGCTTCTTCCAATGAATTCGTATATCTCATCGGCATTTCCCATCCAGCGAATTCGAAAAACTTCGCGTTTAACTCCCTATGAAGATCCGCCAGGCCCAGTCTAAGCATCTATATCCCTCTCGATCTAATGTGGATTAAGATTATTACTATTTCCATACTGGAGAGCCCTGAGATGCTATGAGCGGAGATAATATTGAAAAGGCGTTGGAGGAACTATCCTCTCAGTTAAGTGGAGATCAGATACTTAGGGAAGAAGTTGATAGATATGCCTACTCTTATGACTCCTCTGGGGTTGAATATGTTCCAGATGCTATTATAAGGCCGAGGAAACTTGAGGAAGTCTCTATAGTACTGGAGATCGCCGACAAATATGGTGTGCCCGTGACTCCCAGGGGCTCCGGCACCTCACTCGTAGGAGGACCGCTAGCAGTGAGAGGGGGTTTCATCTTAGATATGCAGGGGATGAATAGAGTCATAGAGAAGGACGATAGCACAGGCATTATCAGAGTGGAAGCGGGCATTAAGCTCAGGGATGTCAATAGGTTAATAAACGGGATGTTTTTGCCGATAAATCCTGATGGAATTGGGTTCTCAACGATAGGCGGGATGATAGCTGAGGATGCCGCATCCCCTCTCTCAGTGAGATATGGGACTATGAGAGATCACGTTAGGGGCTTAGAGGTCGTGATACCTGGGGGGCAGATGATATCTTTAGAGCAGCCTGGACCCCCGAGCAAGAGGAATGCGATGGATCTGATGATCGGGTCTGAGGGGACTCTGGGAGTCATAACTTCGGCCCTAATAGAACTCAGTTACAGGCCTGAGGCCAGGATCTCATATTCTATGGAACTTAATGACGTCTCGGATTCCCTCACGATATATGATGCCATTAGGAGAGCGGGTATCGATATCTACGGGTTCGAGGTCTATCATAACTATAAGGAGCTCATTGAAGAGAGGGAATTCGTCGGAGTCGAGGCTATAGGCTTCTTGGAGATAGCTGGAGCCAGCGAATGTGTTGAGAAGTGGAGGGGGAAAGTTGAGGGTATACTCGCTGAGACAGCTTTGGAACACATGGAAGTGGAAGCTGAGGAAGTAGAGGGCATCTGGGTGAGGAGGGAGAAAATATATGAGCTCTGTAAGAGGAGAAAGGTCTCCATGCGAGTGGTTAGCATGCTATCATATCAGAATTTAGTGAGGGATATCGTCCAAGAGGTAGATAGGACGAGCTCTAGGATGAAGATACCATCTATTACAGTAATAGATCCGCCTTTGGGATGGGTGACCGCGATATTCCTCTACAACTCAAGGGATCCTAAGGAAGTTGAGAGGACTGAGAGGGCTGCATCCAATCTGATAGAGAATGCGACCTCTCTCGGTGCATCCTTGGGGTTCGGGACAGGTGTAGGTATATACAAGTTAGATGAGAATTACGATGAGGGTTACCTGAGTATCATGAAAGCCATAAAGGGAGTCCTAGACCCGCATGGGATAATGAACCCTGAGAAGTTAATATGAGGTGATCCCTTGGAGATAGAATTCGAAGAAGAGCTTTCCTCGGACTTCGCTAGATGCATAAGCTGTGGCGGGTGTAACATACCCTGCCCGCTCTTCAACGTGGACCAGATCGAGAGCTCTGGCATGAGATCAAGGATTAAGATTTTATCAATGCTTTCCAAAGGGAAAATAGAACTTACAGAGGGTATCCTCAGACATGTGTTTACTTGTGCTAACTGCGGAGTCTGTAATGATTACTGCCCAGTAGGGTTACGCCCCTTCGACTTACTCGTTAGGGCTAGGGGGTCTTTCATCGATATGGGTTACGTCCCCCTAGTCACTGTGGATATAAGGAACTCTTTCAGGAGGGTGGGAACCCCTATAGGGGATGAGCTCATTAAGGGCAGCTGGTTGCCACCCGATTTCCAGCCCACGAAGAACTCTGAGACCCTATTCTTCGCCGGATGTTGGATGCATAAGGCCATAGAAGTTGCCTTGAATACGAGGAAACTCCTCGAAAGGATTTCCGGGGATATCACAACTATAGGCCCGAGCGAACCTTGCTCAGGCGCCCTTCTATACATATTAGGGGAGAAGGACCTCGCTGAGGACTCGAAGAGGAATTTAGAGGGCATGATCTCAGAGCTCAACCCTAAGCGTATTGTCTCCGGATGTTCACTCACGGCTAGGATTTACCCAGATCTCGGCTTCATAAATTTATCCTCTTACATCTTGGATGCTATACACTCCGAAAAGATAAAGCTAGGTAAGATGAAGGGAAGGGATAATGTACTACCGATACCATCGTGCGGGAGAGATATTTCGTTCTTGGAGATACTAAAGAGCCTCAACGGCTTGAAGATCCTCGAAGCTCCAGAGTGGCTCTGTTGTGATTGCGGTTTCACTCTGATCTATAGGACCGATAGGAACATTTTCTCCAGATGGGTTCAGAAGGTGCTGTCGCTGGCAGAGGAACTGGGAGCGAATCACATAGTGATAGAAGATGCCGGATGCTATGCGATGATAACGGAAGCTATGCAGACAAAGGGAAGGCTTAAAGGTATAAAAATTTCACATATATCCGGACTTATAATGGAACTTTTGAAATAGTTTCGCTAAAAGCGAATACCTCATCCTTAATACGCCTCAGTGACGATAAATTACCTACAGAGATGTAGATGAAGCCCGAAGCTTCTGCTTTCTCCTTATCTATTATCAACCTTCCATCTAAGAGCAGTACAGGATCCCTACCAACTAACTCCCTCACCCTCCCGAGATCCATCTGCTTGAACTCACTGTGATCGCTCACTATTACTATCGCATCAGCGTCCTTCACAGCTTCCTCGAGCCTATCATAAAACCTAGCCCCAAAAGATTCCTTCACGATAGGATCGTGGACTTTCACTCTATAACCTCTCCCCATCAACTCACCTATCAGATATTTAGCGGGGGATTCTCTCGTATCGGCCACATCCCCTTTATAGGTCACGCCGAGTACACAGACGATCCCGCTCCCTGAGTTCTTCCATCTGAGGAAGTCATCTATCAGATTTACATAATGAATGGGCATCGATTCATTTAACTCCCTAGCTATGTTTATTAACTCTGGTGAATATCCATTCTCTCTTGAGATCCAGGACAGGAACAGAGGGTCTTTCGTGAGGCAACTTCCACCGACCCCTATACCAGGTAAAAGCATATTCACTCTAGGATGCTTATTGACGAGTTCTCTGACCTTCCTGACATCGCTACCGAGAACCTCACAGATCCTCGCTACTTCGTTAGCGAAAGCTATGTTCACATCCCTATAAGCGTTCTCGACGAGTTTAGCTATCTCTGCGGTGAGAGGATCTGTTATCTCTATTTCACCTTTAACGAAGCATTCATATAATATTTTTGATAGTTCTGCAGATATGGGATCTTTCGCACCGATTACTCTGTAATTGGATATCAATTCATCTATTAATTTCCCGGGCATCGCTCTCTCGGGACAATAGGATACGAACACGTCCTCCCCGGGCTTTAGGCCCGCTTTACCTATCTCAATGAGTAGGATATCGAAGGTCTTGGGAGGGAGAGTACTCTCAACTACTATGAGACCCCCCCTATTTATCGTCGATGATGCGAGCTTAATCGCATCCATCAGCATCCCGAGCTCTATAGTTCCGTTGACTCTGGGCGTGGGGACCGCTACTATTATCACATCAGATCCCTTCAGCTTCCTCTGATCATTAGATGGGAAATATCTAGACCCTAAGTGCTTTAGCAAGAGATCTCTAACTTTTTTCTCATTTCTCAGCCTGGTTATTCCGTTGGATAGTTCTTCAATGAGTTTAGAGTCCACATCGTAACCTATGACGCTGAACCCCGAATCCGCCAATAAGAGTGATAGAGGGAGGCCTATATATCCCTGACCTATCACTGATATATGGGCGCTCCTATCCACTATCTTATTCTTGAGCTCATAGGGATTCATTTTAGGTCCTGGATACGAGCCATCGACCCCTCAAAAACGGTACTATTGAAACAGATGAAACTGATGAAAACGAGTATTTTAGGGAGTATTAACCGTTATACGAGAGTACCCTGCCTCTCTCTGACCTTCAGCCTTGTTATATAACCTGCTATTCTATTCCTGTAAACCTTAGATTTTATCTCAGCTATCTGAGATAAGATCATCTTATTATGCTCAAAGTCCTCAGTCCATAGATCAGGGTACTGTTTAACGAGCTTGTATGCCACTCTCTTTATCGCCCTCTCTCTTACCGTCCCCATACTGATCCTCGAATTGGAGCATCAGCCATTATTAAGCGTTACCACTGAGGGGCGAAGAGATTATATTTAGCGACAAGTGACGTATTAGTACCGCCCGCCACCAAATGACCCCGGAGGTAGAGAGGAAAGCGTGGGCTGATCCGTGACCTCTGGGGACTAGTTGGCGGGCGGACATTGAGTTTAGGGGGAGGATTAGCTTTATGGAGAGTAAGAAGGAAGCTACGCACCCTAAATATATTGCTAAGCTTGAAGTATCGGTAAATGGTGTTGTGGAGACTAGCGATGTCATAGGAGCGATATTCGGGCAGTTAGAGGGTCTTTTAGGCCCTGAATTGGAGCTCAAAGACCTTCAAAGGACTGGAAAAATTGGTAGGATAAATATAAGGTTGAGGAGAGAGGGCGAGGGTTCGAAGGGGATAGTTGAGCTCTATTCAGGGCTAGATAAGGTAAGAACGGCCCTTCTAGTCGCAGCTATGGAGACGATTGACAAAGTCGGTCCGTACCAGGCGAGCTTCAAGCTCATAAAGATAGTAGACGAGAGGGAGGAGAGGAGGAATGATATAGCAAGGAGAGCCGCTGAGATACTGAGGAATTGGTCAATAGAGAAGGAAGATAGCTTCAGAAGGCTCATAGAATTTGTAGAGAGGGAGAGCGCTAAGTCCAACTTCATACTCTACGGGGAGGAGCAGTTACCGGCTGGCAGAGGGATAGAGGAAGCATCGGAGATAATAGTAGTAGAGGGAAGAGCTGATGTCATGAACTTACTTAAGTACGGTTTTGATAACGTAATAGCCATGGGAGGGGCTTTAGAGAGAGTTCCTAAATCTTTAGAGAAATTAATAGAAGAGAAAGAGGCCATAGCTTTCGTAGATGGAGATAGAGGTGGCGAAATGGTCCTAAGGACTCTCTTAGAGCAAACAGATATAGATTATGTGGCTAGAGCACCTGAGGGAAAGGTAGTGGAGGAATTGACTGCTAAAGAGATAAGAAAAGCTCTCTCATCCGCTGTACCAGCGGAAGAAGTGAGAAGGGAGCTCGGGATATCTCCGCCTAAAGCGAAACTCTTTACCGAGCCTGAGGCGCATGAGACGAGATCAGCTAGGGAGATAAATGAGAGGATAATCAGGGTCCCGGAGATGTTCAGGGGGTTTTATGAGAGGGTCATGAATACCGATAAGGTTATCCTTCTAGATGAAGACCTCAGGGTCCTCAAGGAGACATCAGTCGCAGAGCTCCTGAATGAACTGAACGAAATGAAGGGTGTGAGATACATAATATATGATAGGATAGTTACCCAGAGGATAGTTGATAAGGCTTACGAGATCGGTGTTAAGGCGATAGTTGGGAACGTAGCTAAGGATATCGTAAGGAAGGGCGTTGGTCTCGCGATCTACACGATACAGTGATTAGGTGGATGAAGTGAGGATATTGGAGGAGGACCTCAAGAGAGGTCTCATTAAGCTTAGAGTAGATAACTTAAACGATATCTATTGGTTGGCCTCTATAATTGAAGAAGGAGACCTCATTACGATGAAAACACTCAGAAGAGTGAAGCAGGAGGGGATAAGAGCTGATAGTGGTGAGAGGATCCCTATGATACTGACTATAGAGGTCGATAAGGTGAAGCTAGATCCATATTCATCTAGATTGAGGATATCCGGCGTTGTGAGGGTTGGTCCAGATAAATTCGGAATCCAGGGGCAACATCATACCTTTTCCGTTGATGAGGGATCTTCCTTGACAATAATAAAGAAAGAATGGAAGAAAACTCACTTGGAGATATTGAAGAGGGCTGAGAGCATGTCTGAGAAGGGAGAGATTCTTCTCGTAGCTATGGATGATGAAGGTGCTACTATAGCGAAGGCGAGCTCCATGAGGGTCGAGGAGATCACTTACATAAGGTCGAGGCTACCATCTAAGATGGATACGAGAGGAAGGGAGGGGGAGGAGAGGAGATACTTCTCAGAAATTTTAGATACCATAAGGGAGCTTTACTCCAAGGTAAAACCTAGAGCGATAGTTATAGGAGGGCCTGGCTTCTTCAAAGATAGGTTCCTTTCCTATGCGAGGGCCAAGGACCCGGAGATAGGGGAGAAGATGAGGGAAGGGGATGCTAGTAACGCTACATTCTCAGGGGTGCTGGAGATGATAAGGAGAGGGGAAGCAGATAAGGTGCTGAGGGAGCTAGATCTTGCCAAAGATATGGCTGCTGTTGAGGAGATATTTGAGCTACTATCTAAAAATTCCGATTTAGTGACTTATGGGGTCGAGGAGGTATTAAAGGCAGTGAACCAGGGCGCCGCTGAGATCGTCCTCATATCAGCCTCAGTGTTCTTCGATCCAGATATGAGGGATGAGGTATTCTCGTTAATCGAAGGATGCGAGAGGACGAGAGCTGAATTCAGGATAATTGACTCAGCAAGTGAACCGGGAGAGAAGTTAGACGCTATAGGTGGAATAGCAGCTAAGCTCAGGTATCGCATCTAATATGTAATACTTCCGTACTCATAGCAGCGGTAATTCTCTCAATTTGAGCTTCTTCAAGTAGATCCCTAAGAGCCCAATGAACAAGGACCTGCAACTCGGAGCGATGTTAGGTATTAGAGTTCCTCGCTTAACCTCTCATCGAACCATCTCTTGACGCTCTTCAGTTTGAGGATGGCCTCCTCCGCAGTTTCAATGGGTAGGAGTCTATAACATATGTACAACCCAGTCTTCCCCACGACCCTCCTCTTGGTCAGGATGGTTATCCTTTCCTTAATGACTCCCTCGTCGATACCTAATATCCTCGCTGTAGCACTCTCATAACCGATTACAGGGAATACTAGATGACCAGTTTCCACTGGGAAAATAAGTTTCAGCTCTTTATTCACTCCTGGCTTTCTGATACCCCTTTCTATCTCCTCCAAGCTCACTTTACCACCGAAATTGTAGAACTCCCTCTCGCTCCTTCTAATGGATCCCAGAGGGATAGAGACGACGAGCTCTTCATCGAAGTGTATATGATATTTCGGTATGCTTCTGGGCGATGCTTGAACTATCTCCCTGTAATATGGATTACCCAACTCACTGGAGAGTATATCCTCTATGAAGGATAGGGGAAGGGAATAATCCAATACTATTACATCGAGATCGCTCTCTTTCCTCACGTCACCCCTTGCGACACTCCCATAAATGAATCCAGTAATACCGATTTTCCTCAGAACCCTCAGGACATGAGCCCCTCTGCCCCTCTTCTTCCTCAGTAACTCCCATCTATCCTCATCGTATACTTCCTCGCCCTCAGGCTTTATATTGAGTGATTCATACACCTGATTCAGATGATGGATTCCCCTAAAAATATGATATGCTCGAGGTGCGGATCCCCCGACGTGGTTTTGATCAGGAGATACTCGGGGGAGATTTTGTGCGAGAACTGCTTGAGGGATTCCCTATTGAGCCGTATGAAGCGTACTGTTAGCAAATATAGTTTATTATCGAGGGAGGATAACATATTATTCTTAAGGACGAAACTACCCTACGCGGAGATCCTCTTCGATCTTTTCATGGAGATGGAGTCTAAATTTCCCGTTAAAATAAGTTCGATAGATCTGGATTTTGATTCTAGAGATGAGATAGTTGACCTGCTCCGGGAGATATCGAGGAATCTCATTTCCTCTAGGGAAAAGGTGGTTCTTCCATTGATCCTTGACGATGCTGTTTCCCTACTCCTGAGATCAATATTTACTGGCTCTCCAGATTTCCTAATAATATCAGGTAGACTTTACCTCCTCTTAAATGAGTTAAGCAATTTCGTTGCCCCTTTCATCGAGATACCAGTTGAGGAGTTATCAGCTCTCTGCGGAGGCTCCAGATATGAGGTCAGAGATCCCTATATGAGGATGGTAGAGGAGTTCGAGGAGGAGAGTCCGGGGATCAGATTCAATATTTTGAGGTTCATGGAAAGAGCAGATTTTTTAAGAGCGATGGGGCTCGGTAATCGAAAGTGATAAGGTGGTAACATGTCCGAGAGAGAGGCATATGAGGTCGTACCTAAGGGTGAGGATTTCTCTAGGTGGTTCGATGAGGTGATCTTCAAATCGGAGATACTTGATGAGAGATATCCCGTGAAGGGAATGTACGTTTGGCTTCCATACGGATACGAGCTTATGGAAAACATAATGAGCATAATGGAGAGACTTTTAAGACAGACTGGACATAAGAGAGTATATTTCCCTTCAATAGTCCCTGAAAGCGTCCTTAGTAGGGAGTTCAGATTCATAAAGGGTTTTCAGGATTCCGTGTTCTGGGTAACTAAGCTCGGAAGACAGGACGCCCCTGAGAAGCTCGCTCTCAGGCCCACCAGTGAGGCTATAATGTATGAAGTCCTCTCTAGATGGATAAGTAGCTATAGAGATCTCCCGATAAGGATCTACCAGATAGCCCCTATCTACAGGTATGAGACTAAGGCCACGAGACCTATGTTGAGAGTTAGGGAAGTCGCGTTCTTTAAGGAAGGTCACACATTTCATGCGACATACGAGGAAGCCGTTGAACAAGTTAACTTAGAGGTCTGGATATACAAGAGCTTCTACGATGAGCTCCTCATCCCTTACATAGTGGTCAAGACGATGCCATGGGACACCTTCCCAGGGGCTCTTTACAATTACGATATAGTCACTATAATGCCAGATGGAAAGGCCCTGGAGTTAGGGAGCGCGATAAATTTCGGTGATCTATTCGCTAAGACATACGACCTGACTTACATGGATGAGGATGGGAAGAAGAAGAACGTCAACACCACATCCTTTGGGATATCGGAGAGATCCCTCGCTGCCGTCATCGCGATACATGGAGATGACAGAGGCTTGAGGCTCCCTCCGAAGATAGCACCGATACAGATAGTCATAGTTCCCATCCCGACGAAGGATTACGAGGAGAGGATACTGGAGTACTCTAGGGAAGTGAAGTCAACGCTCGAGAGGAGCTTCAGGGTCCATCTCGATGAGGGTGAGGAGAGGCCAGGCTACAAGTTCTATAAATGGGAGATGAAAGGCGTCCCCATTAGGATAGAGATCGGGAGAAATGAACTAGAGAGAAGGGAAGTTACGGCGTTCAGGAGAGACAAGATGGAGAGGAAAACTATACCCTTTGACGAATTAAATGAGAGGATCTCCGAGCTCTTAAAGGATATAGAGAGAGTTCTCTCTGAACAGGCATGGAACTACTTTATGAAAAGGATATTCCACGCTAGGAATATGGAGGAGCTCATTGAGAATATCAAAACTAAGGTGGTATCGTTCGCATGGTGTGGTAAAGAGGAGTGTGGCCATGAGGTTGAGGAGAAGGGCGGCTACGGTCTCTTAGGATATGAAGAGGATGCTCTGAAGGGCAGAGGGGAGAAGTGTATCGTTTGCGGTGATGAGGCCAGACATAGGTGTTGGATAGGAAGATCTTATTGAATTCTCTTTTTAAAAACCTCTTCTATTTATCATAATCACTCTTATTGTCTGGCAGTGGATTACCTTCCCCAGAGGAAACCTTTTATTCTGGAGGTGGTATGCTGAGCGGGTGATAGTATGACAAAAAAGAGAAAGAACAGGGGTAGGAAGTTGGGAGGATCTGGACATGAGAGAACTGTTCAATGCTCACAATGCGGGAGGGTTATACCAGCTGATAAGGCAGTGAAGGTAACGAAATGGACGTCTCCCGTAGGTGGGAGCTTGGGGAAAGATCTGGAGAGGCAAGGGGCCTATATCTCTAAGAGACTTGAGACCAGGTATTACTGCGTGAGCTGTGCAGTCTACTTGGGCATAGTCAGACCAAGGGCAGAGGAGGAGAGGAAGGAGGCCTTGCCAATAAATAGACCGTATACAAAGAAACAGGTATCCAATTTACCGCTCAAATTCCTCAAGGTCTGATCAGAACCATTCCTCTAACCCACCCTTCTTACTCTCCTGAACCTTTAGAGGGGAGAGAGTCCTCTCAATAACTTGGTCGAACAAGCTCAAGTAATAATCCAAATCTGCATCACTCACGTCAAAGAATTCTGCCGGTCTGGCTCTTTCTGTCACGCTCCCAGGTCCTTTAACTATTATTACCCTCAGGACCTGGCCCCTATGGACCTCTATCCCCTTCTCCGCTTTCAGCCATGTCGAGACCCTGAGGCCCTTCGTCATCCTCTCAAATCTTTCCTCTTCCTTTCCGATAGTCTCAAATATTATTAGATCTTCCCTCTTGATGTCCCCCCTTATTATTTTATCTCTGAATTTATTTACTATTTTTTCAATTTCGCTCTCCTTCCCCTTGAGGATAGCCTCAACGACCTCCCTCTGAGCCTCTTTGATTATCTTAGGATAATCCCTCCTTATGAACTCAAATCCCTTGACAATAATCCTTCCGTCCTCTAGTAAATGTGCATACTTTTTCTTCGCCAAATAAATTCCTTTTAATGCCTTATAACGGAGATCCAGCCTGAGTGGTATCTCCGAATTTATATCATCGATTACGTCCTCACACTCCTTTCCGATGAATTGAATACCATCTGTATCTATGTAAATCACGCTTAAACCCTTAGATTCCAGCATCTCCCTGACCTTCTTTATGTAGAGCCTTCCGTAGGCTGATGTCAGCCTAGCTGCAGATATATTCATGAATATAGCACTCTCCCAACCCATATACCCATAGATCGCATTAGTAACTACCTTTATTGCTCTTTGAGCTGCTTCCAGTCTCTTATACTCAGGGTCATCCGGTTTCAAATTCATGAGGCTTTCCTTAATCTTCGATCTTTCCTCTATCAACTTCCTCACCAATTGGGGGACGAGGCCCTCCCTATCTCTGCATACCTTAGCTCTCACTCCCTCCACATTCACCTCCTCTACTTCATCGCAGAGACCTTCCTCAGGATTGACTGTCTCGAAGCTCAAATTGTGTAGAGCCATTATAGAAGGGTACATGCTAGCGAAATCCAGATAACAGATGTCTTCATAAATCCCTGGAGATCTTATCCAAACGAATCCTCCCTCATAACTCTCTTCGAGTCTTTGAGGCGATGAGAAAGCGATCCAATCCCTTGATCTCGACTCCCTGAGGAGTATCGCCTCTACTATCTCCCCGACAGAACTCCTGAGCAGTTTGTGGATAGGGACCAGCGACATCTTAGATAGAGCGACCTGATTATCGATTATTTTCGAGTATATTCCAATTATTGTACTTAATTTCTTCCTCATATAGTCTAGGACATTGTCCCTATTCAGCTTCCAAGCTTCAGCCACTCTGAACTTCATCATGACCTCTGGTCTATCGACCCCGAGCTCGTCAGCTAATTCGTACCAAGTCCTCTCAGGGAGTTGGGGGAAATCCCTCCAAGCCACTGAGAAGAGATCTAGATTGGCCCTCCCTCTGATCCTGTTCTCCACTATGATAGTACCTCTGAAGAACTTACCGGTCTCCATAGGTTCAGATCCATCCCTCCCAATCGAGAATCTGAGCCCGAGGTGTTTAGAACGGGCCATCATGTGCTTGAATTCATCAGCATCTTGACCATAACCTACTATTACATCCGGATTCTCCTTATTTATCACTGAGGCAAATTCCCTTATGACGGAGGAATCGTCTAAATCGTTTGTTGATATCACCTCAATGGGGCCATCATCCACGGAATAAGAAATAGCGACTATCGGGCTTTTTCCCTCAACAGGAAATCCATCTTCGCTGTATATCATCCCGGAGAAGAAGAACTTCTTCAGATCCTCAATACCATAGCTCTCGCTCGGATTATCTGGATCGCTGAATGGGATCAATCCGCTATCCAAGATGAACTTAAACCAGGATGGTATTCCCGTCTCCATCGGATTTTTCAACCCCTTCATCGCTTTTTTCATCGATCTCTCGTCCTTAAAATAGACCTTCACTAGATCCCTCTCTACCCCCATCACTTTCTTCCTCACTCGTTCCTTCTCCAAGAAACCGCTCAGATTTCCCTCCTCTTCAGGTAGAATATAGAAATAAGGCCTAAATTTTACCCTCTCACTCATTCCACCTGAGAACCAGAGCTCCAATTGATCCTCCATATCCTCTATGTGAAAGTATATTTTACGCATGTTCCCTCCTTACTTATAAAACGGACGTCCCCTATAATAATGTGAGGGAGTTCAACGCAGTAATAATCAGGTACTCAGAGATCGGCCTTAAGAGTCCGGGCGTCAGATCGAATATGGAGAGAGCTCTCCAGAGGAACTTAGAGGAAACATACAGGAATGAGGGTGTTAACTTCATAAAGGTAATTAAGAGAGCTGCTAGATTGATAGCTTACACTAAGGATCCTAAAGTCAGAGAGATCACAAAACTAGTCCTTGGGATTAGCTCTTACAGCCCCTCTCTGGAGACAAATGCTGATCTCGATTCTATCACTAATGCTGCTAAGTTGGTAGCTACATGGGGGGAAGGGAGCTTCGCCATAAGGGTCCAGAGGGTGACTAAGGAATTTCCAATGACTTCCCCAGATTTAGCTAAGGAGATAGGGGCTAAGGTGAAAGAGAGCACCGGTAGAAGTGTGAATTTAGATCATCCGGATCAGGAGATATATATAGAGTTGATCAGAGGCTATGCTTATGTCTCCGATGAGAAGATCAGAGGATATGGAGGACTGCCCGTGGGTACTCAGGGCAAGGTCTTAGCGCTTATATCAGGAGGTATCGATAGCCCGGTTGCTGCTTGGCTCCTCATGAGGAGAGGCGCTCAGATAATTCCCCTACATTTCAGGAAGAGCCCCGCTGAGGAGGAGACCTTCATTAAGATAGTCAACGTCCTGAGAAGGTATTCCTACGGGGTGAAGATGGAGCCCATAATTCTGGAGCACGGGGGATTCCTCTCTGAAATATCGAGGGAAGCGAGGGAGTGGACCTGTCTCTTATGCAAGAGGAGGATGCTAGTGACAGCTGATAAGATAGCTAGGGAGATCGGAGCCCACGGAATCGTGACTGGGGATTCTCTCGGACAAGTTGCATCTCAGACCCTAGCCAATCTCGAGGTAGAGAGCAGATGCCTCGAGAGGCCCGTCTTCAGACCTCTTATAGGAATGGACAAGGATGATATCATTAAGATAGCTAAGGAGATCGGGACTTATGATATCTCGATAAGCTACAAGGAGAGCTGCCCTTTCGCACCTAAGAGACCGAAGACGCTAGCTAATTGGAGGAATTTCGTGAAAATCGCTGAAAAACTCGGTCAAAAGGGAATTATAAGTGGATGTAATGGGGCTTAGCAGCTTCCGTGTTTCCCGAGCCCTTGAGGAGCTCAGTACTCCACGGAACGCGGCCAGGCTTAACTTCCGGGTTCGGAATGGGTCCGGGTGTGTCCCTGGCCGCTATGGCCGCTCGCCCCACTTACATGACTAGCTCTATTTAAAAACTTAGGCCCTCATGTTCGGGAGAATGAAGGGGAGAGGTGCTAAGGGGATGCCTAAGCTGAGGAGGCTGGGAAGGAACTTCGATCCTAAAAGCTACGAGCAGGAAATTTTGAGATATTGGGATGAGAGAAAGATTTATGAAAAGTTAAGGGAATCTAGAATTGGTGCAAAGAAGTTCCATTTTCTAGATGGACCGCCATATCCATCATCAGATACTCCCCATCCCGGTACCGTCTGGAATAAGGTAGTGAAGGATGCTGTAGTGAGGTTCAAGAGAGGGGAAGGCTACTTCGTTCTCGACAAGCCTGGTTGGGATACGCATGGGCTACCGATAGAGGTCATGACAGAGAGATCTCTCGGTTTCTCATCAAAAAAAGACATAGAAACATTCGGGATAGCGAAGTTCGTGGAACAGTGCAGGGAGCTAGCAGCGAGGAACATAGAGTCCATGACGCGACATTTCAAGGAGTTCGGGGTCTCATTGGATTGGAGCTCTCCATATATAACATACGAGAGGGAGTACATTGAGAGCGCATGGTGGGGGATAAAGAAGATATGGGAGAATGGAATGCTTTATCAAGGGGAGAGGCCTGTCCATTGGTGTCCTAGATGTGAGACAGTCCTCTCCGATTATGAGGTCAGTGAAAGTTACAAGGAGTTAGTGGATCCATCTATATATGTGAAATTTAAACTAGTTGATAAGCCTGAATATATTCTAATTTGGACCACTACTCCCTGGACACTTCCCGGGAACGTAGCGGTAATGGTGCATCCAGATGAGAAATATGTGAAAGTTAAGACGGATTCAGGAGTTCTCATACTGGCCGAGAAGAGGCTTGAGCACGTTATGAAGGAAGCGGGTATCAAGAGCTATGAGGTCATAGACGAATTTCAGGGAAGATCCCTAGAGGGCCTGAAATATGAACACCCTCTCGAGGACGTAGTCGATATCCAGAGGGAGCTGAGGGATCATCATACGATAATCCTGAGCTCAGAATATGTAACGATGGAGGAAGGGAGTGGATGTGTTCATTCAGCCCCCGGACATGGGAAGGAAGATTTTGAGGCTTGCTCAAGGTATGGACTCCCGGTGAAGAGTCCAGTAGATGAGAGAGGCTTATTCACTGCTGAAGCTGGGAAATATGCTGGTCTTAACGTTAGGGAAGCTAATAATTTGATAATAAGAGATCTGGAGGAGAGAGGCGCTTTAGTAGCTAAAGGTACTGTAGTCCATAAGTACCCTGTATGTTGGAGGTGCGACACTCCCCTAATAATAAGAGCGACGAAACAATGGTTCATACGGATATCCGATATAAGGGAAAAACTTCTTAGCGAGAGTGATAAGGTGAAATGGGTCCCCAAATGGGGAGGGGAGAGGAGATTCAGGGACTGGCTGCTGGGCGTCGAGGATTGGATAATATCTAGGCAGAGGTATTGGGGGATACCTATACCCATATGGACTTGTGAGAAATGCGGTAAGGTTGAGGTAGTAGGATCCTCAAGGGAGTTGGAAGAAAGGTCGGGCGTCAAATTAAGTGACTTGCATAGGCCTTGGGTCGATGAAGTCTCAATTAAATGCGACTCCTGTGGTGGCACTATGAGGAGGATTCCCGATATAATGGATGTCTGGTACGATTCAGGGATCTCCTTCTTCGCGAGCTTAGGATATCCTTACAAGACCGATTCAATTAGCGAGATATTCCCAGTGGACTTCATAACTGAGGGACATGATCAAGTGAGGGGGTGGTTCTTCTCACTCCTTAGGATGGGCGTCCTCCTCTTCGGAAGGGCTCCTTACAGATCTGTCCTCATGCACGGTTTCATGCTCGATGAGAAAGGAAGGGAGATGCATAAGAGGCTTGGGAACTACGTCCCACCTCAAGAAATAGTTAAGAGATTCGGAAGGGATTGTTTCAGGGCCTTCGTATTGACGAAGGTCCCATGGCAGGATCTTAGGTTCTCCTGGAAGGGAATGGAGGAAGTTTTGAAGAAGTTGAACATAATATGGAATGTTTACGTTTTCGCTACGACATATATAGGGGATAGAGAGGTCAAGGATCTAGATCCAGGGGATGTGAGAGATCCTATAAATAAATGGCTCATTTCCAGGCTCAATACTATGATGAAAAACTACAGGGAGGCTATGGAAGAATACAATCTTCATGTCGCGAGTAATGAGATCATAAACTTCCTCGTGGAGGATGTGAGTCATCTATACCTCAGGGTCTCCAGGAAGAAGATAAGGTCTAAGGATGAAGCCACTTCCTCAGAGTGGATGAGTGTCCTCTACTATGTGCTGAGAAATGCTATTCCCTACTTATCTGTAGTGACTCCCTTCCTAGCTGAGAAGATCTATCTAGATGCTTTCATGATGAATGGTGACCCTGAGAGCGTGAACTTCCTAACCTTACCGGAACCGAATCGCTACATGATAGATGAAGAGCTCGAATCCCTGATGGACATCGTTAGGGGGATAATAAGTTCGTCAGGGCAAGCTAGATCAAGCGTGGGGCTTAAGAGAAGGCAACCACTCAGACAGATGGTAATATCCTCCGAGGATCCTCGTGTGAAGAAGGCCGTAGAGAATTTCTCTGAGGTCATAATGATGGAGGCTAATTTGAGGGAAGTGGAGCTTGGGGATCCACCTAAGGATGGGAAGTGGGTAGAGGGGAGCTTCAATGGTGGGAAGATATATCTCTCTCTAGAGATAGGGGAAGAAGAACGCTTAGAAGGCCTCTCTAGGGAGCTTATCAGAAGGATACAGCTCATGAGGAAGGAATTGGGACTCACCTTAGGCGTTGAGAGGATAGAGGTTTATATACAAGGGGATGAGGAGATAAAAAAGGCTGTTGATAGTTTCTACGATGATATAGTCTGGAACTCCGATGCGGATCTCGTACAGATAGTGAATAGCCCGGAGGAGGTTTCTGAGTTCTCCCTGGGCAAGGAGTGGGAGATAGATGGTAAAAAGGTGGTCATATGGGTGAGGAAGATCTAGTAAGAGTTCATGGATGGGTAAGTGAAGTCAGAAACCTTGGAAAAGTGAGATTCATAGTTATAAGGAATTGGAATGAGAAGATTCAGATAACACTGAAGAGAGGGATAGTTGAGGATGGCCTCTTCGATCTCACTGAAAATCTAACTCAAGAATCCGTGATAGAGGTCTTAGGGAGAGAGTTAAAGGAGAAGATAGCAATCGGAGCCGATAGAGAGGTCATACCAGAGAGGATAATCGTGCACTCGCTCGCCAGCCCCCAGTTACCGCTGGACCCTAACTGGAAGGTACCGGCTCAAGTCCCGACTAGATTCGATAATAGGCCATTGGACTTGAGGAGACCTGAAATTCAGGCGATATTCAAAATAGAGTCCTCCTTACTCGATGGAATGGAGGATTGGCTCAGAAGAAATGGTTTCATAAGAGTATTCACTCCAGCGCTCATAGGGGCAGCTAGTGAGAGTGGGGCTGAGGTGTTTAAGGTCCTCTACTTCGATAAGGAGGCTTACCTAAGGCAAGACCCCCAACTTCACAGACAATTGACAATCTTAGGAGGTTTTGAGAGAATTTATGACCTTGGAACGAACTGGAGAGCTGAATTGAGTAGGACTCCAAGACATTTAAGTGAGTTCAGATCTTTAGCAGTAGAATTGGCCTTCATAGAGAATGAACAGGATACTATGAGGGTAGAGGAGCAGATCATAAGGGAAGGGATTAAGAGAGTCGTCGAGGAGAGGTCTAAGGAACTGGAGCTCCTTAATGTGTATCTGGAAGTCCCTAAGGTACCGTTTCCCGAGCTAAGGTTCCCGAAGATTTACGACATCCTCGAAGAGTATGGGAAGATAATTGAATATGGAGAGGACTATGATACTGAAAGCGAGAGACTTCTTTGGCAATATGTGAGAGAAAATTATAATTCTGACTTCTTCTTCGTCAATCGCTTCCCCTTCAAGGTGAAGCCGTTCTACGTAATGAGAGAAGATGATACTTGGGCTAGGAGCGTGGATCTCCTCTACAAAGGGTTAGAGCTGAGTTCTGGAGGACAAAGAGAGCACAGATATGACGTCTTGATATCTCAGATAAGGGAAAAGGGTTTAGATCCCAGAAGCCTAGAATGGTTCACTAAGTTCTTCGCTTACGGGGCTCCACCACATGGTGGATTCGCGATAGGCATAGAGAGACTCCTAATGAAGATGCTGGAGCTGAGCAGTGTCAAGGAGGCCTCACTGTTTCCTAGAGATCCCGATAGAATTCTGCCTTAATATGAGGGCCTTAATTACGACAATCATCGTAAAATGATAATGATAGGACGAGATATGGAGAGCATGATGAGGAAACTGTTGCCCCTGCTATTGATACTGCTGCTGTATAGCCAAGCTCGGATCTCAGCCGATGGTATAAGGTATGGAGGAGATGCTATAGTCCTCATGGGGAGTGGCCCTGAATCCATCAGTAAGCTTTGTTCAGTGAGGCTCCTAAGTTTCATCAGCCCTAACGAGACCTCACCACTCATCGTTCAGAATAGTACTTTCAATAGAGTGGCATTCAACGGGACTCATTTGAGTTTCGTTTTAGAAAGGAACTCTACAGTTATCGCGAGCAAGGATTACGGAGTATCCTTTCTTCCCCCATTTCTGATCAGAGTTGAGAATGGGAAAATCGTTGAGGTCAATTACCTGAGCGATAAGGCTAGCTTCGGGAACTTCGAGTTGATTGAGGCGAAGAAAGGACAGAGCGCGAGGATATCCATAGATGGTGAGATAATCGAGGGATCGTGGATTCCGGAGTTCGAGGGATGGTTGCTCCGCAGGGAATGGAGTGCTCACATGGAACCATCTTACCTGCTTCTCTTCAACAACGGGACCTATGTCGCTTTCGGAGGAATAACTAAATCTTATACAAATTTCGTTACCCTAGAAAATATTAACCCCCAGTATTCGAGAGCTGAATTGTCACTCTTGAATAACTCCGCTTTCCTCAGGGCCTTTGGACCCTCTATTAAGGTTAGGAAGGTCGATGCCGTAGGGCTGGAGGAAGGCCTCTTCGTATATGGCCGCGATAACATGTCCCTAATTGAAGTTAAATGCTCCGGCCCAGCAAACTTCAAGATAATAGACCCAAAATATTGTAATATTTGTGAATTTAATGGAAATGAATTTTACTTTGACTCCAACTTCAGTATTGCGCTCAATATAGATTCACCGAGTGAGGTGATGAGCGGAAGCTCATTTCAAATCCTCGTGACTCCCCCTCAAGGATCAAGGGAAATCTCTATAGTTTTCGGGGATTCCTCGATCGTCCTGAGGAACATCAGCATACCGATGAGGGTTGAGATTAGAGCTCCTACAACTGAAAGAGAAGTTATGAATGACTTATTCATTACTGTAACGACAAACGATGGTATCTTCGGATTAAGGAGGGGGATAAAGATACTGTCAACGTATACGGCACACCTCCTGAATTCGACTGAAGTTTACCTCTTAGGCGGGAGGGGATCTATCTCTATAAAGGTTTATAACTTTGGTGACCTATACTCACAAATTTCTAGCGTTAGAATGGATTTATTAGGAAGTAAATCTGAAAAAATTCCGCTTAATTTTCCAATTTATTATCAAATACCTCCTAAATCATCCGTCACGATAAGCCTCCCCTTGGACATCCCGACCGGAGAGTACCTCGGGAGCATCCAGCTGAACTTAAGTGACTCAGTGAATAGGAGTTACTCCCTATCTCTGCAGAGTATCAGGATAATTTCGACCTCAGAGACTCCATTATCGATCTTAACACTCATATCTCCGGAGATCCCGAATGTCGGGGATGATGTCAGGCTCTCCCTCAGTTTGAGCTCCGCGATCCCATTGGAGAAGCTACTAGTGAACGTCAGCTCAGCGGGAATGGACCCCATTTCGGATACCTCCAAGTTCCTGCTGAACATAAGCAAGGAGGAAGTTGTAAGATTGGAGTTCTCCTTCAGGGCTAAAAGTGTGGGACCATCTCAGATATTGATATCAGCCTATTACCTACCTAAGGGCTATTCAACCTATAGGACCGCGGTTAAGGAGGTTAAGATACCTATCGGTAATGTGGAGGGGATCGTCTACGCAGAGGTCAATGAGACGAACGTGAGAGTAGGTGAGAGCGTCGAATTGAAGGTAAGGGTTGAGGGTGTGAGCGGTGAAGTTACGATAGATTTTCCCAGAGGTACCTCTATAATCGAATCACAAGGAGCTGTGAGAGGAAATAAGGTGAGCGTATTGGCTCCAGCTGATGTGAGGATCGTATTGAGCTTCAACACAACCGGTAATTTCACTTTACCCAGTTTCGCGATATTCAATGGGACCAGAGCCCTACCCATTAATGCTGTGCATGTGAACGTAGTGGGGGGATCGATGAATGAGAAGGAGAGATCCCTAAGAGCGAAGTTAGCTGAGCTCAATAGGAGGTATAAGACCTTAACTGAGGCATCTAGCAGCCTAGAATCTTCTGATCGTGAGCTCCTCGATAAAGTCAGCAGTTTATTGAGAGAAAGCGAGAATTTGATCAATAAGGGTATTTATTCTGATGCTGAGAAATCGCTGAGAGAAGCTGAGAATATCCTTTCAAGCTTAGAAGAGAGAGCTTATGGTTATATGAGTAGTCTAATCAACTTTCTGATGTATTTCATAATAGGAGCCGGCTTCTCGTCCCTCCTACTCATCTATAGAAGGCTGAGGAAGAGGCGTGCAGTTTGGAAGTAGAGAGCTGGGCTAAGAGAGCTGCAATCACTATAGAGGAGTCCCTTAAGAATAGTGAAAAGATCGCGATAATACTACCGCCAACGCCCGACGGGATATCTTCCTCCGTGATACTCTCTGAATTATGCTCCCAGCTTGGTGTTGACTCTGAATTCGTTGTCTCCCTTCCAGAGACATTCCTAGATGTGATCGAGCACTTAATAGGGAAGTTCGATCACTTGATCTTTTTGGAACTCCCGCCTCATGGTCCCGGGCCTATCTCCATCGCAAAGGAACTATTCAAGAGGTTAATTGCCATCGATCATGGATCTTCGGATCTACCGCAAGATGTCCTCAGGGTGAGATTTGACTATGGGGGTATTTGCACTAGCCTCTTGCTCTACATGATCTCCTCACAGATCGGGAGAGATAATGAGTACCTCTCATGGATAGCGGTATCTGGCTTTAGGAATAAGTGCACTTCTAAGATATGCGAATCCGTTAAAGAGAGATCTCAGCTTTACTGGCCCGACTTAGTTGAAGAGGCAAGTATAGATCTCATCCAGAGGATGCTGTTAGCGGCATCTTTCGAGGGGGAGGAGTGGATAATGATGGCTATCTCCTCCCTTCAGGAGTCGGCGGAAGATCCTTGGTGGTTTATAAGAGGAAGCTCTGTAACTGCGAGCTTATTGAGGTCGAAGGTACCTGAAGTCGAGGCTAAGGTCAGAGACTCCTTAAGCGAGCCCTTCCTCCTCGATGGTTCGGTTGGCATCTGGGAAGTCGATGAGCCTCATCAAAGATTTGTGCTCTCAATAGAGGCCAGGAGATTCGTAGATGTAGCGATGACATTCTTCTATGATCCCCCACTCGGCCTCGTTTATATCTCAGCCCCGCATTATATCGACTTATACTCTGAGGCCATTGGATTACTCAGGGGGGAGTCGGAATGGTCGGCTTTCGGGGGAAGGGGTTTCCTGTCGATGATATTAGACTCCGAAAGGATGATTTCTGTGCTCATGAGTTTCAAGGATAGGTTAAATGGTATATTGGGAAGGGCCTGAAAACATTATATCTTCTTGGGCGGTGTCTTGCTGGGATGCTCTGGGAGGATGGGATGGTTTGCCGATTAGGGTGGCCGTCGCTACAGATGATGGTAAGAGCTTATATGATAAGCTCTTCCATAGTGCAAAATTCTTCGCAATATATGACATTTTAGGAAGAAGCCCTACAAAAGTAGAGATGAGAGTCAACACAAGGAGGGAGAGTAAGAGCGCTGCCTCCGTCCTCGAGATATTGAGGGATTGCGAGGTCCTCGTCGCTAAGAAATTTGACTCAAAACTGAAGGAATTAGTGGAGGCCAGAGGAATAATAACAGTGGAAACCGCCAAAGATGACGTTGAATCCGCTGTGCTTGAGGTCGCTGAGAACATATCGAGGCTAAGCGAATGATGTTAATTTTGGATTCCAGCGAATCCCTTTCATATGAGAAGAACGCATGGCTCATTGAACACCACTCGGATCCATGGAGGTTTATCGATGGGTGTGCCCATTAAAAGCGTTGATTGGAAGGAGAGGGAGATCTTCTCAGGATTGAGGGTCCCCTCTGATGCTCCGGTGATGGTGAGGATAGACGGCTGGAGGTTCCACAAGGTAGCGGATGAACTTGGATTAGAGAGACCATTCGATCGGAGATTAATAGAAGCGCTTATTCAGGCTCCTCTCTCTTTGATGAGGATAGGATTCCCTTTAGCATTGTCCTTCGCTTTCTCTGACGAGATCTCGTTCCTCATATATCCTCCGATCCCATGGAACGGGAGAGTCGAGAAACTTATAAGTGTGATCCCTTCCCATTCCTCAGCTGTTGTTTCAATGATTTTGAATTATCCAGTGTGTTTTGATGCAAGAATAATCATTCTAAGGGATTTAGATGAGATCCTCGGTTACCTCAGTTGGAGACAATCCGAAGCATGGAGGAATGCCCTCAATTCCTACGCGTTACTTGCCCTGGAGAGATCTGGGATGAAAAGGGAGGATGCCGTCAAGGAACTGAGGAATAAGAAAGCAGATAGTCTCCATGATATTATATTCACTAAATTGGGGGTAAATATTGCTACGATACCTTCCTGGCAGAGGAGGGGCGTGATCGTCAGGAAGAGACACGAAGAAAAACCTTGTGAATCGGGAAAAGTCGTTAGAAGGGTTCCTGAAGTCGATTGGGATGTCCCCTTATTTTCGACACCTGAGGGAAGGGATTACTTATTAGAAGCCCTCAAGGCCCTTGAGTGATAATTTTTAGTATCTAGATGGAGAGGTAGTAGGTGATGATATGCTCATAGGGGTGATCTCAGACTCTCATGATGATATAGAGGCCATTGAAAGAGCTCTGGAGATCTTTCAGAGGATAGGCATTGATGAAGTGATTCATCTAGGCGATCTCATCTCTCCATTTGCGCTGATCCCGATTTTAAACTCAGGAATACCATTTAGGATCCTCAGGGGTAATAATGATTCGGAAGTGTTGGTAGCTCTCATGATCAGAGAGGGAGGTATCTATCATCCCAGCCCCGTTGAACTCGAAATCAATGGAAAGAGATTACTAATTTTTCACGGATTCGGAGAGAAAGATCTGACGAAGTTTGTCGCGATATCTCTAGCTAGAAGCGGGAGGTTTGATTTCATACTTTATGGACATACCCACGAGGTCCATGTCGAGGAAGTAAACGGGACCTTCGTCGTGAACCCTGGAGAGGCTTGCGGTAAGCTAACTGGGAGAAGAACGATTGTTGTTGTAGACACTGAAGAGAAAAAAGTTGAGGTATTTGACTTATAAGGACGAGATATATTCCCTTATTCTCCTCATTCCCTCTCTTATATCTTCCATGGGACCCGCAAAAGAGATCCTCAAGTATCCCTCACCGGCATCTCCGAAAGCAGTTCCCGAGAGAAGAGCTACTCCAGCTTCACGTAAAAGTCTATCTGCGAGCTCGTCCGATGAAAATCCAGTCCTCTTTATGTTTGGAAATGCATAAAATGTTCCTGCAGGTTTAAGCATGCTGAATCCCTTTATCCTAGATATTTCGTCGTATATAACATCCCTCTTCCTCTCGTAATCCCTAATCATCTCATATACTTCCTCCTGGGGTCCCCTTATAGCATGTATAGCTGCAACTTGAGCGAAATGCGCGGGACAGGAGGATGTATTGAGCTGCACTTGAGCTATCTTATCCACGAACTCCTTCTTTCCGACAGCATACCCTAATCTGTAACCTGTCATGGCCCATGTCTTACTGAACCCGCTTATCATTATAGAGACCTCTTCAGCCCCCGGGATCGATAATATACTCTCATGTTTCCTACCATCGAATATTATATCCTCATAGATCTCATCAGATATCACTAAGATGTCCCTCTCCCTCGCTAGCTTAACTATCTCCTCCAAATCTCTCCTACTGTAGACGGCTCCAGTTGGGTTAGAGGGTGTATTTATCACTATAGCCTTAGTCCTGCTCGAAACCTCCTTCACTATGTCATCTATGCTTGGGGAGAAGCCTCTCTCCTCCTTCAGGACTACGGGTCTCACAACGCCTCCTATAAACTTAGTCACGCTTTCGTAAGTTGGGTAAGCTGGCATAGGGATTATCACTTCATCCCCTGGATCTATGAATGACATAAGAGCACCAAATATCGCGAGTTTGGCACCTGTAGTAACTACGACATTTTCAGGTTTAATCTCTATACCTCTAGTTTCAGAAACTCTCTCAGCTATAGCTTCCCTCAGCTCATAGATCCCCGCAGATGGAGTATATTTTGTCATACCACTTTCTATTGCCTTCTTCGTCGCCTCCACCACATGTTTAGGTGGATTGTATCCCGGTTCCCCTATCTCCAGATGTACTATATGCTTTCCCTCTCTCTCCAGCTCCCTAGCTTTTGCTAGGACTATGAAAGCTCCCTCAACACCAAGACTACTCATCCTAGATGCGAACTCAGGCACGGGATCCCTCCATAATACCCCATATATTTAATTAAAACTTTTGCTCGGACTGGAGGAGGAGAGCAGGACCACATAAGCTAAGAGCCCGAAGAAGAGTTCATTTAGAAATACAGTTATCGTAGATGATGTTAGTGTTATCGCAAGTGCCTCCCCACTGCTCAGTCCTATTATCGTCAATAGTGCGGCCATCACCCATTCCCTAACGCCTACATTCCCTGGGATCCCTATAGGGATCAGGATGAGTATTATAGATACTGAGTAGATGAGTATGCCCAAAAGGGGGTCCAGATTATGGCCTAATGCGTGAAAATAGATGAAGATAGGGAGCATATCGAAGAGCCAGTTGAGGAAAGCGCATACCATCGTGATCGAGAGGAGGGGCTTATTCGATATCAAATACTTGAAGGAGGAGACATATTCCTTTGCCATCTTCCTGCTACTCTCCAAGTTTCTCTTGAGGACTCTCTCTACTATTGAGATCACTCTCTCTATGTAATCCTCCCTCAGGCTGATCTTGTATATGATGTAGAAGATCAAGGTCAGGAGTATTACCGGCAGTAATATAACAGTTGCATCGCCCTTGAAAGCGAAACTCATTAAATAGGAGAAGCCAAGAGTTATGCTAACTATGAAAGGAACTATCATGACTATTCTATGGACTATTATAGAGGAGAGTGCTTCAGCCGGGCTTATGCCATTTCTCTTACTCACTAGGTATATCCTAGCTATTTCTCCACTTGTAGAGGCTGTTGGAATCAATAAGCTCACGAATAGACTCACCCACCCTATCAAGAAGGCCTCCCTGAACGACACTCGCCTCCCTAAGAGGAAATACCATCCTAAAATGTAGAAGAGGACTCCTATATGTATCGAAGCGAAAGCCAAGATTATGGGTACTATGCCAATCGCAGCCATCCTTTCCGCAGCTGATTTGAAGTCAAAAGCGATGAGAAGGGGTATCGTCAGGACCAGTCCTATTAGGATGAGTATCACATTTTTTCTCCCAATCCTCGGAATTTCCCTCTGATTCTCCATTTTTACCACCTTCATTTCCCATAGAATATTAGTTTCATCGTCTGTATCTCATCCCAAGTTGGCAGGCTATCTATACCACTCGGCCTCGAGACCTTTATCGTTGAGGCAGCGTTCGCGAGTTTCAAGCAATCATCTATTGAGAATCCCCTCCTCCTGGCCTTGAGATATACTGCTGCGAATATATCACCAGCTCCGGTCGTATCCACTACTTTGACCGGGATCGCATCGACACGATGGGCCTCACCATCTACATACGCTAGAGAGCCTTTAGATCCCATTTTTATCACTACTTCCTTAGGTCCTTCTTTCGCTATTTTAGCAGCACAGTCTATAGGATCTCTCTCCCCTGAGAGCTCTTGGGCCTCTTTCTCGTTCAGGAAAATTTTTCCAGTCTTCCCGAGGAGTGACCAGATCTTATGCTTGTACTTCACGATCATCCTCATCCCGGGATCCCAAGAGGCCTCTCTCATCTCTAGGACGGATTCTGCTATCTCAGGCCTCACAGTCGCCATATGGACTTCATCAGCTGAAGATATGAGTTCCCTCCTTTCCGAGATATCTGAAGGTGAGAGCTCCTCATTTGCCCCTGAGCTCTGTATCATCCTCCTATCCTCACCTAGCACGTTCAGTATGAGGACGAGGCCCGTCCTAACGCCCTCAACTATTTTTATGTAAGATGTGTTAACATTTCCCCTCCTCAATGCCTCCAAGTAGAATTTACCGAGTTCATCGTTCCCAAGCGATGCGATTACGTAGGACTCGATGCCTATCTTAGCTGCTGCCATAGCGAAGTTAGATGCTGCCCCTCCAGAACTAATAGTGATAGCTAGAGCATCTAGCGATTCATCCTGCCCGGGTATGGTCTCTAAGAATACCTTTATGTCGACATTCGCATTGCCTATTGCTACAAACCTCATCCTCTCTCCCCCAATTTGTTGAGCAATATATTAAGGATTTCCTCCGAGATCTCCTCCTCCTCCCTCCCGGCATCTATTAGGTACGTTATAGAGCTCCAAGGCTCCACTCTGATGAGCTTAAGGTAATTCTCTCTCACGATGCTCAGGAAATCTAATGAATGATATATTTCCTTATTTTCAATCCTATTGATAGCAATGTCGGGGCTTATATCAAGGTAAAAAACTATATCCGGTAATCCAGCCCATCTATTGATCTCATTTATCCATTGAATAGGGAGGAAAACTCCCTGATAAGCTAGCGAAGATAGCAAATATCTATCCAAGATTATTATTCCATCCATTTTCAAACTTCTCATATGCTCGATCCTATCCGCTGCGAAGAGAAGGGCTATCGTCTTCTGGTCGAGCTCTATCTCCCCTTTAAGTGCCCTCTTCAGTATCTTCCCTATTTCCCCATCAGTTGGCTCCTTAGTGTAAATCGCTCTCATACCAAGCTCCGTTAGCTTATTGAACAATCTTCTGCTCTGAGTCGTCTTTCCGGCCCCATCTATCCCCTCGAATGCTACTAACATCCTGCCTTACCCCACCGCTTAATTTTTAACTGCTAAGCATTGAATAGCCTATATGCTAGTAGTGGGTCCGGAAGACGAATTCAACATCGAACTCTCAAGGAGACTTGAAACGAGGCTTGTGCCAATTGAGAGAAGAGTATTTCCCGATGGGGAGGTATGCCCCAGGGTCCTGGGCAACGTGAATGGGGAAGATATCTTACTCTCTATGAGGATGAAAGCAGGAAGTTGTCGGCCGAACAGCTATCTAATCGAGATTCTCTTCACATTAAGGAACCTCAAGGAGCATATGGGAGCTAAATCAATATATCTATTGATGCCCTATTTCCCCTACTCGAGACAGGATGCTATATTCAGGGAGGGGGAGCCGTTCTCCTCGAAGTACGTAGCTGAGCTCTTGGAGGATTCTGGTGTTGATGAGGTCATCACGATCACAGCACACCTCCACAGGGTGAGCGATACGAGGGCACTCTTCAATAGGACCGACTTCTATAACTTAAGCGGGTTCGAATCCCTCGCTAAGGAGCTCAAGAGGATCCCCCTGAGGGATCCTTTCATCCTCGGACCAGATACTGAGAGCATAAACTGGGCTAGGGAGCTGGCTGAGTACTACGGAACGGAGGAATTCGATTCATTCGGGAAGGAGAGAGATGTCAGCTCAGGGGAGATAAGGACTCTAGTTAAGGAACTCAAGCTCGAGGGGAGGGATGTTATCTTAGTCGATGACATGGTCTCCACCGGAGGGACTATGGCTAATGCCATCAGATCAGCTAAGATGATGGGCGCCAGGCTCCTCATAGCTGCTTTCGTCCACCCCGTGATGGTCCCTGGTTCCCTGGAAAGGATATTAGGAGCGGGAGCCGATATTATAGTGGCAACCGATACGCTCGAATGGTCTGGATCGAGAGCGAGCGTCGTGCCCACAATAGCTTCAGCCTTAAGAGGGGGTGTTTCCACTTGAAATTAAAGTTAGGAATTCTAATTTCTGGAGTAATAACAGCTGTAATCTCCATGACTTTGATCTATTTTTCAATAGTCTTTAATACGAAAACTCAGTTATCGTACGTAGGTATGTTAGTTGGGCTCATCCTAGCGGCATTATCCTTAGGCGTCCTCTCAAACAAGGAATTCGCCATTAGAGTTTTATCGATCTTTTACCTGATCTTAGCGCTTTCGGGAATTTTAATAATGGTGAATCTACCGCCTGAGGGTCTCCTGATAACGTTACCCTCCTTAGCCTTAGGATCTTATCTCTGGAGAAGTACTGGGAGTACAGAGGAGGCCTCTGAGGGATCCGAAACCGAGAATTTTATGGTTAGAGAGGCATATGCTAGTGAAGATTAAGCAGTAAGCTTACTTAACCTCATTAAAGATTATATATCCGCTGATTCAGCTCTCCTCGGAAGGTGATGGTGCATCCCGAGGAGAAAGGTTAGAGTGGAGGAGCCTCCTGAGGATGAGTTTGAGGAAGAGAATGAGGGTTATTATGAGGAGGAAGTTGATGTCTCCGGGGACTATGATCTGACCGAGCTTGAGGGAGTCGGCCCCGCAACTGCTAAGAGGTTAGCAGAGGCTGGTTTCACTAGTCTCGAGTCCATAGCGATGTCAACTCCATCGGAACTCGCTGTATACGCTGGGATAAGTGAGTCTGTCGCTCAAAAGATAATACAGGCTGCGAGGAGTAAGCTTAATATAGATGTCATGTCAGCTTATGACTTTTATCAGCAAAGGAAGGCTGTTCAAAGGATAACAACTGGATCGAGAGCTCTAGATGAATTATTGGGAGGAGGTGTCGAGACCCAATCGATAACTGAAATATATGGCCCCTATGGATCTGGGAAGACGCAATTCTGCCACCAAATGGCTGTTACTGTCCAGTTAGCTGAGGAGAAGGGCGGACTCGGTAGAGGAGCTATGTACATAGATACGGAGGGCACTTTCAGACCCGAGAGGATAATACAGATAGCCGAAAGGTTCAAAATCGATCCTGAACACGCATTGAAGAATATACTTTATGCGAGAGCTTTCACGAGCGATCATCAGATGATAGTGACCGAGAGAGCTGAATCTTATATAAAGGAGAGGGATATTGGCCTCATAATAGTGGATTCCCTGATAAGCCACTTCAGGGGGGAGTACGTCGGCAGGGAGACTCTAGCGGAGAGGCAGCAGAAGCTCAATAAATACCTGCATAAGCTTCTCAGACTCGCATTAGGATACAATATGGCTGTTATAGTCACAAATCAAGTCGTCGCGGATCCCACAGCATTCTTCGGTGACCCAAATAAGCCCGCAGGAGGCCATGTTCTAGGACACGGGGTGACAGCAAGGCTTTATATAAAGAGAGGGAAGAAGGACAGGAGAGTTGTAAAGCTCGTCAAGAGCCCATACCTCCCAGAAGGTACTGTTGAAGTAGCCATAACTCAGGGTGGTATTGAAGACGTCTAGATCTCTTCATACCCCCTCCTTTTCTCGTCATACTCTTCCCTAGTTCCGACGACTCTCGCAGGAACTCCCATAACGACCTTCCTAGGTTGAACGTCTCTAGTCACGACGGCCCCTGAGGCTACTACAGCCCCCTCTCCTATCCTCACACCAGAGACTAGCACTGAATTCGCACCTATTACAGCATCATCCTCTATCTTGACCCCTAAAAGCTTCCTACTCGGCGGATATTTATCGTTTGTGATTACTACGAATGGTGCTAGGAAAACTCTATCGCCTATCTCGCTCATCGGAGGTATATAGACCCCGCTCTGAATACTCACCTCCCTCCCTATCTTGACTCTCCCGTCTACGATGGAATGCGTCCCTATCAAAGTACGATCCCCTACACTGGAGTCCTCCCTTATTAGGACCGAATGTCCTGTTTGGACACCGTTCCCCAAAGTTACCCTCTCATAGATGACCGAATGGCTCCTTATGAAGCATCCCTCCCCTATCTTAGCCCCCTCACTCAGACGATCGTACACCTCGATACTCACCTCTTTACCCCTCAACTTGGGCAGCGTTGGGTATCCTATCACTGAGTAGAACCCTATCACGGATCCCTTACCTATTATCGTCTCCCCTAGGACTACGGCCTCACCCTCGAAGCTGACTCCATCGATAATCGCCTTTTTAGATAGGTACATATGAATCGAGTGGGATCATGAGGAAGACTATAAAAGTTTCTATAGGGGGAGAGGAAAAAGTGCTACCGGCAAATACTCAGTTATCTGATCTCTATAGGATTCTGGGGCTCAATAAATGGGAGATCCTTCTCCTGGTCAATGGTGAACCGCGTTCTGATGATAGTTACCTTGAGGATGGTGACTTAGTGACATGGCTCAGGATAACACTCCATGAGAGCCCTGTCGATGGATCGAGGTGATTAAATGCCAGAATCTCTTGAAGAAATGCCTTTTCATGGAAGCGTCGGAGCTGCTGACATCCCTAAGGCTCCCCTCTTCATTCCCAATACTTCAAGCTCTTGCCTCGAAGAGGATTCTCTACTCACTCAAAGACCGATTATCCCTGGAGGTGCCCGCACTTAGGAGTTCAAAATTGCGGTGAGATCATGAGGCTCTGTGATATTTGCGGATCTGAGGAAGCTATCTATACTAATTACATGACTGGAGCTTCTTTATGCGCTAATTGCTTGAAGAATTCGATCAAAAGGAGGGCTTGGTCCGTGATGAAGAAGGAGCTTCGCCCCGGAGATAAGGTAATGGTGGCGCATTCCGGAGGGAAAGATAGCTCATTAGCACTCCTCTTGACTAAGGAGTTCTCTGATGAGATGAGAGAGTTCGATTTGAAGGTGATTTCGGTGACATTGGATGAGGGGACCCTCTATAGGAGATCCTCTATAGAACTAGCGAGGAAGTTAGCTGAGAGGTTGCGAGTCAAACATCTGACCATTCAGATGAGGGAGATCCTCGGGTTCTCCTTGGAGGATCTGAGGTTAGCGATACCGAAGGGTTGGAAAAGGAACGCTTGCACTTACTGTGGCGTTTTAAGGAGGCAGATAATGAATGCAGTAGCGCGAGAGATAGGCGCGACAGTTCTAGTTACTGGTCACAATCTGGACGACCTGGTTCAGACTTCCATCATGAACCTAGTTAGGGGAGACGCTAATGCATTAGTGAAGACGATAATACACGAGAGGAAGTATGAGGAAGGTCTCGTTCCCAGAGTTAGACCATTGAGATACGTCTACGAGAGAGAGATAGCTAGTCTCGTAGTAGCCCTTGGAATCCCAGCTCACTTGGGTAAATGTCCCATGGCCCAAGGGATGAGAATAGGTATGAGGAGGGAAATAGATTTTATAGAAGATTCTAATCCAGGAGCAAAGCTTAGGGCTTTCTTATTCCTTGAGAACCTCTCATCCAAGATGAAGGTCGATGTTAACTTGAGGAAATGTTCATTATGCGGGGAGCCGACTACTTCCGATATCTGTAAAGCATGCCAACTTAGAAAAGAGGCTTCCCACCTCATAGGGATCGAAGATAAAAATATTAGACTAGATAGCCTTAAAGCCTTAAAGGATTCAACATTTCAATCTTAGGTATATAATCCCTGGGCCTCGGGAAGGGCCTCAGCCCGTACTCGAGGGCTCTATCGGAGTAATTCAATATCAATCTCATCATACTGGATCCAGTGAACCACCCCAAGCCACCGACCTGAGCATCCAATTCATGGAAGTTCGATGAATCATCCTTAGGAAGCCCCTTTCCGTAGAACAGGACGGGTACAGGGTCTCCAGAGTGCTTACCGAGGGAACAGGGAGTCGCATGATCTCCCGTTATGACAACTAGAAGGTCCTCCGGTGGATCTGTGAGGGGTTCTAAAGCTAGATCTATTCTCTCTAGGACCCTGACCTTCTGCTCAGGGTCTTTATTATGCGAAGCGACATCCGTACCTTTCATATGGACGTAAATGAAATCAAATTCCTCTAGAAGGTCTAAGGCTTTCCTTATTTTAGAGGAGAAATCCGAATCCGGGAGGCCTGTCGCACCGGGTGGATGGAATACCTCAAATCCCAGAGCCCTAGCGATCCCTTTGTACATGGGGCCCGCTGCTACAGCAGCAGGCTTAAATCCCCATCTTAAGGAGAAGGGCTCGAGTTTCGTCGGGGATGAGGCCCCTCTTAAGAGTATGAAGTTAGCTGGTAACTTGCCTTCAGCTATCCTTTTTCTATTCACCTCATGATCCTTCAATATCCTATAGGAGATGAGGAGAAATTCTCTCACTGCTTCAACAGTTTTAACTGCCTTATCATCGATAGGCTCCGGTTCCAAGACGTAGTAGCCCTCCTCATGGGGATCTACATCGGTGACTAAACTCGATAGTCCCTCTCCTTCTAAAATAAGGAATCCTCTATGCTCTAATGTGTGTAAAAATTTAGCCTTAACTTCCCCATTCAATAAATATAACTCCTTCAACTCGGATGATAATGAAAATGCATCTTCTCCCTCTATCCTTCCAGCTCTCCTATCTACGACCACGAGCTTCCCATTTTCCTCCCTCACGGTGGAGAAATTAGCCCTAAATATCACTCCAACACTCACTACCCCTTCGCTCAGAGCTTCGAATACCCCTCTACCTGGATACTCCCTATCTAGGTCGTACCCGAATATGGAGAGGTGACCGGAATCACTACCCGGAGGGATCCCAGGGGCTATCGGATATTGCATGCCTAAGAGTCCCTTCGCTGCCATTAGGTCCATATTAGGTATCTCCGCTGCCTGAAGGGGAGTCAGCCACTTAAGGGATGGGGATGGCCTATCACCTAAGCCGTCTATTATGAGTAGGATCACCCTCCTCATAGGTCGCATCAACAGCGATTCGATTTAATAATCAACCCGCGCTTATGAATGGGTCTGACTGATGGGATGGATGAAAATTATAGAATTGTCAAAGCCTCTAGGCGCTGAGATAGCGATAATCGGATTCCCAGGAGTAGCTAATGTTGGGGAACAGGTGATAACATATTTGGTGAGGGAGAAGAACGCGATACCTATAGCGAGGATATACTCGGAGTACCTAGTCTTCCCGAACAACATGGTCGGCATCTCCGTGACAGAAGACGGCAAGTTCCTCCTACCCTCAGTATCGATATTCCAGTTGAGGGACCCTCCCCTCATACTAGTGACCAGCGATGTACAACCTCTAGCTTGGGGCGCTATGGAAATAGCGAATGAAGTCATGAGGATCCTCTCGGGCCTAGGCGTCAAGAGGATAATAGTGATAACGGGTTTCGTTGAGGAGAGTGCTGCTGGTAAAGTCATCGCCTTTGGAACGGATAATGAACTTTTAAATGTATTTTTAAAGGCTAATACCGTAAAAGAAGATCTGATAAAGGTCGTAGTTGGTCTAGCTGGTTCCGTTCTTGGGATGGCTAAGATAAGGGGGATTAAGAGTCTAGTGCTGAGTGGTGTATCTCCGGACTACTCTCCAGATCCTAGAGCTGCTAAAAGCGTCTTATTATCCCTAGACTCAGTTTTCTCATTAGGTTTGGACTTCGAGTCGCTCGATAGGCAGATAGAGGAGATAGATAGGATAAAGAGTGAGATACTGAAGGAAATCGAGAGGAGGTTGAGGGAGGAACAAGGATTCCAGGGTGAGGAAGTTGGCTCAGCGGAGTACGTCGGCTAGGACGCCAGCCCCTCTACAGAGGTTAGAGGAGAAGCTCACCAAGGAGAACCTTTGGCTTTACGTACTCTCAATACTCAAGGAGAGACCTGCTTATCCTTATGAGATCGGGAAGCTCATAGAGGAGAGGTTCGGTTGGAAGCCCGCTAGAGTGACCGCCTACATGGTCATGAGATCGCTGAAAGCTAAGGGGTATGTGAGGATTTCAGTCAGGAGGGGGGAGGATACCGGTAAGATGAGGAATTACTATGAGATAACTGAATCTGGGATCAAGTTGCTCGAGAAAGGTCTCCAATTCCTTGAGAAGACATTGGAATCTCTGAAGGGAGAGCATAAATGAGGATCTGGTTTGATGTCATAACGCCGAAGCAAGCTAGACTCATGTCATCGATCGCTAAGAGACTGGGAAGGGAATACGTGATAACAGTGAAGGGATATAGCGAATCTGTAGATATATTGAGGGAACTCAATGTGAATTTCATTCAGATAGGGGATTATTCCATCGGCGACCTAAAGAAAAAGCTCTTATCTTATGCTGAGAGGGTGAAGCTTCTCTCTGAGTTCGTCTACGATTACAGACCGGACTTTCTAATATCTTTCTCCTCTCCTGAGGCTGTGAGAGTAGCTTATGGCCTCTTAATCAGATCGATAACGATGAACGATTCCCCTCATTCCTACCACGTCGGGAGACTCACTCTCCCCCTCTCCTGGAAGGTCGTCTACCCAGAAGCGATCCCAGAGGATGATATGATAAGGCTTGGTGCTTCTAAAGAATCCCTAGTTCCATATAGAGGAGTTGATGAAGTCGCCTGGGTTAAAGATAGATTATATGATTTTAGGGATTCGAAAAGAGAGTTTAAAGTCTTCATTAGACCTGAGGAGAGTGGAGCATCCTACATGCTGGGAAAAGAGGGGTTCACGATGAAGCTCGTGGATGAAGTCATAGAGATGGGGGCCGATGTCATCGTAAAGCCGAGATATGAGAATCAATCCATAATGATCAAGGAGAAATATGGTAAAAAAGTTACTATTTTAGACAATACAGTAGACACTCTTGACCTCTTCGGGAAGGTCGTTTTAGTCGTGACTGGAGGCGGCACCATGGCGAGGGAGGCAGCTCTACTCGGGACACCTTCTCTCTGCGCCTTCCCCTTGGACGTAAAGCTTTATGTCAATGACTTCCTTAGAGATATGGGATTCCCGATATGGAGGGCAAACTCATTAACAGAGGCGATCAGTATAATTAGGATGATCCTCAAGGATCCCGACTCTTATGTAATGGATACTAGACCCCTGGTGGAGGAGTTAGAGGATCCCAGGGTAGTTATTGAAAAAATTTTGGATACTAATTAGTCCTCAGATTTGAGTAAATATTTCCTGAACATCCCTTCAGCAGCTATAGCGATAGGTTCTAGGACATCGCAGACCTCCGGTTGATATGCGAATTCCATTATCCTTATATCTTCTACATTAAATCTAGCGTATATAGCTGCTGTTAGGAATAGGATCCTCTCTCTGACCCCTCTCCTCCCGAAAACCTGACCTCCTAGAAGCTTACCCCCTCTATCCGTGATCAACCAGATTACAGTGTTTTCCTTCCCCGGCATGTACTTCGGTAGGTCGGAACCCGAGAACCTGAACGCCCTATACTCCATCTTAAGAGAATCCGCCCTCGTCGCGGACAGACCTACGCCCCCGAAGAGATAGTCCCCTACCGATACGAGGAATGGTGATAGCGCCCCTAAGTATCTAGTTTTCCCACCGGCAGCGTTCTCGGCGGCAATCCTGCCTTGAACTAATGCGGTTGAAGCTAAGCCTGTAAGTGTAGGCTTCCCTGAGACGAAATCCTTAACTTCAGCGACATCTCCTGCTGCCAATATGTTCTGATCAGATGTGAACATGTACTCATCTACCTTTACTCCTCCCGTCTCCCCTACTACTAATCCGGAGTTCAGAGCTACCTCTACGTTGGGTCTAGCTCCTATCACGATTATCGCTGTATCAGCTTCTATCTTCCCCTTAGGCGTCACTACATGCGTCAACCTACCTCCGGATCCCTCTAGCCTTTCCATGGGCGCCTTAAGCATCACCTTAACGCCTAGATCATTTAGAGAGTTCATCACCATTGATGATATAGGCGGATCTACCTTCCCCGGCATCAGTTGCTCCATAGCCTCTATCAATGTGACGTCCCTTCCAGTGCTAGCTAGCTCAGATGCTACCTCTATGCCTGTCGCGCTTCCCCCTACCACCACTACCTTATTCCCCAAATATTTGAGCAGTTCGCTCACAGTCTCCAAGTCCCAAACGGTGCCGACTCCCTCTAAGTCCATACCCTCGATCTTAGGTATTATCGGACTTAGACCGGTTGCCAAGATCAGTTTGTCATAATGTATGGATTCTTGCGTTCCATCCCTGATGAAGTATACAGTTTTCCTCTCTCTATCTATTCTCTTAGCCTCGCTTCTCAGTAATATATCTACCTTGCCCCTGGGGACTCTCTCCTCAATATCCTGAGGTGAGAGCTTCCCGCTAAGCACCATGGGAAGCGAACAGGGATGTATCGCCACATGGATCCCCTTCTCAATCACCGTAACATTTGATTCTGGATCTACTTTCTTCAGAACTGCTGCCGCAGTCTGACCTGCGGTACCATGACCTATGACTACGTAATCCATATTGGTATCGATATGGTTTTTCATTTTTAAGTGGATCTTCCATGAGAGGAGGGTGTAGGCTTGGGATACATTGAGTTGATTAAGCTGAAGGATGTGAGGCCTAGAAATCCCGTTTTGGTGCAGGGAGTTCCTGGGCTTGGCCTAGTCGGTAAAATAGCAGCAAACTATCTGATAGAATCCTTAGAGTCCGAGAAGATAGCTGTCATATATAGTGATTACCTGCCCTTGCCCGATGGATCCTCAGGCGTTAGGATTGAGGAGGAGGATATCGTACCTCCAAGTTACGATCTTTATTTAGCTAAAGGAGATAACTTGGATCTCATAATTCTAACTTCAGAGGTCCAACCAACTATTTTCGGCCAGTATGAGATAGGAGAGCTTGTTTTGGATTACGCAATTCAGTTAGGCGTTAAAATAGTCATAACGATGGGGGGATACGTCCCCGGTTCCCCTGAGGTTAAAGGCGTATTCGCTTGCTCGAATGATGAGGAGTTCATGAGGAGGCTCAACGAAGTCGGAGTTAAGCCGCTGACCGGAGGTTATGTGACTGGTGCTGCCGGTCTCTTAGTGGGGCTAGCGGATCTCAAGGGTTTAACGAGCGCTTGCCTCTTGGGAACGACAAATGGGGCATTTCCGGATCCAAAGGCATCTAAAATGGTGCTAGAAGCCCTTTCAAAGCTTTTCAAATTCGGGATAGATTTAGAAAAGTTGGAAAGGGAAGCTGAAATAGCTGCCGAAGTGATGAAAGAGGAAGTGAAGCTCCCTGAGACTGAAGTTTATAAGGAGGAAGAGAAAGGACTCCCGTATCACGGCTGAAGGTGAGTGTGATGCCGAGGAAGGATGATGAGATCCCTGTGTATGCTCCTGAGTTGCCCATAAGGGGAAGACTTAGCCCTAAAGTTTTTATGATCGCCCTCATAATCTTAATAGTTTTGCTTCTATCTTACCTCAGCGTATATGTTGTGGATCTAGGTTACGCAGCTGTTACAGTAGACCCTCTAACTGGGAAGATCTCAGATCCTGTTGTAGGACCTAGAGTAGCATTTAAGATGCCCTGGCAATTCGTCAAGGAGGTTTACGTAGCTACAGATGCTCTCAATATGTGGACCGATATTAATGCGACGATATACGGTTACAGTAGCTCTGTAGGAGATTACCCGGCTGTGGAAACTCTCACTAGAGATGGCTTACAAGCTTGGATCGATATAACTGTGAGGTGGCACATCTCCCCGAGCTCCCTACCAGTCCTCGTGAGGAACTATCCTGCTATAGACTATAAAGACAAGCTCATAGTCCCAGCGATAAGGCAAGTTTGCAGAGATGTTGTATCGGATTATGAGGCAGCAGAGGTCCCGTTAGCTAGGGGAAGGATAGGTGTTGAGATCTTCGAGGCCCTTCAGTCTTCTCTGAGCAAGGATCCCACTACCGGAGGAGGCATAATATTAGATGAAGTCTACATCAGGAACATAAGGCTACCCGATGAGTTCCTGAAGGCGATACAGGAAAAGCTGACCTCTCAGCAGAGGATGATAGCAGCATATTTCGAGAGGAATAGGACGCTTATCCTAGCGAACGCTAGCGCTACTGCTAAGATCTTAGAAGCTGAAGGAGAAGCAAAATCCAGGCTCATATTGATAAATGCCACCTCTAAAATCATTGATATACTCATTAAGAGGGGAGCTAAGCCAGATGAGATAGCCTCCCTCCTCGTGTATATGGAGGGGCTGAAGGATATCTCTAAATCCAATGCCACTGTAATAATCGCAGGCGGAGGCAACATCCCCCTCATATATCCCATAAGAGGAGGTGGTTGATTGAGATCTTTTAACCTCAAGAAAGTCCACGTACTCAGGGTGGATCAGGGGAAGGAAGTCTTGAGGGAGATCTTGAGGGTATGCGAAGAGAGTGATATTAAAGCAGCAATTATACTTGGGCTAGGGCTCCTTTCAAGAGGTAGGATAGCTTTCTTCGATATAGAAACTCAGAGCTATAGGTATATGGATTTAGAGGAGCCTATGGAACTCGCCTCATTAGTAGGAAACGTGAGCTTGAAGGAAGGTAAACCTTTCGCTCATGTACACGTAGTATTGGGGAATGAGAGGGTAGCTCTGGCGGGCCACTTGATCGAAGGTTATGTGGGTGGGACTGTTGAAATCACTATCTTCGAGCTTGAGGGGGAGCTCGTGAGGGATATCATCAGTGGAGGGCTCGTCCTTCTCAACGTTTAAGTCCCCTTTAAGGACTCCCTCAAGTACTCAACGAGCGACTCGAGTTCCTCGAGCGCCCTCTCCCTTTTTCTGTTGACTTCATCGCAATTTAGAAGCTCTAAATTCATATCTAACGTTATGGGTGTTATCGAAATAGCCCTCTCCACTGTCAAAGCATAGAGGTCTGTCCCTCTATCTCTCTCGGTCACTGGGACAGGGTTTCCACCGAGCCAATAATAAGGACTTCCCCTGGTGTCTATCCTCTCGAGCACATAGTTCTCATATTTCGCTCTAGCTAATCTCGTTATCCTTATAGGAGTATCTTGAGAGATCCTATAGGGGAAATTGACGTTCAGAAGGTCCACTCCCTCTGGCATCCCCCTCCTGAGGATCCAATCAGTTATCCTCGCTGCTACTCTCGCGTGAGCGAGGAACCTATCCACCGGCCTACTGAGTTGTCCTCCTGGGATCTCGACGCTGAAGGCTGAGGACTTTATGCCCATTATAGAGGCCTGCAAGGCAGCAGCTATCGTGCCGCTCGTGAATAGATTATCCAGTGTTATGTTATCGCCTATATTTATCCCTGATACGACCATATCGGGCGTTGAATTCATTATGAATTTTAAAGCGACTGTCACAGCGTCTCCAGGAGTTCCACTGACTGTGAAGGCCTCTCTATAGCCGAACCCACCGACCTTGACCGGCAATTTCCTTATCCTCAGGGGTTTATGAAGCGTTATACCCTTGCCAGCAGCGCTCATCTCATGCTCAGGGACGACTACAGTTACCTTCCCTATTTTCGCCTCTAATAAAGCGATCCAAAGTGCTCTGAATGGTGCTGAGTGGACCCCATCATCATTTGTTAAGAGTAACTCACTCTCCATGCTTAGACCTCAGCGACCTGAGTAAATCCATAGCGTACTTCTCCTCAGGCTGGGAGCCCACTGATGTATCTAAGATCACTTCATTTCCATCTTCCCTCATTAATATGACGCTATGAGGAACTGCTGAGACTTGATAATTATCAGCTAGATCGGGGTTCTCATATGCCTCTATGCAATCCGCCTCTAAAATCCCCTTCAATTCTATAGCGAATTTGTTCGCGAGGAGGACCTGATAGGGGCAGTACGGACACGTCGGTGTGACAAAGGTCATTATATGTATGTCATTTGAAAGATCGATCTGGCGAACGGAGCTCAGGATTTCCTTAGTCCTCTCACTCAATCCGCTCTCATCCCTGCTGAGTAGGATTATCGTTTCGACGAAAGCCCAAGCCTCGTATCCCAGTGGAGCGCCCACGTATCTTATCTTATAACCTCTCCTCGGATCTAGAAGTATTGTCGGAGTCCTAGTGACGTTGAATTCCTCCAAGGCTTCCGGATCTATTTTGACGTCTATTACCCTTACATCTATCATATCCGACAGGTCCCCTAGCTCTAAGAGTAAGCTCTCCGTCCACTCAGAGTATTCTTCATTCCCGAGCCCCTTTAATAAGAAAATTTCAACTGGTCTGACCATCTCCGATTCAAATCTAGCTCTTAGCTGAGCGGCTGTTTGATCATCTATTATCCTTCCTCCTTTCGATGACATACCTCCACCGGCTCAAGATGTGTAGAATCTATTTAAAAATTCACGATCGATTGATTGATGACCCTTAAAATGCCTTACCTCAATTCAGATGCTTCATTATTGGATCCAGATCTCCTTTAGAGATCTGCACTATCTACCGTACCTCATTAATGGAGGCACCCACTCGAAGCCGATCCATGAGACAAGACTGTTCCGTTGAGATGCTACCTCTAGAGGTCCCTTGAACATATAGTTTATCGCTTGAAGTTGGCATTCTACTCCGAAAGATGTTGGATACCTAGTTTAATCGATTTATATTTTTCCATATCTTTGAGACTTACTAAAAAGATCGGTTTATTTTTTATATTGTATAGATGCTATTATGAATTATTACATAAAGAGCGAATATATGTACAAATTTCATGTAAAAAGTGAGAATATATAAAGATAGTCTAGGGAGAGGGATTAGATATCTTTTTACCTTATACTACTCTCTTGAATTGGGGTGATGTTCCTCATGATAGAGATAAGATGGCATGGAAGAGGAGGACAGGGTGTTTGGAGTGGCTCTGCCGTCCTCGCTTATGCCGCGATAAAAGCTGGAAAATATGCACAATCTTTTCCACAATTCGGACCTGAAAGGTTAGGTGGTCCTGTTACAGCATTCAATAGGATAGATGATGAGCCCATAGTCGAGAGAGGACCTATATATGAGCCCGACATAGTCATCGTCATAGATCCTAGCTTAGTGAAGCCCAGGTATGTCCCCTCGCTTATAGAAGGATTGAAGCCTGGCGGTAAGCTACTAGTCAATTCTGAGAGTGATCCTTCACATATCAGATCGCAGTTAAGTATCTCAGACGAATTCGAAGTTTGGAGTGTGGATGCAACAACTATAGCATTAGAGGAGATCGGGAGAGCTTCTCCCAATACTACAATGCTTGGATTACTCCTGGCAGCTACGAATCTAATACCGATCGAGTACCTTGAGGAGGGGATAAGGTGGAGATGGTCCGGTGATGTAGCCCAGAAGAACATAAACGCTTTGAAAAGAGCGATGAAGGAAGCCTCTGTTGATCGCGTGAAGGAGGTGATTAGGGCTTGAGCTCCAGTTTAGTCGGTTGGAAAGACCTTCCAATAGGTGGCGTTGCTTTTATAAGCACGAAGGAGTATCCGACAGGCGAGTGGGCTGTATTCCAGCCGAAAATCGATGAGAGTAAATGTATCAAATGCGGCCTTTGCTGGATGTACTGCCCAGATAGCGTCTATAGATGGGATGGAGAGAGCGTTCCAGTGCCAGATCTCGATCATTGCAAGGGATGCGGCATTTGTGAAGTTGAATGTCCTACCAAAGCCATCCAGATGGTGAGAGTCTGAGGAGGTGTTCAATATGTTGAAGCAAATTAAGGGAACCATGATGGCCCTGAATGGTGATGAGGCAGTCGCTTGGGCTGTAAAGCAGAGTAATGTCGACGTAGTCTCAGCATACCCGATAACTCCACAGACGATAATAGTTGAGAGGATATCGGAATTCGTTAATAACGGCGAGATGGATGCTGAATTCATACACGTGGAGAGTGAGCATAGTGCGTTAAGTGCAGCGTGGGGAGCGGCTTTAGCCGGTGCTAGAGCATTTACAGCGACCTCAGCGCAAGGCCTAGCACTAATGTGGGAAATTCTGTATATTACAGCCTCAACTAGAGCTCCTGTTGTGATGGCTGTCGTAAATAGGGCTTTGAGCGCCCCGATAAATATACATAATGACCACAGCGATACGATGGGAGCTAGAGACTCCGGTTGGATACAGATATACAGCGAGGATGCCCAGGAAGTATATGATAACACGATAATGGCTTTCAAAATTGCTGAACAAACACTATTCCCCGTGATGGTCACCCTAGATGGATTCACAATCTCTCATACACTCCAGAATGTTATAGTGCTCCCGGACGAAGTCGTCTCGGACTTCGTCGGTGTGAGGAAGATCCCTAGGATAAAGTTACCCAGGATCCATGGTGAGAGGGAGATACCGTTGATGCTCAACCCCAAGTACCCGATAACTTTCGGCCCACTTGACCTCTATGACTATTACTTCGAGCACAAAGTCCAGCAGAATGAGGCTATGAAGGAGACTTTCCCGATAATAGAGAGGGTCCATAAGGAATATGGGGAGATCAGCGGGAGGTCTTACGAGCCCGTCTTCATGATCCCCTACAGGACGGAGGATGCGGATGTAGTGATCTTCGGGCTCTCCTCAACGATGAGTGTAGTGAGGAAAGTAGTGGATGAGCTTAGAGCTGAAGGGAAGAAGGTTGGTGCGATTAGGCTCAGGGTATTCAGACCATTCCCAGCAGATATAATTAGAAAGGAGCTCTCAAAGTTCCATGCAGTTGGCGTCCTAGATAGATGTATAAGCTTCGGAGGAGAGGGTGGCCCTCTCTTCACAGAGGTAAGATCTTCACTGTACGGATCGAGCTCCAGGCCCATAGTACATGATTACATATATGGATTGGGAGGAAGAGATCTTCCACGCAAACTCATAGTTAAAATCTTTGAGGAACTTCTCTCCGCTAGGGAGGAGCCAGAGTCACCTGTGATAAGATATGTGGGGGTGAGGGAGTGATGTCCGCTTGGAGGCCCGATATAAAGGAGTTAGCTAGGAAGGAGCTTCAGACAAGGCCTATAGAGTCTGGACATAGGCTCTGTGCTGGATGTGGAGCGGGAATCATAATAAGGCAGATAGCTATGGCCGCGAGGAAGCCTATAGTCTGGATCACAGCGACTGGCTGTGTTGAGGTCGCGACCACTATATTCCCGTACACTTCCTGGAACGTCCCTTGGGCTCACAATGCGTTTGAAAACGCAGCTGCCGTGGGCTCCGGTGTTGAAGCCGCTAGAAAGAAGCTTTTCAGGTCAAAGAGATTCCAAGGTGATCCTGACGTTGAGTTAGACTACGATGTCGTTGTCCTCGGAGGGGACGGAGGGACTTACGATATAGGGCTTCAGGCAATATCGGGAGCCTTCGAGAGGGGTGATAAGATACTCTACGTCCTATACGATAACGAGGCTTACATGAACACTGGTATCCAGAGGTCAGGAGGCACTCCATTTGGAGCTAGGACGACTACTACGCCAGTTGGCAGCGTCATAAAGGGTAAAATACAATTCAAGAAGCCAATAATGGACATAATGGTTGCCCACAGGATACCATATGCTGCGACTATATCCTCAGCTTACTGGAATGATGCGATATTAAAGCTTAGGAAGGGTTTCGAGGCTGAGGGACCGGCTTTCATCCATGCCTTCTCGACATGCCCTCTCGGATGGGGTAATGAGGTGTCTGAAACAATTAAGATCATGAAGTTGGCTGTTGAAACATGCGTCTTCCCTCTATATGAGGTCGAGAACGGTCAATACAAGTTAACTGGTCCTACATTAGCTATAGCGAAGAATCCCGATAGGAAGAAACCGGTAGAGGAATACTTAAAGCTCCAGGCGAGATTCAGGCATATGTTTAGACCAGAGAATAAATGGATGATCGAGAAGTTCCAAGAGTGGGTTGATAGAGAGTGGGAGCTCCTCCTGAAGAGAGCGGGCTTCTAACACCCTTTTTATTTCAGAAAAATAACGGAAAATACTATTAAAAGTTAAAGCTTAGAACTCCTCTTCCTCCTCCCAGAAGGTCTCTTCCTCACTCTCTTCCCAGAAGTCCTCGTCCTCTAACCACTCTTCCTCCTCTAGGCCTTCCTCCAGTGGGATAACGTCCTTCAATTCTCCTCTCTCTATCCTGACGTCAAGCAATGTACCGCAGTTTGGGCACTGCAGCTCTCCCTCGTAATCATCCTCATCTAGGTAAAATTCGTAACCACATGCCGGGCAGACGATCTCTGGCAAGGTCTTCACCAAGACGCAGGGCTTGATGACCCTATATATACATTTCGCTCCTCTTCCTACTCCATGGAACTCCTAGAAGTACTAATATCTGTGACTTCCCTCATGCGTCTTATAGCTGAGAGCATTAGCGCAAGTTCCACGATCCCTCCGATCAGCGAGAGGGAGAAGAGCCTGAATCCTACCTCTATATCCTCCCCGAAGGGGCATGCTTCAATACATGGATTAGCGATGTAATTCATGTAACCTAGCAGGCCATAAGATGAAATAATTATTATAAATACTGCGATTAGTGTAGCAATAATCCCAATTTTTCTCTTGAATATTGATATTGCTTGTACTGGAATAAGAGTAAGATAACTGTACCTCAGGATGTAACATGAGAGACAAGGTTTCATTAAGAGCACATATTCCGTGTAAAAGCTTATTATTTCCCCCGATAGTGCTATTAAAATACCTAGTACCATAATGTCCTTATAACTCATCCTCATATCGGGAGTCGGGACTTTTACTTTAAAAAATGTTATTCTAAATTCGCCGTATAAGCTGTAGCTCTTAAAGAATGCACTAAAATCACACCTCAGGAGAAATAGGAACTTATTGCTGCCGTTAGCTGGAAATATGATCCCCTAATAGGATCAGGAGTTATAGAGTCATCTTTCATGAAGGCTGACATAGAGGAGCTCATTTCCCCTCCAGATAGCTATTATTCTATGATGCGGTATCTCTCTTCCATCCCTTAGGATGATCCTATCTGATCTTACCTCTATCTCATCTCCTCTAACTTCGTTGATATCATTAGGCATCCCTCTATCCCTGAAAACTATCCTATAATCTTCCCTCCTGTTCCTAGTATCCCAGATCATCGACTCTAATACCGCGCGGACCTTTCCCTTCCTCACATGATATCATGGTAGTTAAAGTAAAAATCCGAGAGTAGTATAGCGCGAGGGATGGAAATGAGGATACTTGGACTCTCCGATGTACATGCCCCGATATTCCTAAGAGAGCTGAAGGATGCTGCGAGCGAATTTGAGGAAGCTGATCTCATTCTACTAGCGGGAGATATAATTGATAGAGGGAAGGTAGAGTACTACGGCGAAGTCGTCGATACTTTATCTAGCACAGGGGCTAAAATCGTAGCGGTCTTCGGGAACGATGAATTCGACGATCTCAAGGGGACGTTGAGGAGCGATAATCCGGAAGTCCTATTTCTTGACGATGAGAGCGTTATTTTGGAGATCCAGGGGGTTAGCATCGGTATAGTGGGATCGAGGGGAAGCCTTGAGCTCCCAACGACTTGGCAGAGGAGGAAGATACCAAAGATAGAGGAGATATATGAGGATAGAGTTAGGGTAATAGGTGAGATGCTTAAGGATCTGAGGGATAAAGTGCATATCTCGGTTTTACTGACTCACTACGCCACTACTATGAGGACTCTGAGAGGCGAGAACCCGAGAGCATGGAGGTATTTGGGCCATAGAGGTTACGAGACTTACATGAACGAGGGACTCATCGATATAGCTGTTCACGGCCATTCACATAACGGAACAAAATTTGCAGTTGTTGGCAAGGCTTCTGTATATAACGTGGCATTCCCCCTCTGGAAGAAGATCGTGGATATTGTCCCAAAGGGAGAAATTATTTTGGAGAGGTACTTCGAGTAGGTGATCGGATGCTGAGGATAGTGATGACCACTGTCGAGAGCTTGAAGCAGGCAGAGGAACTCTCAGACAAGATATTGAAGCGGAGACTCGCCAGCTGTGTCTCAATGTTCCCCATAACTAGTAAGTACTGGTGGAAGGGGGATATCGAGAGGGCTGAGGAGATACTCCTCCTAATAAAGACTCATCAGGAACATGTTCAGGAGCTCCTCAATTTTTTGAGGGCGGAGCATTCGTACGAAGTACCGGAGATTCTCGTGATACCGATAGAGATCGCTGGTGAAGATTATCTGAGGTGGGTGGAGGATGTTACGATACGCGAGGCAGCTCCCTCTGATAGGTGAGGAAGGGCAAGCGAAGCTGAAGAGCTCCCTCGTCGCCATAGTTGGAGCTGGAGGCATAGGATCGCCCCTATCCCTTTACTTAGCCTCTGCGGGCGTCAATCTAAGGATAATAGATGGGGATTCAGTGAGCTTCAATAATTTACACAGACAGGTACTTTATGGAGAGGAGGATTTAGGGCTCCCGAAGGCCCTCGTTGCTGAGAGGGAACTGAGGAGGAAGAACTCTGAGATATATGTAGAGGGGATAACTGAGAGATTGACTGAGGAGAACGCTCCTAGGCTCCTAAGTGGCGTAAATCTCGTCATGGATGCCTCAGATAATTTCAGAACTAGGTATATAATAAACGATTTCTGCATTAGAAATGACATACCATTCGTTTATTCCGCTATCAATGGCTTCTATTTCGCGATCTCTTTCATAGTCCCTGGAAAGACCGCATGCCTCAGGTGCATCTTCCCCAACGTTGAGGACTCAGGTCCCGTCCCGGTCATCGGGATGACGCCCGCTTTAGTAGCTTCAATAGCCGCTGCGGAAGCGATAAAGTATATTGTGGGATTAGGGCCTTCCCTCGCGGGAAAGCTCCTAATAGGTGACCTAAAGGATATGGAATTTACCCATATTAGCGTAAGTAAAAGTAAAAATTGTCCTGTTTGCTCTAAATAATTATATTTCATGTATACTTAGATCGCTATTAAGGAATTTTCTTACCTTCGTTGGGAGGTCCTCCCTCCTCACTCTCACTTGCATCATCGTATCCCTATCCCTCAAAGTGACTGTATCATCTTCCAGCGTCTGATAATCGATGGTAACACATAGAGGAGTTCCTATCTCATCCATCCTCCTATATCTCCTTCCAATGGTTCCAGAGTCGTCGTAAAATGCGATTATACCTTCATTTATGAGATCGTGATAGATCTCCCTCGCCCTCTTCGGTAACTCATCCCTCTTGAGGAGTGGGAATACTCCTACCTCTATAGGAGCTATGTTCCTGGGGAGCTGAAGCCATACTCTATCTTCATCCTCCCTATATGCGAGCATCAACTCATGGAGGATAACTCTATCTATGCCTATAGATGGCTCATACATGTGAGGTAGGATCTTCCTATTGCTTTCCGGGATCGCTACCCTCAGGTCAATTCCTGAGACTCGCATATGCCCAGAGAGGTCATAATCAGTCCTATAAGCATTATTTACGAGCTCGATCCAGCCTAGATCCTCAGTATAAACCTCCAGGTCCCAGTGGACGAGCGAGTAATGGGCTTTCTCACCTTCCACCAGTTCCCTATATCTCAACCTCTCAAGAGGGAAGCCCAGAGTTTCATTGAAGAACCTCTGATAGACGACTAGCCAGTAAGTTATGAGGCTATTAACTGTGTACCCACTCATTAGGGCCTCTCTCGCTGGTATCTCCACTATCCTTCCGGATTCCCTATCCTCCCTCCTCAGGAACCTGAGCTTATAATCTAAGAAGGGTTCGAGTTTCTCCCTATATAGCTCATCTGGATTCTCCGGATCGAAGAATATCTGTACCTCAAGCTGTTGGAACTCTCTCATCCTGATAAGCGCTCTCCTAGGGGAGATCTCATTCCTGAAAACTCTTCCAACCTGACCTAGAGCGAAGGGGAGCTTCCCCCTCATGACTGTGAAGGTCCTCCTGAATTCGACAACACTGCCCTGCGTTGTCTCAGGCCTAAGAGCGGCATTGGGCTTCGAGGCCTCAGCCCCTACAGCGAGTGTGAACATCAGATTGAAGTTCCTTAGATCACCCCAATCGAATGCCCCACAGTTAGGACATTTAAGATTATTTTCTAGGACCATTTTCAAGAGCTGATCGTCAGAAAGACCTTCAAGATTCTCTTCTATTCCTAAAGCCTCTTCTAATAGCTTGTCAATTCTGAATTTCGAGTGACACCTCCTGCATTCTATGAGCTTATCGAAGAAGTGTTCCAAGTGACCCGATGCCTCAAAAACCTCTATTGGAAGTACGTTTGGCGTCTCGATCTCATTGACCCCCTCCTTGGTTACTATCTCCCTCCTCCAGAGCCCTATTATCTTCTCCTTCATCCTGACGCCGAGGGGACCATAAGTATAGAAGCCAGCCGGGGCGTCTGAATATACCTCCTTCGAGGATGGCCAGAAGAAGCCCCTCCTACTGGATAGCTCTATGACCTTATCGTATACCCCCTTCACCCTCGATCACCCACTTGACTATATCCTCCGGTATCTTGGCCTTCCTAATGAGCTCAAATATGAAATTTTCACCTTTATCTCGGAATTTTCTCAAAAAGTATTTAACTGTTTCTGCATATTCCCAGAAATAGACCACCCAAGCTTCCGTCTCCTCGGAATAATAATCTGGCTTAAGTTTGCTCCAGGGTTTGTAATGCATCGTAGCTATCTTAACCTCAGAAGCGCCTCTCTCGAACAGATGGTCCCTAGCTACGATGAGGCTCTCCCCCGTATCAGCTACATCATCGACAAGTAGTACCTTCATGCCATCCAGCCTGCAATTTATCGGTTCAACTATCTCAGCCACCTTCTTAGATTCTAAAGCATCGTAATGAACGACTCTCATCACCTTTATCTCCCCGATACCGAGGAGGTCGCTTAGCAACCTAGCCAGAACGACCCCTCCCCTCAATATCGCTACTATCAATTCTGGCTCGTACTTAGACTCTACTATTTTCTCAGCTATTCTCTTCGCATGGAGTAGGGCATCTTCGGGGCTCACATTTATGAAATCCATCTTCACACCTCCGGGCATGTGCACGGGATCTTCCCGCACTTTGGACAGCCTCCACCATACCTCCTAACGAACGCATCCTCCAAATCAATTGAGAGAAGTTCTGAGACACTCAAGAGCCAGGCTAACACATCTGCTAGCTCATCCTCGGTATTATCTGATTGATTGCTCCTTATAGCTCTAAAAAGCTCTCCAACTTCCTCCCCTAGATGGAGAGCAGTTCCAAATATTCCCCTCTTCGAATCTCTCTCTCCATAGATCTCCCTGATTAGTCCCTGGGCTTCTTTTATCCTCATCCCTCACTACCTTCTTTAAATGAGATTGAGAGTTATTACGGCAATTCCAGTGGCTATTGATAGGAGAATGGGGAACCACCTCGGTACTTTGAATCCTCCGGCCTCATCTGTACTGAATGAGAGTATTCCAGCTACTGACATCGGCATGAACCCCTTCTCCCTCTTCTTCACCTTAGGCATGATGACCCCCGAGGCTATGCCCTCAATAAAAATAAATTCTTCCAATCGTGAGCTTGATGTGATGAGGTTCAGATACGGCAACGGTATCGAAATAGAGTGCGGAGAGAGGATACTAATAGATCCAAAGAGGGCCATTGAGGGGATTCCAGTTCTGATATCACATGCTCATTCAGATCATGTCCCTAGGAACGTAGGTTATGTTAAAACTGATATTTACGCTAGCGTTGGGACGGCCTCGATACTGAGAAGGCTCTACGGAGGGCATTATAGGATATTGTATTTCAATGAAGGTATTAGTATAGGAAATCTTGAAATATACGCGTTCCCTGCGGGCCATATATATGGATCCTCTGGCTTCCTGATAAACTGTGGGAACATCTCTCTGTTTTACACGGGGGACGTTAATCTCCACGGCGGCCTCACGGTTGAATCCCCCGCGAGGATACCTAAAGCGGATGTGTTGATAACGGAGGCCACTTACGGCCTTCCTAAATTCAGATTTCCAGATCAAGAAGTTACAAGAGCTAGATTATCAAAATGGGTCATTAAAGAGGTAATGAGTGGTAAATCTCCTATTTTAAGCGCTTATCTAATTGGGAAATCCCAGGAAGTTATCGCTATATTGAACAGATATACTAACTTAGAGGTATCTGTATCCAAGAGGATTGCTGATGTGAGCGGGGCCTACGATGTCTTCGACCTGAAATATAAAGTAGATACTCATAAAGACGCACATGTGACCCATAAAGCTTATGATAATGCTGCAAGAGTAACAGGGTGGGCTATCCTCTCTAAAAGGGAATGCGATTTTCCCTTAAGCGCACATGCTGATTTTTATGATTTATTGACTATTATAGAGCTCTCGAACTCAAGTAGAGTATACACTGTATATGGTTACGCTGAGGAATTCGCTAAGATCCTTAAAAAAATGAGTATTGAGGCTTCTGCATTGAGCAATACTTGGGTGGAGTTATGAACCTTTCTTAGTTATCCCCGGTATCTCAGATGGTACTATCGATGGTCTCTCCTTCGTAGTATCTAAGATCAGAGATGTGTTCGTATCCCTGACGCCAGGTATCATCTGTATCTTCCTCAGGACGTCATTGAGCTCCTGCTGGCTTCCCGCGATCACTTTGACGATTATATCAAATTGCCCTGTTATCTCATGGACCTCTAAAATGTTATCCTCGAGCATAGATGCTATCTTCTTGGCTACCTCATTATGCTTCCCTGGCTCAACCTCGAGTAAGATTATATATTTACTACCCTTACCTAGCTTCGCGTGGTCGACGAGTGCTGTGTACCCCTTTATGATGCCGAGGTCCTCGAGCTTCCTTACCTTCTTCATAACACCTGCCGGGCTCATATTGAGATCTCTAGATATCTGAGTGAAAGTCACTCTCCCGTTTTCGACCAGTTTCCTCAGTATCTCTATCTCCTTAGCAGTTACACCCTTCACTCTCGGCATAAACTAACACCTCCCAACATTACTATGGAGTACATGGCTCCATCTACACTGACCCGTATTCGAATAAAAAGTTTTTTATCAATGTGTGAGTGGTGTTACAGAAGTGAGTGATAATTCAGCTATAGATGTAGCCAAAAGGAGAAGTAAAGATCTTTTCTCGCTTCCTGGGAGGAGAGAGGCCATATTATTTACCATAGCGATTATTTTGCTCTCCATATTTCTCGCATACTTATTTAAAGGGCCACTGCTATCACATAAATATCTGATTTTATCCACTATTGTTCCCCTCTTGTCATTCATCACGACGAATGGAGATGCGGATTATCTAGACTCCAGGAGATCTTTATGGATATCTGCGTTCATCTCACTTCCTTTAGTGATAGATTCCATATTAAGCTCAATTGGGATTGCAGCCTTTTCAATGAGTTATACTATAGTGTTCCTAGCGTCCCTCATAACGTGGTCGCTGGGCGCTACTATCAGGTCAAAATCCCTTCCATTCCTATTGGCTGCGCTTTTCTTAATAATTGAGCCTTCTATGAGAATATTATTATCTATATCGACATCTTTCATTTCAATTTATCTCTTTAAAAGAATATTGAGTGCTGTAACTGAGCATGCTATAGGTTTGAGGGGCTTTGAAGCTATAAGGGCTCTAGCTGAAATAGTGCTAGCTGGTAGAGGTAAGATAATAGAGGAGGCGTTAGAGAGAAGGAGTGAGGAGGGCAAGGTCAGTTTCGACGTCATTATATTAGGAGACCGGTCTATAATTGCTATAGATACCCATCCAGGCCCATTTAAATTCGGTAGCTATGATCTACCGTTCAAAGTGGTTGAAAGATTTGATAAGAGATCGGACACCTTGTTCCTGAGGAGATCATGTTCTCATGAGAGGAACCTGCCCTCTAGAGGAGTCGTCGAGAGGTTGCTGGATCAAATCTCCCTTGGCTTTGAGAGAGCATCAGAATGCTGTATTGGAAAGCTCTTCTACGAGAGATCTGAGCACTTCGAGGTCACTGCCCAGAGGATCTGTGATTCCATCTTATTCACTGTCTCAGGTCATCCACTGAGAAGTTTCGAGGATATTCCGCGGGAGTTCGAGGATATCCTCTCGAGGATTTTGGGCATGGATGTCTCGATCATCGATAGGCACGATTCCCTACTGGATGATTGGTACATCAGAGTTCTTCCCGGAACCGAATTGGGGGATGAGCTTCTTGATCTCCTTATTAAAGCTGGGAGAAAAGCGCTTTCATCCGATTGTTATAACGAGGTTTCCGTAGGGTTCTCTAAGTCGAATCCTGGATTGAGATCCCTAGGCAGAGGGGGAGTTAGAGCCCTCAGCATCTCCTTAGGTGAAGAGACGGTAACTTACCTCTCAATAGATTGTAATAATATGGTGCCAGATCTCAGGAGCTTTCTAGATTTCAATTCGGTCGAGGGAACGAAGCTAATAGTATCGACAACGGATACTCATGAGACTTTAGCGACGAGAGTGGCATACAATCCATTGGGTCGCGAGTGCGAGGGGAAGATTGATTGTTTGATGGAAATAGCGGATCAATTGAAGAAAGTCGTGAGAGAGTCGATTGTTGAGATGAGAAAAGTTAGAGTGAGATACTACAGAGGATGCTTGAACCTACCGTTAATAGGCGAGGAAAACATGATTTCTTTAGTTTCCCTCATGGGGCTCAGTTCGATGGCAAAGGGGTTGCTAGCTCTCTCATTGACCCCTCAAATTTTAATATTTTTGATATAAAACATGAATTTTTCTATAGATTTGGGGTTTTAAGTTTAAAAAAATAAACGCTTGCAGGGGCTTCTCCCCTCTAAAGTTTTTATTCTCGAGTTATATGAGAAGCCGAACATTGTGGGCCCGTAGCTCAGAATGGAAGAGCACCCGGCTTTTAACCGGGGGGTCGCGGGTTCAAATCCCGCCGGGCCCGTCCTTCAAACACACTGAGGATCATCTCAATGATTCTCATGACCCGATTCTAGCCTCCTGACCTCAATCAAA
>CAZFIJ010000043.1:0-19854 GCA_964519515.1 uncultured Nitrososphaerota archaeon
AAGTAAGATCGTGAAATGACCACGCTGATACTCACTGAGAAGCCAAACGTAGCTAAGAGGGTAGCCTCGATACTATCTGAGGGAGCGAAAGCCAGGAGAGAGGGGAAGATATACTATTATGAGTTCGACATAGATGGTGAGAGTTATTACGTCGCACCAGCCGCTGGCCACCTTCTCGAGCTAGATTATCCACCTGGTAAGTGGGAATATCCGTCTATAATCTCACCCGAGAGACTCGTGCTCAAGGAGATAAAGGGAAAGGTAGAGTACTTGAGGGTCCTGGAGAAGTTAGGGAGATTATCTAATAGGATAATAGTAGCGACGGATTTGGATAGTGAGGGCAGCTCTATCGCTCTGGAGATAATTAAGGCCCTGAATTGGGAGGGAAAGGAGATATTGAGGATGGAATTCTCCTCATTAACTAAGGAGGAGATAAGGAAATCCTTCAGGGAACTGAAACCCTTCGATTATCCTAGGGCTTACGCCGGTTGGGTGAGGAGGGTCATAGACCTCGAGTGGGGGGCTAACGTATCTAGAGGGCTCACTTTGAGCACTAGGAGGAAGGGATGGGTGAGAGTGCTGAGCTCCGGGAGGGTCCAGGGACCTACGCTATCTATGATAGTGAAGAGAGAGCGTGAGATAAGGGAATTCATCCCCAAGAAGTACTACAATGTCATAGTGAAAGTTGATAAGGGCTTCTCACTCGAACTAGCCCCTCCCAAGGGGGAGGAAAGAGTATGGAATCAGGATTACGCGAGGAGAGCTGCTGAGGCTGTGAAGGAGACTTTAATCGCGAGAGTGAGGTCTGAAGAGAGGAAGTTGAGCCCTCCTCCTCCCTTCGATGGGACCACGCTCCAAGTAGAGGTGAGCGCTATAACTGGACTTACGCCGAGGCAGATAGCTGATAGGACGAGTGGGATAGCTCAAAAGTTGTATGAAGCTGGATTGATAAGCTACATAGGGACGGAGAGCCAGAAGTATCCAAAGAGCTGGAGAAAGGAGGACTTCGTTGAGATGGTCAAGCTCATAGCGAGTTACCGACCCCTGAAGGAGGAAGCTGAATCCGTCCTGAGGGACATGAGGGAAGCCGCTGTCGAAGGTAAGAAGGATGACCCAGCTCATCCAACGATACACGTAGTCGGAGTGCCAGAAGAGAGGCTCGAGGGGAAGTATAGAGAGGTATATGAGATAATAGCTAGGAGGAATCTCGCTACTTTAGCTCGAGACGCTTTAATCAAGAGGATCAGGGTGGAGGCTAGTGTAGATGGCTTCATCTTCAGGGCTAACGGTCTCTCAGTATTGAGAGAGGGATGGATGATGGTCTACCCTTACGGGAGGATGGAGGAGTTTCCGGAGGTCGAGGACGGTGAGGAGTTGAGGGTCGTTGAAGTTAAGATAGAGGAGAGGGAAACTCAGCCCCCGAAGAGGTACTCTCACATATCCCTGATAAAGGAGATGGAGAGATTGGGATTAGGGACTAAGAACACGAGAGTGCAGATAATCGATATACTGAAGAGCAGGGGTTACTTAGAGGGAGGGAGCTTCAAGCCCACTAGACTCGGGGAGGCTATAGTTGAGGTCTTAGAGAGCTTCGTCCCGGCTTTGACGAATCCCGAGCTCACAGCTAAATTGGAGAGGGGAATGAACGAGATAGAGCTGGGGAAACTAGATCCCAACGATTTCCTCACCGAATCTCTAGATGAGCTGAGGGATATAATGGATGAGTTCAAGAGGAATGAGTTGAAGATATCTGAGAGGCTCTATGAGGGGCTCAAGGAGTACAGGAGCGGGAGCTTGGGGGAGTGCCCTAAGTGCGGGGGCGACCTAAATATGAGGAAGAGCAGTTATGGATATTTCATAGTTTGCTCAAATTATCCTGAGGAATGCGATGTAAAATATAATTTATTTAAAAATGAGCGATTTGAAGGGAGATTTTGTGAATGTAGGTTACCGCTAGTGAGCGGGAGGATCAAGACTAAAAGCAATAGGGGGAGGAGTTACATCAGGTGCATAGCTAACTGCGATAGAACGCCTCTGAGGTGTGCGAAATGCGGAGGTCCGATGGTCGCGAAACAGGGGAAGTTCGGGGTATACCTGAGGTGCGAGAGCTGCGGCTCGACGAACTTCTTCAGGGTAAGGAAGCGTTGATAACCGATCTAGATGGGACGCTAGTGGATCTGGGGATAAATTGGGATTCTCTGAGGGAGAAAGTGAGGGCAGAGATGGGATGGGATCATCCTCTGAAGCCTCTGGGCCCAAGTATACCGAAGGCAGCTAGGAATAAGGATGAGGAGATTAGGGCATTCAAGATAGTTGAAGAGGAGGAGATAGTCGCATCTAGTAGGGCAGATCGGAACCCAAAGTTGATAAAGATCTTTGAAAAAATTAAGGGGATGGGGTTGAAGTTAGCTTTAGTGACATTGCAAGCGAGGAAGCCAGCTCTAATAGCGCTCGAGAGACTCGGTATTTTGGGGTTCTTCGATGTAGTGATAACGAGGGAGTCCTCCTTAGACAGGAAGGAGCAGCTACTCATGGTTTTAGATGAGCTAGGAGTCGATCCCAGTAAATGCATCTTCTTCGGGGACACTCCCTGGGACGTCGATGCCGGTAGGGAGCTGGGGATCGAAACAGTCTGCGTTGGGAGGAGGATCGATGGATGCAATTACTTCATCCAGAAATTTGAGGATCTAGCTGTTCACTAAAAGCTCGGGTCTCTCCTTCTCTATCCTTTCGAGGAGCTTCTTAGCTCTCTCAGTCGCGTATACACGCATCCCTCCACCGCTATAAGATACCTTAACGAGTCCTTCGCTCTCCAAGAACTTTATCACTTTCACTCTATACTCTCTCTTCGAGACTAGTTTACTTGCGGTCACTCCTTTCTCCCCTTTGTTCACTAACTCTTTCAGTATCCTTATATGGGATTTCAGCAGGGTCATACTTCCACCTCCATGATTACTTAACCGACTTAATTAATAAATATTCGCGTTATGTTATGCGGATATAATCACTTCATATATGCTGATAACTATTGTAATAATAATTAAAGGGATACCTCCCCGAATCTCAATTCAGAACTTCCCCACTAAAGGAGGTAAAAGGCTTGTAGATAAATTAATCATTATCACTAACCCTCGCATACTCCTTAACGTAGCTCAAGAAAAGCCTTATTAATTTTCTCAATTCATCAGCCTCCCTCTTCTTATCGATCATCTCCTTACCAATCTGCATCACTTGATCTAAGAGGAGCTTCAGGCCTTCCTGAGAGGGAGCTGCGACGAGGACCTTCTCCGTCCTCGTGGATTCCACTCTCTTCAGGAAATGATCTATCTGTTGAATTAGCTGTCCGGAAATATCTTTGTTCTGGTTTGAGGATCTTAAGCTCAACTTATACATATTTAGAGTCCTTCTCTCCCTCTCCAATGGATCGTACTTTATCTCTATCTTGATGATACTCCCCAAAGATGAGACTCTCGCATGAGCATCCAAGCCCATATCGTTCAGGGCCTTGACGATAGAATCCAAGGTGATCCCATCACTCCCCCTCGATTTCATCCTCATCTACCTCGATTTCACCCACTATGGGGCCTCTATACCCGCAGTCAGGGCATAGGTATTCATCGGGCAGCAGCCACCCTGAGAAGGGGGATGACTTCCTTATATTTAAGCTACCGCAGGCGGGACATACGATGAGCTTCACCTTCTTCACCATATATATCGCTCCACATAACATGCGAAAGTTATCTACGTTACTATGTAAAAATTTTTGTAATAATGAGAAAAATTTGAAATATTTTAAAGTATTATAGGTTCGCATCGCTTCACATAATAATTTAATAAATTTTATTTAATAATTTTATTTCGATCTCATAACTAATTTGGATGCCCGCTCAGTTGAATCCAGGCCCTCCCGATCTCTGGGGAATCCACTTGAGATGACATCTCAATAGCCCTCTTATGCTCTGAGTACGGGAAGTATAAGTGAAACAGGGCAAATAGTTACACTAAGAGAACTTTAGTGCGGTCCGCTCACTCTCACTAAATTTTTTAATTGGCCTCAGCTACCCCGGGCGCAGGTGGACGAATGTCTGTGGAAGAGCTCGTCGAGAGGATGAAGAGCATCGAAAGGAAATGGCAGGAGAAATGGGAAAAATCAAAAATATTTGAAGCTGATCCCGATAAAAATCTCAAGAAATTTTACTTAACTGTGGCTTATCCTTATCCGAATAGCCCGCAGCATATAGGACACGGTAGGACTTACGGCCTCGCAGACGCTTACGCTAGGTTCAAGAGGATGCAGGGATACAATGTGCTCTTCCCCATGGCCTTCCACTACACCGGCACGCCGATACTCGCTATGGCTAAGAGGTTGAGGGAGGGGGATCCAGAGATATTGGATTCATTCCTCAGGATTTACGGGATCCCTGAGGATAAACTTGAGGAACTTGAAGATCCCCTCAAGATGGCTAGATACTTCCATGAGGAGATAAAGGCCGGGATGAAGTTAATGGGATACTCGATAGATTGGAGGAGGGAGTTCACGACTATAGATCCAGCTTACAATAAGTTCATCACTTGGCAATTCATGAAGCTGCAGGAGAGGGGGTACTTAACTAAGGGGAAGCATCCCGTGGGCTGGTGTCCGAGATGCGATAATGCTGTAGGGCAGCACGATACTAGAGGGGATGTCGAGCCTGAGATAACTGAAGTCACGTTGATAAAATTCGAAGGAGATTCCCTAATAGTTCCCACAGCTACCTATAGGCCTGAGACGGTCTTCGGGGTCACTAACATATGGATAGACCCTGAAGTGGAGTACAAGATAGTTGAAGTTAATGGGGAGAGATGGGTATTGTCTGAAGAAGCCGCTATCAAGCTCAAGTTCCAAGGGTTCGATGTCAAGGAAGTGGGGAAAGTGAAGGGAGAGGAGCTCATTGGGAGATACTTCAGGAACCCAGCCACGGGAAGAGAGGTCCCTGTCCTCCCAGCGAAATTCGTCAAGCCTGATTACGGGACTGGCATCGTGATGTCAGTACCGGGACACGCTCCTTACGATTTCCTGGCCCTCAGGGATCTGAGATCGGATTTGGAGACCTTGAGGAAATATGGCATCGAGGATATCTCGGGATTAGAGCCTATATCGATAATCGAAGTCGAGGGCTTCTCGGACCTACCAGCTAAGGATGCTGTGGAATCATTAGGGGTTAAGGATCAGTTGGATGTGAGAGCGGAGGAAGCTACACAACTAATTTACTCTAAAGAGTACCACACTGGTAGGATGAAGACGAATACGGGATATCCAGGCATGCCCGTCAGGGAAGCTAAGGAGAGGGTTAAGGAAGACCTGATAGCGAGTGGAAAAGCCCATAAGTTCTATGAGATAGCGAATTCCCCTGTCTACTGTAGATGCGGAGCTAAAGTAGTGGTGAAGATAGTGGAGGATCAGTGGTTCATAGATTACTCGAATCCCGAGTGGAAGGAGTTAGCTCATGAGGCCTTGAGGGGGATGAGGATAATACCGAAGGAGCTGAGGAGGGAGTTCGAGGATGCTATCGATTGGATGAGGGAGAAAGCATGCGCTAGGAAGAGCGGCCTTGGGACGAGGCTTCCCTTCGATCCAAATTGGATAATAGAGAGCCTTAGCGACTCAACTATCTACATGGCTTTCTACACGATAAGCAAGTACATAAATTCAGGGATCTTAGATGCCTCGAAACTCGATGAGGAGGTCTTCGATTACATATTCCTAGGTAGGGGGAGTGAGAAGGACCTCTCCTCGAGGAAGGGGATAGATGAGGACGCTCTCAGGAGAGTGAGGGAGGAGTTCCTCTACTGGTACCCTCTGGACTCGAGGCACAGTGGGAGGGACCTCGTATGGAATCACCTCACTTTCTTCATATTCAATCACGTAGCCATATTCCCGAGGGAGCTCTGGCCGAGGCAGATTGTAGTGAACGGCTCAGTGACTATGGAGGGCAAGAAAATGTCGAAATCTCTCGGAAACATAATACCTATAAGGAGGGCCGTCGAGCTCTTTGGGGCAGATCCTATAAGGCTTTCAGTCATGGGATCAGCTGAACTTTCCTCTGATGCTGACTTCTCCCCTATAGTAGCGAGTAGCACCCTCAAGAGGCTCTTCAGGATCCTCGATCTAGCTTCCAAATTCAGCGGTTTCGATGAGGAGATGGCAGTCGAGGATCTCTGGGATATGTGGTTGATAACTATGCTCAAACTCCACGTGAAGGAGGTAACTGATGCCATGGAGGAATGCAGAGCTAGGGAGGCGATACACCACTCAGTTTACTTACTGCTCAATGAAGTCGAGGAGTACCTTGAAGCTAAAGGTGAAGCTAATGGAAGGCTTATGAAATACATTTTGAATGTCTGGGCTAGGCTCCTGGCCCCCTTCGCCCCCCACATAGCTGAGGAGATATGGGAGACTATAGGGGGGGAGGGATTCGTCTCACTAGCCCCTTGGCCGTCCTACGAGGAGATCCCTGAGTACAAGGAAGCCGAGATATCCTACAAGGTTTTATCGAATATAATAGAGGATGTTAAGAGTATCTCGTCTTCAGGGATATCTGGGGGCAATCTCTACATTTACGTAGCCTCCCCGTGGAAGTACGAGCTCTTCAAGAGGATAGAGGAACTCAAGCCTGAAGTAGGGCTCGATCCCAGGAGACTGATCCCTGAGCTCATGAAGGATCCAGCTCTCAGGGAAAGGGGCTCTTATGTCCCTGAGATAGTGAAGCAACTCTCTAGCGGCGGGTGGCCTTGGCTCCCCGATAGGGATAGGGAGTTATCAACACTGGAAACTGCGAAGGATTACTTAGAGAGGAAATTGGGGATGAAAATAAAGTTGGATCTTGAGGAGAATCCCTCATACGACCCTAAGAAGAGGGCCTCGAGGGCTCTCCCCGGGAGGCCCGCTATATACATAGAGTAATCAAATACCCATTTTTTCCCTGAGATAGTCTACTAGATCCACTACTCTAGCTGAATAACCCCACTCATTATCGTACCACCCGAACACCTTGATCATGTTCCCATCGACGACTTGAGTCAGGGAGGGATCGAAGACGACGCTGTGCTCATCCCCTATCAGGTCCACCGATACTATAGGATCTTCAGCTATCCCTAAGTACTTCGGCATCCTCTTAGCTTCTTCCTCGAAGGCTGTGTTGACTTCCTCAACGCTTGTCTTCTTCTCCAGCTCAGCGGCGAAGTCCACTATAGATACATCATATGTCGGGACCCTCATAGCTATAGCGGAGAGCCTGCCCTTGAGCTCAGGGAATATCAGCTCTATCGTCTTAGCTGCCCCAGTCGAAGTAGGGATCATAGATATAGCAGCAGCTCTAGCGCGCCTCAGATCGGAGTGAGGGGCATCTAATATCCTCTGATCATTTGTATATGCGTGAATCGTTGTCATAACGCCCCTCCTGACCTTGAACCTCTCGTGGAGGACCTTCACCATTATAGCGAAGGCATTAGTCGTGCATGAGGAATTGCTTATCACGTGATGCTTCTCTACATCTATCCCTCCTTCGTTGACCCCCATCACGACAGTGTAATCAGCAGACTCCCCCTTAGAGGGAGCCGTTATGACTACCTTCTTGACGGATCCCCTGAGATGCTTAGCGGCGTCGCTCCTGCTCGTGAATACGCCTGAGGCCTCTATGACTAAATCAACGCCTAACTCATCCCATGGAATTGATGAGGGATCTCTATGACTGAAGACCCTCAGCTCCTTCCCATTGACGATTATCGCGGACTCCTTGTGACTTATCTCAGCCTCAAACCTTCCGAAAACAGAATCGTACTTGAGGAGGTGGGCCAGGACTTTTGGCTCGGTTATATCGTTCAGAGCGACGAAATCGAGGTTTGGGTTCCTCAATCCTATCTTGAAGACCTGCCTACCTATCCTACCGAAACCGTTGATGCCTACGCGCATGGGCATAAGTTGATGAGAATATTGAAAAATAAAAAAGTTTGAAGCAACTTGAAGGTCATGCTGACGCTTTCCTCAGGAATTCCTCAGCTATTCTCTTATATCTCTCGATCTCCTCCTTTCCTAATGGCCTGATCTTCTTCATAGCTTCTTCAAAGTGTCTCTTCGTTATGATGAGCTCCGATCTATGAGCTGATGCCTCCTTAGGATCCTTATACTTATTTATGTGCTCTTTCAAAGCCATTAAAGTAGCTAGATTCACTAAATTCGCTAAGTCAGCGCCTGTATATCCATCTGTCTTTGATGCGAGTTCCTCAAGGTTCACGTCCGGAGCTAGGGGCTTCCCCTTCGTATGTATCTTGAGTATCTGCAGCCTGGCAGCGAGGTCAGGTGGAGGGACGTAGATCAATCTATCGAACCTTCCTGGCCTCAATAAGGCTGGATCTATTAAATCCGGCCTGTTAGTAGCAGCTATAACTACTACCTTCCTGAGCTCCTCTAAGCCATCCATCTCAGTGAGCAACTGACTTATGACCCTCTCCGTGACCCCGGAGTCGCTAGAGTATCCTCTTATCGGTGCTATTGAATCTATCTCATCGAAGAATATTATAGTTGGAGCGGTCTGCCTCGCCCTCCTGAATATCATCCTAACTGCCTTCTCGCTCTCCCCGACCCACTTACTCATTATCTCCGGCCCCTTGACGCTTATGAAGTTAGCTTCGCTCTCATTAGCTACGGCTTTAGCTAGTAGAGTCTTACCAGTCCCAGGAGGACCGAAGAGCAATATACCCTTCGGCTGTCTCGCACCGCTAGCTTCAAAGAGCTCAGGGTATTTGAGGGGCCATTCTACTGCCATCTTCAGCTCTTCCTTCACTTCATCGAGTCCACCTATGTCATCCCACCTCACATTCGGGACTTGAACGACTACCTCTCTCAGAGCTGAGGGCGTTATATCCTTGAAGGCCTCCATGAAGTCATCCATCGTTACCTTCAGCTTCTCCAAGACTTCTGGTGGTAACTTCTCGCTCTCGAGTAGATTAACTTCCTTCATCAGCCTCCTCAAAGCCCTCATAGCTGCTTCCCTGACTAGAGCAGCTAGATCAGCTCCTACGAACCCATGAGTTATATCAGCCAATCTATCTAGATCTACGTCATCAGCTAGGGGCATGTTCCTAGTGTGTATCAACAGTATCTCCTTCCTCCCCTCTCTATCTGGCACTCCTATCTCTATCTCCCTATCGAACCTCCCTGGCCTCCTGAGAGCTGGATCTATCGCTTCAGGCCTGTTAGTAGCTCCAATCACTATCACCTCACCCCTGCCCTTGAGTCCGTCCATCAGAGCTAGGAGTTGAGCTACTACCCTCCTCTCGACCTCACCAGTGACTTCATTCCTATTTGGAGCTATTGAATCTAGCTCATCTATGAATATTATGGATGGTGCGTTCTTCTCAGCTTCCTCGAATATCTCCCTCAGCCTCTTCTCGCTCTCACCGTAGTACTTACTCATTATCTCAGGCCCGGATATGCTTATGAAGTGAGCGTTGCTCTCATTAGCTACGGCTTTAGCTAGTAGAGTCTTACCAGTGCCTGGAGGACCATATAACAGTACTCCCTTGGGTGGATCTATCCCCAGATGCCTGAATAATTCTGGGTGCCTCAATGGGAGCTCTACCATCTCTCTTATCCTCTGTATCTCCTCTCTGAGCCCGCCTATGTCCTCATAAGTTATCGTGGGGAGCACGACTCTCGCGAGCTCAACGGGGGACTCCCTGACTTCTATTATCGTATTGGGCCCTATCTTCCCATAGGTCCCGGGAGTCAAGCTGACCACTACGAGGGATATGAACCTCTGGAATATGGGTATGAGCACAACATCCCCCTTAGTCACGGCGAAGTCGAGGAGCCTCCTCTTCACCCAAGTGTGGAAATCCGGGGCAACCCTTATCATATGGTCCTGGGGAGCTAATACTACTTTGGATGCCTCTCCTATATCCACGGGTCTCACTCTGACTTTATCTCCCGTCCTGACTCCAGCGTTACCCTTCACTATCTTATCCATCCTTATGTACCTAGTGCCCACATCCATACTGACTGAGGGCATCACCCTGCAGTGAGTGACCCTAGATCCATAGATCCTCAAATAATCCCCGCTCGTCAGATCCAACTGCTTCATGATCTCTGGATCTAATCTTACTATTCCCCTGCCGAAATCAGCCTGCTTTATTATATCAGCTACTATCAAAGTCACATCTCTGCTTTCCTTTTCATCATCCCCGGGATTTTGTCTTCTGGCCAATCATGACACCTAGTAGCATGGAAGGAAGGGTTTATTAATGTTGGGATTCAAGCTGAGGGCTAATGGATCTGAGATCGTTCGGGGGGTACCTAGTTATTTATGCTATTATTCACCCTGCATTCCGGATTTACATCAATATTTACTCAAAAATTTCAGATTTTAGGAGGTGATCTTGATTGGAGATAGGTATAGAGATAGTACCTTCGAATCTCCCCAGGTTCCTCAGGTCCCTCTCGAGTGTCATAGGTTATGCGGATTTCATCTCCCTCCCAGAATGCCCCTTCGGGAGGCCCCTCCCATCCCCCCTCATACTCTCTGTGGTAGCTAAGGGCCTGGGGTTGGAAGCCATCCCGAATTACAGAGTAATGGATAGGAGTGAGCTGGGTTTCATCTCGGAGATAATGGCTCTCTCCGAAGTTGGCATAAAGAGGGTAGTCATAGTGAGGGGAGACCTACCGTCCATAGGGATGCCCACATCCCTGAATCCCGTCAGGGCTATAGAATTGATAAAGGAGTATGGCATAGATATCGATGTGGGCGTCGCTACGTATATAAAGCCTAGTGAGACCTTGAGGGCGAAGATAGAGGCTGGAGCTGATTTCGTCGTCACTCAACCTATACAAGATGTCGAGGAGTTATCTGAACTGCTCGACTTCCTCGGGGATATCCCCCTCTATACTATGATAATGCCGGGGATGGAGGATCTAGATCTCAATGTCCTCAGGGAGATGGGGCTGAATGAAGTGAGAAAAGTAGATTATAAGGCGCTACTTCAAGACATAAACAAGACTAGAGTGAGAGGAGTGATCATAAGCTCCCCAAAGGGGGTATCTAAAGCTCTAGAGATACTGAGGTGAATTGAATGGAGCCGGTCCTGATGGTAGCTTCTATCTTCTATAAGGGGGATAAGAGGGTCTTAGATCACGACAAGGGGATATTCGATGAGGAAGGGGAGAGGAGGTTAGTAGAAGTTGATTTAGAGTCCGCTAGATCTCTCAATATCCCTTATGCTTTAGATGTCATGATATCTTCTGCAGAAGCTGCTGAGCCATATCTGAAGTTCGCTTCGAGCTTCAACATCCCTATATTCGTTGACGGTATAAGCCCAGAGGTGAGGATCCGTTCCTACAGGAAGGTCAGGGAGCTGGGGATTCAAGATCTAGCTATAGCGAATGCGATCTACCCAGACGCTGGAAGGGAGGAACTGGGGGCGATAAGGGAATCTGGAATAAAGTCAGCGGTCCTAGTCGCCTTCGATCCTAGGGACGCTTTGGAGAGCATGAAGAAAGAGAACAAGCTCAAGATAATCCGTGAGGACCTCCTGCCTAAGGCTGAAGAAGCGGGATTGGATGACTTCATGATAGATGTAGTGGTCTTAGATCCAGCATCCCTCCACATAGCAGCCGAATCTCTGAGTTTCCTCAAGGAACATGGATATAAGGTCGGCTGCGCCCCAGCTAATGCCCTATCATTCTTAAGCAAGAAGAGGTATGGGGATGATGCTTATCCGATGCTAATCTCAGCTCTAGCCTATTTGAGGATGAGAGGTGCAGATTTCCTCATATTCGGGCCAGCGGGGAGGTTACGTGGGATAGCTAAGGGGATAGCTCTATTGGAGTCATTCCTAGCTCTGGAAAAGGGAGTTTCGAGGGATAGATTGAGGAAGCATCCTTTCATCATCCTCAAGGAGCTTCAAAGAACCTTCCAAGAGGTTTCTAAGGGATAAAAATTGAGGTAGCTCACTTCAGGAGCTTCTTCGCCTCAATAGCGAGGAGCTTCCCTATTTCCCTAGCCTCCTTAAGCTCCCTCTCCCCCGGCTTCCCCTTAGCCTCCATAGAAGCTACTACAGGTATCTTGAGAGACTCCAGGAAATCCCTTATATACTTACCAGCACCTCCTCCCCATCCGAAAGTCCCTATGACACCAAAGACCCTATTTTTGGGCTTATATTCCTCCAGTAGATCCAAATAGTATCGCACTCCTAGGAAGGGCCTCCCATTGTGAGTAGCGGACACTATGAGGATAGCTGATGACTCTAGCGTGAGTGCCAGTAGATCGTCAGGATGGGCGTAAGAGCTATCGACTAGAGTGGCCTCGATCCCCTCTTCCCTGAATCCATCAGCAGCTTCCCTCGCTAAGATCTCTGAGTTCCCATATTGACTCCCTACTACGATCAGAGCTCTACCTTTCGGTTTCCAAGATGCCCATTCCTCGTAAGTCCTCAATATGGAATCTACATGCCTGTGGAGAGCGCCGTGGCTCGGGGCTAAGATCTCAGGCTCGAGGGACCTCACTTTCTGAAGCGCATTAGTTACCATAGCTGAGAAAGGCATCAGTATCGAGGCGTAATAATCTGCGAGCTCGAAGTCATCCTCATCGAAGTAGACCTTCTCGCTCGCTCCGTGGGATCCGAAGAGATCGCACGTGAATAATATGCGATCCTCCTCCAAGAAGGTCATCATCGTATCGGGCCAGTGTATCATAGGAGCTACTACGAACCTCAGGGTCTTGCCACCGAGCTCAAGCCTCTCGTTATCTCGTATCTCCCTAGCTCTCTCGATTGGGTAATCGGAGAGAGAGGTCCCTATAGCTAAAGCTTGTTTCGTGCCCAGCAACTCAGCTCCACTAGCCCTCCTCATCACTTCAGCCAGAGTACCGGAGTGGTCTGGTTCTGAGTGCTGAGTTATCACGTAATCTATCTCCTCTACCTTAACCCTCTCCTCTAAAGCCCTGAAGAACTCATCCGAGAATCTAGCATCAACTCCATCTATCAGAGCTGTGCGATCCTTCCCCCTCACTATGTAAAAATTATAAGATGTACCCCGGGGAATTGGCCAGAAATTTTCAAATTTTTCAGTTATCTTATTCAATATCCTGAAGAGAATAACGCCTTCAGCGATCTCCCTTACGATGAACGTCACCGCATCACCTCATCGCGAGACTCTTCATCACGTAGCTCCTCGCTCTAGCGTATGCATAGAGAGCTGACATAGCTGAAGAAGCCCTCTCCGGAGTTGGATAAGCAGCTACTCTCTGTTTGTTGAGGAAGCTCACTGCTTCAGCTACCTCAGGGCCTCCGACCATCCCTACTGTCACTGGCTTGTTGTTCCCAGCTTCCCTTATCGCATCCACTATCCCCTTCGCGACTCCCATAGGTGTAGTTACTGCAGTCTGACAGTATAGGACTGTCAGAGCATCTACATCAGGGTTCTTGAGGGCAGCTAGTGTTCCCATATAGTACCAATCATCCGGAGCCATCCCCGTCATATCTATCGGATTCGCGAAGGAAGCGAAGGGCGGAGTGAACTTCTTTATCTCCTGAATTAAGCTCTCTGGAGGCTTGTTAAGGTAAACTCCATTATCAGCGAAAGTATCAGTCGATTGGACACCAGCCCCTCCTCCATTAGTTAAAACGATGAGCCTCTCACCCTCTGGAATGGGGTTCCATGCGAGAGCTTTCGTCCAATCGAAAGCATCTTCAACGCTCTTCGCCATCAGGATCCCGCTCTGCTTGAAAGCGCTCTCATAGATAGCTACACTTCCAGCGATCGATCCTGTATGGCTTGCAGCAGCTCTAGCGCCTACTTCAGTCCTTCCCGCTTTTATCACTATTATGGGCTTCCTCAAACTCACTCTAGAGGCTACGTCAATGAACTTCCTCCCCCTACCAGGGGCTATCCCCTCTAAGTATATCATTATGACCTTAGTGTTCGGATCTCTATCGAAGAAATCGAGGAGATCCACATCATCGAGATCAGCTTTATTACCCACACTCACTATAGAAGAGATACCTATGTTCTCAACGACTGTATATCCCATCAAAGCTATCCCCAATGCCCCACTCTGCGAGATGAAAGCTACGTTCCCTGAGAGCACATCCTTAGGTCCGAAAGTAGCGTTGAGTCTAGCTGGAGCGTAGAGGTAGCCGAATATATTAGGTCCCAGTACTCTCATCCCATAACTGTGGGCTCTCCTCACTAACTCCTCTTCTAACTCCTCATTTCCTACCTCCTTGAATCCTGAAGTTATGACGACAGCGAACTTAACGCCAGCCTTACCGCAGTCGTCTATCACTCCCAATACTTTATCGGATGGTACGGATATTACAGCTACATCCACTTTATCAGGTACGTCAGACACCTTAGGATAGCATTTGAGCCCCATCAACTCATCTGCAGTCGGGTTTATCGGGTAAATCTTTCCCTTGAACCCATATCCCAGGAGATTCCTTAAAATCTGAGATCCTATCTTACTGGGGTCCTTCGATGCTCCAACTACCGCTATCGAAGATGGATTGAATAGCTTCTCTAGGTCGTCCATGACGCATCCCGAGTTCCGAATCTATGAAATAATAAAACTTTTCACGTAAAAGGCGAGATCACTCTCGCGAGAATTTTTTAAGAAAAAATAATTTTATTCAATGAAAAAATGAATTCATTCTGAGTGAACTAATTCTGATTAATTTTATTCTCACGGTACAACCCCCTCAACCCTAAGTATATAATCGCTAGAGAGGAGAGGACCATCGATATCGAGGGATCTGAGCAAGCGTCCTTAGGGCTAGACGGATTGCACTTAAACAACACTCCGGAGAAGAAGGAAGGATTATTATATGTTATTAAGGAGATCGATAAGAGAAGTTCAATTAATGGGGTCGATGGAGTCTTAGATATGAGGGCTAGCGCCGTGAGGCCCCAGGATTGCTTGACCCCTGAGAGGAGGAGCGTTAAGCCCATCCCTGAGACTGAGCTCCAGAAAACGCTATACTTCATCAAGTAAGATGTCACAATTATAGAGGTTGTTAAAGCTATCGCTGGAGTATAAGCTCCCGCGAAGCCCTGGAGAAGCCCACCCGTTCCCTCTTCTGGCCATGAGAGGAGTGAGAGAGGTATTAGGGATAAAGCGAATATTATGGAAGATCTTTTTCTCAGGATCATTGGGAACAATAAGATGTTAATCGGGTTCAATGAGCAAGATAATACAGCGAGGATAATGGAAGGAATCTTCTTACCCCTCCCCATCAACGAGATCGATTCCAGAGCTAGGGCTAGGGATAAGAGGGTCCAGTCATAACCGGATAGCACTATCAAAGATATGGGGATCGGATATTTGGAGCCGAGCTCCGCTAAGTCGAGAGAGATTATCAGAGCTGATATTATAGTTATAGAGGAGAAGATGAGTTCCCTTATCCATATCTTATCTGATGATCTCATTAGGAGATCGCTGAGGACCCCTGAGAGCCCGAAATCCCTCACATTAGTAAAGAACACAGGGCTTCCTGGGAGATAGAAATTATGGTGCAGTATTATCGAGACTAAGACTGGGAGAGTCATGTTAAGCATATAAAATGACCTATCTCCTCTCAAAGAGAGGAATGGCTTTACCTCCTCCGGGAGCTCGATTTTATCCCCGAAGATCGCGTCCAAGAGGGATCTCCACTCCCTCCTCACAATACCCCCGAGGTCCTCCATAATTAGGTAGAAGAGGGAGATTGAGAAGGCTGAGGCGACTGAAGGAGAGAGCTGAACAGCGTAAAAACTGTAAAGAGTTCTGTTACCAGCTATATATACTGCAGTGTAACCTAGTACTATTGAGAGGATCATCATCATCGGTATGTAGAGCCTCTCCCTCTTCAGCATCAGGGGGAAGAGGAGTATAGTGAAGACGAATGAGAAAATATAGGACACGAAGTTGACTCTAGCGATTAGATCTGGATTCAAGTGAAGGGCCATAGGAGCTAGATTGAGGAACCAAGCCCAAGGAGGGGATGGAGTGGGCCCGCTCCCCCTACTAGTCGTGTGCCAAGCTGCTGCATTCAAGTTCTCCTGGATCCATCTCTCTGGGCCTAAGTAATTTATGAGAGGCATTGAGAGAGCTAAATAGACTAAGCTAGGCAATATTGAAATTGCCAGAGCTCTCAGGGGTCTCTCTCCCCTGTAGATCCTGAGGTAGAGGTAAGTGCACGCGACTGGGAAGAGCCCACTGAACTTGACTGAGAAAGCGAGCCAAGAGGATATAGAAGCTGCTAATGGTCTGTCGTAGACGAGGAAGAGGAGGCATAGAGCGGTGAAGAAGGTGAGATGTATGTCTAGCATAGCGACTATACTCATAGCATGGAATATCGGATCGAGGACTATTGATATGGACGCTATTACCCCCCAAAAAGGATTTAGGAGTCTAGAAACGATTAAATAAACTAAGATTATTATGATAGATCCCTCCAAGATTCCAGGAATCCTCCAGTTAGCTGGGGAATCCCCCAAGAGCATCATAGATAGCATTATCATATACTTTCCGAGAGGTGGATGTTCTAAGTTAAGATAATCCAATATCCCAGATTTGGATGGATATTCAAAACCATATCTAACTTTAGCATACCCTATTTTTTCGAGTTTGGAGGAGTTTGATTCGGGGACCATGACCCAGATAACTGCTATCCTATCCCCTGTCACAGTGTAATTAGCTCTGACTATCTCTCCACCTATGGATCTCAACATTGAGTCGAGATCTTCTAAATGCTCCATGAGATCGCTCTCAGAATGGAAGGAGATAGTAGCGAAGACGTAGCCGCCCACTGAGTACTTGGGATGCAAGCTGAAGACTTCATGGAGCAAGTTCCTCGATGAAGTGACGTACCAGACTTCATCGCTCACGTAATAATCATCTCCCCTGTACTTAGGGGAAGAGGCCTCGCTGTAAGCGTATATGAAGAAGGAAGAGGCTAGAACTATCGATATCATTAAGCCGAGTGTGAAAGACCTCATCCTACCACCAGACTATCCTCTTGCTCAAGGAGTAATTCACGATAAACCCTACTATTATTCCGATGAACTGAGAGAGGATGGATTCCACCCCGATGAACCTGTAGAGTGACATGGAAACGGAGAATTGCGTGATTATCCCCAGAAGGTTGGCTATATGGTAATTGAGGAGGGAACTGAGGAAGCTTCCTCTCCTCCTCTTCCTGAACGTCCAGATGTCGTTGAGGGTGAAGTTATTCAAGAGTGAGATCTCTATAGCGATTATAGAAGCTAATTCATGCTCGAATCCGATCAAGTACCTCATCACGTATAATGAGAGGAGGTTGACGAGAGTGCCCAGAGCCCCTATGATGGAGAATCTAATGAAAGGAGAGGAGAGCTCCAGTAACTGCAGTGCGTAATTGATCATAGTCCCTAATCCCAATTTAGATTCCCCAGATCTCCTCAAGCCGAAGGAATAGGGGACCTCGTAAATTCTAGTGCATTCAGTCTTAGCCAATATCTCGAGGAGGATCTTGAAACCCCTGGGATTCAGCTCAGGGTCGATGCACTCCCTCCTGATCATGAAGTATCCCGAGGATGTATCCCTTATCCTCCTGACCTTAGGGATGAGGAGCCTGGCCAATAATATTGAAGCCCGAGATATGAACTTCCTGAGGGGGCTCCACCCCTCGACTGAACCCCCCTTAACGTACCTAGATGCGATCACTATTTCGTTCTCGAGGATCCTCTCATATAGCTCTCTCAACAATTCGGGTGGATGTTGGAGGTCGGCATCCATCACACATATTACCTCACCTCTAGCCATCTTCATCCCATCGAGGACAGCTGAGGAGAGGCCTAGCTTCTCAGCCCTCAGCATCACCCTCACTGGATACCTCTCTGAGAGCTTCAATGCCTCTTCAGCGGTCCCATCAGGTGAGTTATCATCAACTATTATCACTTCGTACTCGATACCACTGAGGGAGGAGTCTATCCTCCTCAGCAGCTCCTTCAGGTTCTCCTTCTCATTGAATGTGGGGATCACTATGCTTATCAATCCGCATCCTGCCCTGAGGCTGAAGGATATAAATTCATCCCTATCGATAACGTGATAAAGCGAGAGTGGAGATCTAATCGATGAGGCTCGCTGAGTTCGGAGAGATAAAAGGGGCTATGAGTAAGGCCAACTTGATACTAGAGGTGCTAGATGCTAGAGATCCGTGGACTACTAGGAGTAGGAGGATCGAGGAAATAGCTTCCTCTATGGGAAAGAAAGTGATATTAGTGATGAATAAGTCGGATTTAGCCCCAAGAGAGGTTCTGGATGAGTGGGTCGAGGTATTCAGGAAGGAGGGGCTGAAAGCGACTTATATAAGCGCTAGGGAGAGAATGGGAACGATGAAATTGAGGAGATTCATAAAGGGAGAGGCACCTGAATTCCCAGCTGTAGTATTGGTCGTTGGATTTCCGAAGGTGGGAAAGAGCTCCATAATAAATGTGCTGAAGGGGAGGTCTTCAGCATCGACGAGCCCGATACCAGGGAATCCTGGATATACGAGGAGCTTTCAGCTCTTCAGGATAGAGAGGAAGCTTTATCTCATAGATTCCCCAGGTATAATCCCGATAGAGGGCGGCCCCCTGGAGGTAGCGATAAGGGGATGCCCTCCTGAGAAGTTAAGTAATCCGATTGAAGTGGCTTCATCTCTAATTGAGAGAGCTCTGAGAGCGGACCCCAGCTCAATAAAGAGGGCTTACGGTATTGAGGGGAGCGACCCCTTCACTATAATTGAGGAATTAGCTAGGAAGAGGGGATGGGTGAGCAGAGGGGAGCTGAGGGTCGAGGAAGCAGCGAGGCAAGTGATAAGGGATTACCATACGTGTAAACTCAACTTTTACATATCCCCTAAAGACTTAGGCTTATTGTGAAGCTCGTGAAGGGGATATCTCTCCCTTAAGAAGGCCCTCAGGGAATTCGGATCTTTCAATGAGAATAGATGGGATTTATCATCCTTATGATCTGAGCAACCGAAACCAGGTATGATGGGGTTACCGAATTCCATTAAAACCCTCACTAAATCTCTCTCCCAAGCTGAGGGGATAGCTAGTATCTCCTCGATCTCTACGATCCCGCTCTCAGTGAGGTAATCTATATGCCACCTCAGACGCTTCCCCTTCCTGAGATGTCTCGATACTCTAGCCAGTAAGCCACCGGGCCCATAGGCTGAGCCCACGTAAGCGAGAGTCCCCTTAGGTATCTCGAAGGTCCCGAGAGCCCCTATCCTCAGAGAACCACCTGAGGACCTCATTATGATCACGTAAGCTCCCTTTACCCTCAGCGGATCAACTCCTCCAGATCCCTCAACACGTATCTCGGGCGTGGCCCGGTCCCTCCCCTCCCTTCCCTGAGCAGCAAGGCTGAGTCCATACCAGCCCTCATAGCCCCTAAGATATCCGTCTCCACGCTATCCCCTATGACTAGGGGCCTCTTAGCACCTACGCTCGCTGAAGCGTGTAAGAACATTATCGGGTTCGGCTTACCGACGATTATATCCGGCTCCCTGCCGCAAGCAGCGGAGATAGCTGAGACCATAGATGCAGCACCTGGAATAGCTCCTTCCTGAGTGGGCAGGAGCCTATCGTAATTCGTAGCTAAGAACATAGCTCCCGATAATATGTTCCTCACAGCTATCTTGAGCTTCTCATAGTTAAAGCTTCTATCTAAGCCCACGCATACATCACCCTCATCAGATATCTCGATGCCGACTTCTTCAAGTTGCATAATGCGCCCAGTTTCTCCCACGTCGTAACATTTTATTAGCAGGAATTCGAAGGGGAATTGAAAATGCAAGATTGATAACAGTTAATCA